>NZ_JBVHPN010000007.1:0-403985 GCF_055567935.1 Streptomyces sp. NPDC026301 | reverse complement strand
TCTCGTTGCAGCCCTCGAGCTGCTGGAAGTCCTCCATGGCGCACAACCTCGGCGCTGCGCGCCGAGGTTGACGCTCCGTCCGCTGCGCTCCCGGAGTCGAGGAACTTTCCCCCGCTACCCTGGGCTTTCGTTTCACTCCAGCCCAGGGTCGGCGGGTCCGCTGCGCTCCCCCGCCTCAACGGTCCTTCCGGCTGCGCCTCCAGAACCGTGGGGCCCGCTGGCGCGGGCCGAGCTGGCTACGAGGATGGGGGTCGCTCGATCGGGTCGGGTTTCAGTGTAGCGGCTGCATCAAACTGATGCAGCACGTAGCGTTGGCAAAAACGTGGGGCACCCCCGTCCCGAGCTGTGGCGGGCCGCTGCTCACAAAAAGAAAGAGAAGATCATGTGGAGTGCTCAGGACGTAGCGCGAGATCGGGTCAGGCGCCACGCAGACGGCCTCAATATGGCCGCTGTTTCCGAGAAGGACGAGGAGGCCGCTGTCCGCGAGCGTGAGACGGCGGAGCAGGTGGGGCGGGACGGGCCCGCCTCCGAGTTCGCGGAGGAGCCGGAACGGCTGGCTGCCATTTGGTCGGCCCAGCACGCGGAGTGGCAGCGCGTCAGGGCCTTGATGTCTTCGCTCAATTGGGACGAATATGAGCCGGAGCAGGATGCCCAGGGCTCGTCATGGGCTCGGGAGCGCCAGGAGCGGCGGGAGGGTGCTCTTGCGGCCCGGGCTGCTTTCGAGGCGCGGCGGCGGGAGGAAGCGGATGAGCTGCGCGCAGAACTGTGGCTGTCCGCGGCGCCCAGCCGTCTCATCAGGGCGGCAGCAGATCGGGCCGGCCTTCGGCCCGCCCAGGTTCTGGCGCAGCTGGCCGAGCGGGTGGTGGTGGGTGAGGACGGTAAGGTTTCCGTCCCGCCGTTCATGCCGTCCCGGTAATTCCCGAAACAGTCACTAAAAGAGGTAGGGAAAGCTTCAGAATGCCAGCTATTCAGCTTCGGGAACACCAGGTAGACCAGAAGGTGGCTTTCCGTAAGTGGGTTGGATTCCCTGCAAGGACACCTGTCCCCCCTCGGGGGGCGCGAGGCACGATCGTGTCAGCGACTGGATCCGGGAAGACGATCACCGCCGCCGCGTGCGCGCTGGAGTGCTTCCCGGGCGGCCGGATCCTCGTCACTGTCCCGACTCTGGACCTGCTGGCGCAGACTGCCCAGGCGTGGCGTCTGGTGGGCCACCGGGCGTCGATGGTCGCGGTGTGCTCGCTGGAGAACGACCCGGTACTGGAGGAGCTGGGGGTGCGCACCACCACCAACCCGATCCAGCTCGCCCTGTGGGCCGCGAACGGGCCGGTCATCGTGCTCGCCACGTACGCCTCCCTGGTGGACCGCGAGGACCCGGACGATCCGTCGGGCCAGCGGAAGGTTCGCGGGCCGCTGGAGGCCGCTCTGGCAGGCGGGGAGCGCCTGTACGGGCAGCGGATGGACGGCTTCGACCTCGCGATCGTGGACGAAGCGCACGGAACCGCAGGTGATCTTGGACGGCCGTGGGCGGCGATCCACGACAACCAGCGGATCCCGGCGGACTTCCGGCTCTACCTCACCGCCACGCCCCGCATCCTGGCCTCGCCCCGGCCGCAGAAGGGCACGGACGGCCAGGAGCTGGAGATCGCCAGCATGGCCGACGCCCCGGACGGAACCTACGGCGCGTGGCTGGCCGAACTCGGGCTCTCAGAGGCCATCGAGCGCGGCATCCTCGCCGGGTTCGAGATCGACGTCCTGGAGATCCGCGACCCCTCACCGGCCCTCGGACTGTCCGAGGAGGCGCTGCGGGGCCGGCGCCTCGCGCTCCTGCAGACGGCGCTGCTGGAGCACGCGGCAAGGTGGAACCTACGCACCGTCATGACCTTCCACCAGAAGGTCGAGGAGGCGGCGGCCTTCGCGGAGAAGCTGCCGGAGACGGCAACGGAGCTGTACGTCAACGAGACGTCCGACGACGACCTGGCGCAGGCGGAGGAGCTGCCGGCGTCGTCGATCGACGCGGAGTTCTACGAGCTGGAAGCCGGCCGCCACGTCCCCCCGGACCGGGTGTGGTCGGCATGGCTGTGCGGCGACCACCTCGTCACCGAGCGGCGGGAGGTGCTGCGGCAATTCGCCAATGGGATCGACGCAGCCGGCCGCCGGGTGCACCGCGCCTTCCTCGCGAGCGTTCGCGTCCTCGGGGAAGGCGTCGACATCACCGGCGAGCGCGGAGTGGAAGCGATCTGCTTCGCCGACACCCGCGGCTCGCAGGTCGAGATCGTCCAGAACATCGGCCGCGCGCTCCGGCTCAACAAGGACGGCTCCACCAAGGTCGCCAGGATCATCGTGCCCGTCTTCCTGGAGCCCGGCGAGGACCCAACCGACATGGTCGCCAGCGCCAGCTTTCGACCTCTTGTAGCGGTGCTCCAGGGCCTCCGCTCCCACTCGGAACGCCTCGTAGAGCAGTTGGCCTCCCGCGCCCTCACCAGCGGACAGCGCAAGGTCCACGTCCGGCGCGACGACGACGGCCGGATCATCGGCGCCGACGACGAGGACCAGGAGCAGGACGGCACCCAGGCCGCCGCGGAGTCGGCGCTGCTGCACTTCTCCAGCCCACGCCACGCGGCGACCATCGCGGCGTTCCTGCGCACCCGGGTCTACCGTCCGGAGTCCCTGGTGTGGCTGGAGGGCTACCAAGCCCTCCTCCGCTGGCGAGCCGAGAACGAGATCACCGGCCTGTACGCGGTGCCGTACGACACCGAGACGACGGTGGGCGTCACGAAGGACTTCCCTCTCGGGCGGTGGGTGCACCAGCAGCGCAAGGCGCTGCGGGCCGGAGAGCTGGAGGACCGGCGCAAGACCCTGCTGGACGCGCCGGAAGCCGGAATGGTGTGGGAGCCGGGCGAAGAAGCCTGGGAGAACAAGCTCGCCGCGCTCCGGTCCTACCGGCGGGCCACCGGACACCTCGCACCGCGACAGGACGCCGTCTGGGGCGAGGACGAGACCATGGTGCCCATCGGACAGCACATGGCCAACCTCCGGCGCAAGGGCGGCCTCGGCAAGGACCCGGAGCGGGCTCGCGTGCGGGCGCGGCAGCTGGCCGCGGTCGACCCCGACTGGAACTGGCCCTGGCCGCTGGACTGGCAACGCCACTACCGCGTCCTCGCCGACCTCGTCGACGCCGACGGAGCCGGCGTACTTGCCGAAATCCAGCCCGGAGTGACGTTCGAGGGCGACGACCTGGGCAAATGGCTGCAGCGGCAGAAACAGCCAGGCACCTGGGCGCAGCTGTCCACCGAGCAGCAAGAACGGCTGACCAAACTGGGCATCAAGCCACTGGAGGAGCCGGCGCCCGCCCCGACGGCCGAGCGAGCGACGAAAGGCCTGAGCAAGGCGCAGCAGGCGTTCCAGCGCGGTCTGGCAGCCCTCAGGCAGTGGGTGGAACGGGAAGGCGCGGACCGACCGGTGCCGCGCAGCCACAGCGAAGAGATCGCAATCGACGGCGAGGCAGAGCCGGTGGCAGTGAAGCTGGGGGTGTGGGTCTCGAACACCAAGTCAAGGCGCGACAAGCTCACCCAGGACCAACGCGACGCGCTCGCCGCGCTCGGCCTGAAATGGGCGAGGGCGTAGAAGCCACTCGGGCTACTGTGCGTCGATGCAGGGCCCTTGGGCGCGGAAGCGCGCGCGGGTTTCCGGCCAGGGCGTCGCGCTGTCGTGGCCGGAGCAGCCGACGCCTCCGCAAAGAGGTCGTGAGTCGCGCGTCGGCCTGCCGTTGATCAGCGCCACCCGCCCGTACGCGTCGTAGCGCTCGCGGCTGTCCTCGCCGTCCACAAGATCATTGGCGAGCTCCTGCTTGGTGGAACGCACGAGATCCGCGATCGGAACACCCCACCTGCTGCGGATCATGGCTACGAGCTGTGCCTTGGAGTGGTCGCGCATCAGAGCGTTTCTCCGCTGGAGCAGCTCGTTGGCGAGCTCGGCTTCGGCTGCGGGAATCGGCGTGATCGAGCCACGGATGTACTCGGGGTCCTCGTACGCGTCGAAGATCATGATGCAGGCCGCGTGCGGCGCGAAGACGACGATCGCATCTGGATTCTCAGCCTGTGCCTCGGCGGTGGCACGTACCCAGTTGAGGGCTTCGTGGTAGCTGGAGTGTGTGCCCTGCTCGTGTGCGGTGCGCTGGAGTTCGCGGGCGCGCTGCTGCTCGGTAGTGCGTTTGGTCATGGACGGGTCCTCTCGGCACCGGGTCCTCACCCCCACACGGCAACCCGGCTCGATGGATCCTCAAGTTGTTCGTCAAGCGGTCCGTTGATCCCGGAAGACCTTCCACCATTGTTCCGGGCAGTGTGGGTGTCCGGGTGCGGTGTGGGCGTCGGCGAAGCCCAGGGCGTCAGCCCTGCGGGCAGGATACCGGCTCGGCCGTCGGCTCTTCCCTTCGTCGGCGACGGCGAAGGCGGTGGTGTTCTCCGTGTACGGGTCGTTCGGCTCATGTGCGTGCCGGACGGCGTCGCGGACAAGGCGCAGCCGAAGGACTGCGCCAGTTCTCCATCCGGCGAAGTGCTCCCGCCTCGCCCTTTTGGGACTCGATACCAGGAGGACAACACCGGGATGCCGGCGACGTCCGTCGTGAACCGCGCCGCCAGCTTGTCGCCGATGCTCGCCCAAGGGCTCGTAGCTTGCGTCAGCCAGCACTGTCCCGAGAATGCAGGAACTGGCCAGCAGGAGCGGGCGGTATGGCAGAACTGACGCGACGGACTGCAGGTGCCGACCCTGTCGGCTGGCCGCTTCGAGAGGCGGACGTGGGACAGATCAAGCAGGGTTTGGAGCGCGCGTTGCGCACCCGGTCTGTTCCCTCAAGCACCGAGGCCCGCCTGCGTTTTCTGCTGGCAGCGCATCGGGGTTCCACCCAGAGGGTGGCCACCGTGCTGGGGGTGTCGCAGCGCACCGTGCAGCGGTGGGTGACGAAGAAGCCAGGAGCACGTCGTCCGCCGGGTCCGATGCAGGTCCGGGCGATCGAGGAAGCGGTCCTGGCTCGGTGGCAGCCCCGGATACGAGCCCGTCGGCGTGCCCAGGCCGAGGCGGAAGGCTTCGTCTTCCACACCAGGGTGCGATTCGGATTCGCCGCGCCAGCAGGGTCTTCGGATGATCCGCGGGTGCGGTGGATCACCCAGGACCTTCCGGGAGAGGTCGCCCGGGAGCTGTTCGCCGCCTGGGATGCCGGCGCGGGCGAGCAACAGCAAACGGTGATCCTGGCCCGCGCGCTGGGACACGCCTACTTTCACGAATGGGGCCGCCGGGCCCACGGTCTGCACATCGCTTTCAGCGACGTCGAGTTCGCCGACTTCTCGATCGGCTGAGGCTGACTCTTCGAGCGACCGCGTCAGGGGGTTCAGCGTCGCGAGGTCCTGACGCGGCTGGCCGGCGTCGCTTCGTACCTCTCGGCTTCCTGCCGCTCGCGCCAGTCCCACTCCACACGGCCGACCGAGCCTTGGCGGCGGGCTGCGGGCGGCTGTGGCGAGCGCAGCCTGGCCGTCTCCGCCACGCGCAGCAGGTGCCCACGGTCACCTGGCGCGGCGAGCAGTTCCTGCTCCTCGCTGGATACCAGCCGGGTGAAGCAGGCCGCAGCCCGCAGGAAGACGCCCGCCCAGGGCGGTACGGGGTAGGCGGCGCAGCCGTCGGTGTAGCGGGCGCGGTCGTGCAGGGCGAGCGTGGCCGCGGCGTCGTCGTAGTCGCGGGGGCGTGCGGTGGCGAGTTGCTGGAGGGAGGCGCCGGTGATCAGTGCGGCGGCGACGGCCGCGGCGAGGTGGGGATGTGCGGTCGCCGCGTGCAGCCGGTGGGCGACCTGCTGGGCGATGTGCGCGGTGAGCGGCACGGGCGGTGGGCGGTGCCGCCAGACGATCGGGGGCGGCGTGCACGGGGCGGTGCAGGGGTGGGGGCTGTCGTAGGAGACGAGGCGGTCCAGTGCGGGCAGGGTGAGCCAGCGGTCTGCCGGCCCGGCGTGTTCGTCTGCCGGCGGGGGTTCGGTGATAGGCGTGCCGTAGTAGTGGCGGCGGGCTGCCTCGAAGTCGGCGGTGAGGGCGTAGTCGGCCGTCCGCAGGGCCTGGTGCAGAGCGGCGGGAAGGTGAGGGCGGTGGCAGACCAAGGTCAGGTGGATACCGGTGAGGGCATGTAGCTGTAGCAGGCGCATCGTGCGGCGGGCGGTGAGGCGGTGGGCGCGCAGGACGGTTAGCCGGGTGATGGGAAGGGCGGTCATCCAGGCGGCAGCGGCTTCCCAGGCGGGCTGACGGCCGCCGGGAAAGCGGCCCGGGAGTAGGGGCGGTTTACCCAGGGCGACGAGAAGGTCGTGGGCGAGGCCGGTTTCGCTGGTGGTGCCCGGGCCGGGGTGCAGGGTGATCCGGCCGGACGACGGATGGTGGGCAGCCAGGGCGGTGTGCGTGTGGATCGCGTCGTCGCCGGGGTCGATGACCACGGCGACGGGCGGCGGTGGCGCGGCGAGGGGCATGGCGGTGTGGTGGTGTGGTGGTCAGGCGAGGCGGCTGAAGGCCCAGCGCAGCAGTTCTTGGTCGACGCGGGGGCGGCCGGTGCGTGCCAGGGCGGTGCGGGTGTGGGCGGTCAGCTGGGCCCAGGCGCGGAAGTTGCCGTGTGCGGCGTGCTGGTCGGCGAACGTGATGTCGTCGGGGTCAGCGTCGGCCCAGACCGGATGGAACAGGGGGATGGCCTCCAGGACCTCACCGGGCGTGAGGCGGGAGAAGTGCTGCCAGATGAAGATGCGGGAGGACAGCATCGGTTCACGGCGCAGCACGGTGTGGCAGCCCTCCCCGCCGACGAAGATGATCGCGAGCTGAGTGGCGGGTTCGTCCCACAGGTAGCGGAAGTATTCGAAGGCCTCCCCGTTGAGCCACTGGGCCTCGTCCACGAGGAACGTACGGGGGCGCTCGGCCAGGGCCATCTTCAGCAGACGGTCGAACTCGCTGGGATGACGCGGTGGTTCACCGGCCAGATCGAGCGCGGTGAACAGCTCGTAGCGCACCGCGCGGGCCGTGGGACGGGCACGGAAGGTGACCCGTCGGACGTCCTCTACGGGTTCGAGTTCGTGCAGGCACGTGTTGACCGCGAGAGTCTTGCCGAAGCCCGCGCCGCCGTGGATGCACATCATGGCGCGCGCGGCGACGGTGTCGGCAATGTTCTCCTGTGCGGTGAGCAGGGCCCGGGTGATGACGACGGCCGCGTCGGGGAGGTCGACGTACTGGTAGGTGGCCGTGGTCATCAGGCGTCTCCTGCGGGGTGGGTGCCGGGCTCCGGCAGAGTGTCCGCTGGCAGGTCGGCTGGAGCGGGGACGGGGGGAGGTGACGCGGTGCCGGCAGCGAGGGCGGGCGGGGTGCGCCAGTGCGCTGGAGGCGGGGCGGGCGGGATCAGGTCGGGCAGTGCCAGCCGTGCGACGTCGGTGTAGTCGGCGGCGGCGAGTTCACGGTCGGCCTGGGCGGCCGTGATGGCTCCCAGCCGCTGGGCGGGCTCCGCGCTGGTGGTGGGGGCGAATCGCTGGCGGCGCAGGCGTTCGGCGGCCTTCGCGTCGGCGCGCAGGCGCCGGGCGCGCTCCGCACGTGCCTCGCGCAGCGCCTGCAGTTGCTCGGGGGTGGCCGCGTCCGCGAGGTGCGCCGGGCCGAGGTGGCGGCCTCGGGCGTCGCAAACCTCGATCTCGTGGTCGTGGTGCGGCATGTAGCGCACGCGGACCTGGCGGCCGGCCTGGCCGGTCATCCACGCGGCGGTGTAGGTGCGGCCGCGCCAGCTCACGCCGTGGCTGGTCAGCTTTCGGGGCCGCCCGTCGTCCTCGAGGGTGAAGGCCCACAGGTCGGCGGCGGGGATGTCGGTGACAGGGGTCGGATCGGCCTGCCACGCCTCCAGTGGCGTAAGGCCCGACAGAGCTTTCGGGCGATGCGCGGTGTTCCACCAGTTCGTCCACGCCAGGACCTCCGTGGTGAAGTCCTGGAACGACAGGGCGGACACCGCCCCTGCGGTACGTCCGCGCCGGTCTGAGCGGGGCCCGGTGGGCCCGGCGGTGTAGCCGGGCAGGGCGGCGAACAGCATCCGGTCCGCAGCCCGGTTGAGGTTCTCCACCGTTCCTTTCAGATGCGGGCTGTAGGCGGGCAGGTCCTTGACCGTCACGCCCATCGCGCCGAGCGCGGTGGTGACGGCGGCCGACAGGAAGTCCTTGCCCCGGTCCACCCTCACCAGCTCCGGCACTCCCCCGGCCGGGCCGTAGGGCTCATCCCGCACTACTGCGGCGCGCAAGGCGGCCAGTACCGACGCGCGGGAGGGATGGCCCGGGGTGACAGCGGTGCCGGTGATGACCTTGGTGGCGGTGTCGATGAACCAGGTGATCCACGGGCGCACCAGGTCGCCGTCGGCGTCGACCAGCACCGGGGCCTGGACGTGGTCGGTCTCCCAGGCGTAGTTGCGCCATGACGCCGGCCGCTTGCCAAACACGTCATGGGCGCGTGCTGTCGCCGGTCCGATGGCGAGACCGGCGCGCTCCCCCGCCGTCAGGTCACGGCGCAGCGCGCGCAGGAACGTCGACAGGGACGGGACCGGATCCAGCAGCGGCACCTGCGACAGGGCTGCCCCACCCGGAACAGCCACGATGTCCGGCGGGACGGGCGCGGCAGTGCCGGACGTTTGCGCGCGTACGCCTCCGGCCTCGGCTGCGGCGCGCTCCATGAGCTGGCGGTGGACTGCGGAGGCGTTGCCGTGCCAGTACGCCAGCAGCACCCGGATCTCCGCGGTGATCTCGAACCGGCCGGTGTGGCGGGCTCCGGGGTGCGCAGCCGCCGCCGGGCTCTGGGATGCCTCGGCCAGCCATCGCCACACCGTGCGCTCCGATGCTCCCAGGCACTCCCCCGCCAGCCGCACGTGCTGCCGCGTAAGACCGCCCCGGGCCCTCAGCGCCAGCAGGCGACGCACTGCGGGCGCCCGCAGTGCAACCAGCGACTGCTTTCCGAGCACACCGGCCGGATTCCCCGGCAGTGGCAGCCACTGCCCTCCCGCGTCAACGTCGTGGCCGCCGTTGGTGTCCTGCGGTCTGCTGTCTGTCATCGCGCTGTTTCCCTCCTCGCCGAACGGGGTGAGGTTCTCTGCCGTCGGAACTGGTGTGTCCCGGGCATGTGAGAGGGGCCGTCATGGGTACGGGCCGAGCCGGGCGCAGGCCTGGTCGATCGCGTCCCGCCCCACGCCCGCGTCGGGGTCGCGGCCCCGGGCGGCGCAGACATGCGAGGTGATCTTCGCCCAGGTGCGGAAGTTGCCGCGGGCGATCTGCTCATCCGCCCGTCCCAGGTCGACCGGGTCCGCGTCCTCCCACACCGGGTGAAACAGGCGCAGCGTCTGCGGCACGTGCTCCGTGTCGAGGCGGCTGACCTGGTGCCAGGTCAGGACCCGGGAACGCATCGCCGCTGCCCGGGCGAGCGCCCGCTCACTGCCCGCCCCGCAGAGCACCAGGGCGGCCGCACAGCCCGGCGAGTCCCACAGCTGCCGCAGGTAGTCCAGCACCGGCGGTGACAGACGCTGCGCGTCGTCGAGGAACAGCACACCCGGCTCGGCCAGCGCCTCCGTCAGCGCCTGGTCGACCGGTCCGGCACGGTGGGTCAGGGACCCCGATGGCAGCCCCAATGCCTCGCACAACGCGGCCCGCACCTGCGGCAGGCCGGGCCTGACTCCCACCATCACCCGCCACACCGGCACCCGGCCGGGCAGCAGGTGCAGAGCCTGCTCGACCGCGACCGTCTTCCCCAGTCCCGTGTCCCCGTACACACAGCCGATCCCCCGCGCGGCGACCGTGTGCCCCACCGCCTCCACCACCCCGGCCACCTGCCGCGTGGACACCAGTCGCGCCCCCGGCGCGTACAGGCGCACCCCGCCGGCCACCCGGGTACGCGTCACCGCGCCGGGCCGCTGTTCACCGCCCGTACCGGACGGCTCGGCATCCGGGCCGTCCACGACCGGCGGACCGTTCGCACCATCTGCGAAGCCGAGTTCGGCCAGTGCCCGGTCATACAGGCTCGGCTCCACCCGGCCCGACGCCGCGCGGGCGACCTGAAGCACCCGGCCCGCACGCAGCTCGTCCTTGATCGCACGGTGCAGCGTCGCCAAGGACGGCACAAACTCCGCCCCCCAGTGTTCCAGCACGCCCTCGTCCTGCGCCTGGAGCATCCTTCGGCGCAGCTCGGCGACGTTCCCGCCGGCCTGGGTGAGCACCTCCCACAAGGCGTCGCCCACCACGAACCCGCCCTGCCGCGGCCGCGCCTCCACCCGCCCCTCGCGTCCCTCGGCCAGCCACCGCCACACCGTCCGCTCCGTCACCCCCGCCAAACCGGCCGCGATCCGCACGTGCAACGACGACAGACCGCCCTCACCCCGGTCCACCGCCAGCAGCCGCCGCACCACCACGGCCCGCTCCACCCGCCCGGCCACCGCCAAAACAGCCGGACCCGGCACCGCCTCCCCCACCGGGGCCTGTAAAACCGTCACACGGCCAACCCCACCCGCCCCGGCCACCCACCTGTACAGAAACAGGCAAACCCAACACAGTTGGACCGCGACCTGCTACTAACCACACCGTGACAGCCACCCGGTCACCCCACGACAGCAACCAGTTCCACGACCCGGCCCGTGGACTGCTGTCAGCACCCCGCCCCGCTGACATCGCCCTGTACTGGCCCTGGCCCACCTACGAAGGCACCTGCATGCCAGCAGTGGTGGCAACTACCGTTCCGGCTCAGCGAGCCTCACGTCCGACCGGTCAAACGGCATCTGCGACAAGAAGGCGTCCCAGCGCCTCTTCCCCAGTCAGAGGTGGGGCGCTGGCAGTCAGCGACGTGCCCGGTGGAGGCGTCGGTCCAGTATTGGCTTGTGGCGTCCGGGCCGACTCTCCAAAATGTGCTCGCATGTTCGCGCTCCTGCCGCGAACTCGGCGCCGGTGCGTGCCGTCATCGCCCGGAAGAACGCCCGACCATCCGGGGACTGGCTGCTGGTCGTCCAGCGATAGCCGGGACCGTCCAGGAGTGCCCTGTCGACGAGGCGTGTGCCGAGACCTTGCCGCTGCACTTCCGGGGAGAGCGAGATTTTCGAAATGACGCCCCGCTCGCACTGATGACAGACCTTCCACACGAGCCGCGCATCGGATATCCCGTCGCGGCCGTAGACGCGAATATCCTGGAAACCAGCAGGCCGCGTCGCGGCGCGCAGCAGAAAGAACCACTCGGTCCTCGGACGGCGAAGAAGCATCCACCGCCAACGAAACTCATCCAGCCCGTCAGGCGTCCTCATCGGAGCTCCTTCGCCAGTCCACTGCCGAGTCCGAGTCTCGCGGGCGTTGCTGCGGTTGTCCTTCAAACGGTAGGAACAGCCACCTCCACGACAGCCGACCTACCCCACACTGGTTGGAAAACAGCAGCCGCTTGGTCACCTCATGACAGCGGACCTGGCCGCAACTATCCCCATGACCAGGCACCCAGCATCCCGTCCTGCTGACACCCACCCAATGCCACCAACGCGCCCACTCACAGTCAGTCCCCGAGGTTTTCCGGTGGCACTTTCGCTGTCACCGCCGCGGGAAGGCTGCCGGTGAGGATGAGCTCACGCGGCAGAGACAGGTGGAAGTGGTTCTCCAGCGCCGTCAGCGTCGGAGGCGTCTCGTCGTAGTCCTCCGGGAAGTCAGGCAGGAACGGATCATCAACAGCTCCGGCCTCTTCAAGCGCCGGTACCAAAAACTCCAATCCGCCCTCGGGGCGCTCACCGAAGTCGAAGCGGCCAACGGTGGCACCATCGCGGTAGTACCAGCACTCCCTCGGCGGGTCATCCGGCTTGGCCGTCAGATGCAACACCTCCACGCCGCCGGCGGAGACCTCGGGCCGGGCCCACCAGGCTTTGGACGGCCAGCCCTGCTCCACCGCGAACGACCAGCCTGCACACTCACCCAAGCGCGCCACACGTGCCGAGACCCGGTCGTTGTACGTCATGGCGCGCGTCTCGGCCGCGGTCATCGGCTCAAGGATCGCCCTCGCGTCGGCACCCAGGCGCACCGCGAGATCGGGCGGGGTGATGCCACGGGCGAAGGTGACGAACAGTACAGGGCTGTCTGGGCGCAGCCACTCCTCGGCCAGCCACACAATGCCGTCACTCACGTGTCGTGCTCCTCTCGGATCGAGGCGCATGACCGGGACAGGAATACTTTCCTGTCCCGGTCACGCTGTGGCCGTGCCCCTTATGGTGCGGTCACGGCTTGGGCACCGTACAGGTCAGCTTGTCCGCGGTGGAGCAGTGCGCGAACTCGGGAAACGCCACCCAATATTCGTCCTTATCGAGCAGGCGGTACTTCGACGGCGAGGAGAACGTGCCGGAGAAGGGCTGCATCGACTGGGTGTTCTGGTAGTTCGACATCGAGGAGCGTCCGCAGACCTCCTTGTACGTCGGCGCGGGGAAGCGGGTGTCGTCATACAGCTTCCACACACCGGTGCTGTAGCGGGTGGCGTAGGTCTGCAGGCAGTCGTTGCCGGTGTCGACCTCGTTCAGTCCGCCCAGTGAGGCTGGCATGCCGCCGGAGTTGTAGGAGGCGGCGTAGGCGAACTCGTCGCAGCTTGGGGTGTCGCTGGTGTCGATCGGGGTCGTGTCCGGGTTGCCGTAGGTTTTCGCCCACTGGTCGGGGCAGATCCGCTTCCGGTTGAGGTTGGAGTCTCGCACCGATGCGGGCAGGTACTGGGTCGGCTTGTCCGCGGACTTGGAGCCGGGATGGTTGGGCAGCTTGGTCTGGATCAGCCAGGCGTGGGCCACGGCAGCCGGCGCCTTCTTGAAGTTCATCACCCAGGTCGGCTTGTACGCGTCGAAGACGCAGCCCGGCGTGGTGGAGGCCTGCACGTCGCAGCGGACATCGAAGTCGGGCGTGGAGTTGCCCAGCGATTGCGGCACGGTGACCCCGGGGGCACCGTTGACATCGCCGCTGTAGGACCAGTCAAGCTGCAGGCCGGCAACCGGGGTGGCGGCCTCGCCCGTCCACTCGTGGGTGAATGTCGCGTAGGCGGCGTGCAGGTCCTGGCCGGCAGTTGCCCAGGACGGTGATCCGTCCCATGCCGGAGCCGAGGTGCTGCACTGCGGGGAGCACTTGAACGTCGGCTTCATGGTGAACGACTTGCCGCCGAAGCCGGCCCCGCTGATTGTGGTGATGAAGGGATCGGCCGGGACGAGGGCCATCTGCTGCTTGAATGTCTTGGACGTGGGGTCCAGCTTGATCTGGATGGACGAGGCGAAGGTGGCTCGCGCCTCGTCGATGGTCCCGTTCGCGTTCTTGAACTTGTATCCGAACTGGATGGGTGTGGCCCACTTCATGCAAGCTTCGGTGCGCTTGAGCCAGTCTTTGCCGACCGAGACGCCGAGGTCGTCGCACCAGTCGACGAGGTCCGTGCCCGCCCTCAGCCTTTTCTCGATCCTGTCCTTCTGGGCGGCAGTCAGGTCCTTGGGGTCGCCGACCTTGAAGCACACGGTGGTGTCGCCTTGCTCGGTGCAGGTCTCGTTCGGTGTGCCATCGGCGCTTCTGGCGCTGCTGGCCGCCGTCGGGGTGTTGCGCCGCCCGGCCTCGGGGTTCTGGTACTTCTCCAGGTCCACCGCGGGAGCATTCTTGTCCGGTTCCGGCAGCGTGATGCTCAGCTGACGGCCGCGGGTGTGGAACTTTGCCCATGCCGACCACTCGGTCTCGTACAGGCTGCCATCCTAGGCGGAGGTGCGGAAGGTGTAGGTGGTGTTGGTCTTCAGGTCCCCGTAGACGAGGCTCACCTTCGCGGTGCCGCCGGAGGTGACGTAGTCGGACACGACCACGGCACACGACCGCAAGCACCAGACGGCCTGCGGACAGCACGATGACGCCGAAGGCCAAGCACTGCAGCTCGACCGCCCCCAAGACCTCGACCCACCACCGCACCACCAGGACATCAGCCTGCCCTCCCCGCAGGCAAGACCCGGACCGGCAGCGGCCATACGACCGTCGGCCAAGCGCCTCACCGCCGGCCGAGCCCCTCATCCGCGGCCGTGTGCCCGTCGTAGGTCGGTCGCCGGTGGGGCCGTGCTTTGGCGTGTTACCAGGCGGGTGGCCAGTTCCATGCGCAGGTCGTCCTTGGCCGGGTCCCGGGGGCGCAGCAGCATCTGGGCTGCCTCTTCGGCCATTTGCCGCAGCGGCTGGTGGACCGTTGTCAGGGCGGGGCTGACCCACTGGGCGAGTGGGACGTCGTCGTAGCCCACCACCGACAGGTCTGCCGGCACGCTCAGGCCTTTGAGGCGTGCTGCCTCCAGTACGCCGAGCGCCTGCAGGTCGCTGCCGGCGAAGACGGCGGTGGGCCGGTCGGGCCCGTCGAGCAGTTCGGTGGCGTGGGCGAAGCCGCCCTGGACGTGGAAGTCGCCGTGCCGGACGTGGCGCGGATCGACTTCCAGGCCCGCCATGGCCATGGCGGAGCGGAAGCCGTCGAGCCGGGCCAGGGAACACATCATGTCCTCGGGCCCGGTGATGATGGCGATGCGTCGGTGCCCGCACTCGATGAGGTGGCGCGTCGCGGCCATCCCCCCGGCCCAGTTGGCCGAGCCGACGGAGGGGACGTCCGGCTCGGGGTCGCCGGCCGGGTCGATGATGACGAACGGGATGGCGCGCGACCTGAGCTGCTTCTTCACCCGGTCCGGCAGCGTGGAGAAGACCAGGACCACGCCGAGCGGGCGGCGGCGCAGCACGCCGTCCACCCAGTCGGGGGCGGGGGCGTGGCGGGTGCCGCTCTCGGTGAGGACGACGCTGGCACCGTTCTCCTTCGCGACGTTCTCGACGCCGCGGATGAGCTCCATCGCCCAGATGCTCTCCAGTTCGGGAAAGACCAGCTCGATCAACGGTGCCTGAGGCGCGGCCTGGGCGCGGCGGCGGTAGCCGTGGGTCTCCAGCAGGCTCTCGACCTTGCTCCGGGTGGGCCGGGAGACATCGGAGCGGCCGTTGAGAACTTTCGAAACTGTCGAAAGGGAGACGCCGGCCTGCGTTGCCACCTCGGCCAGGGTCACCCGGCCTTCCACCTCGTCGTCATCACGCATGTGCGCAGGATAGAACACGCGGTAGCGCGCGGCTGCGTGGTAACGGTTCGGTCGCGCGACTGCACGGCCGTTGACCGCTCACCGAAGCCTCCCTTACGGTCCGGAACTGCAGCGAATTTCGGCACTTCAGCCGAAACTTTCGAAAGGCAGACGATGAAGATACGTGCGCGGATGCCCCGCATACTCGCCGGAGGCACGGTGCTGGCCCTGGCGCTGACCCTGTCGGCCTGCGGGAGCGGCGACGGTGCGGCGGCCTCCGACGGGAAGATCCACGTCCTCGTCTACGGAGACGCCACCAACAAGGTCGAGAAGCAGATCGTCGCCACCTTCAACAGGACATCGAAGGTGAAGGCCGTCCTGGACACCGTCCCGGGCGCCGACTACCAGCAGAAGCTCCAGACGATCATCAACACCCCGAAGGCCCCGGACGTCTTCTTCAACTGGGGCGGCGGCAGCGTGCAGCCCTTCGTCGGGGCGGACCTGCTCATGCCGCTGGACGACTTCATCAAGGACGATCCGGGGCTCAAGTCGAAGTTCCTGCCGTCCGTCTTCGACACCGCCGTCATCGACGGCAAGTCCTACGGCATCCCGATGCGCGGCACACAGCCGGTCCTGCTCTTCCACAACAAGAAGGTGCTGGCCGACGCCGGCGTGCGGCCGCCGAAGACCTGGGACGACCTGCTCGGCGCGGTCAAGGCACTCAAGAAGAAGGGCATCACACCGATCGCCCTCGGCGGCGGCGACCAGTGGCCGACCCTGATGTGGTTCGAGTACCTCTACGACCGCGTCGCCGGGCCCGGGCTCTTCCAGAAGGCGCTGGACGGCGACAAGAGCGCCTGGGCGAGCGCGGACAGCAAGAAGGCCCTCGGCATGCTGAAAGAACTGGTCGACGCCGGTGCGTTCGGTACGAACTACGACTCGGTGAAGTTCACCGACGGCGGCTCGCCCGCCCTCCTGGCCAGAGACAAGGCCGCCTTCGAGCTGATGGGCTCGTGGGAGTACGCCACGCAGCAGGACGCGGACAAGGAGTTCGCCGAAAAGGACCTCGGCTACGGCATCTTCCCCAAGGTCGAGGGCGGCAAGGGCGACCAGGCCAACCTCGTCGGCAACACCAACAACTTCTACTCGGTGCTGAAGAAGACGCAGCACCCCGAGGCCGTGGCCGAGTTCCTCAAGCTCATGTACTCCGACGAGTTCGTGAAGAAGCAGCTGTCCATCGGCAACCTGCCGACCACAACGAACACCGAGAAGTTCCTGGACACCTCGGCCGACCCGGAGTACTCGAAGTACCAGTTCGACCTGGTCAAGAAGGCTCCCTCGTTCCAGCTGTCGTGGGACCAGGCGTATCCGCCCGCCGCCAACACGCCCATCCGCCAGGCCGTCCAGCAGTTCGTCAACGGGCAGACCGATGCCGACGGCTTCATCAAGGCCATGCAGGCCCTCCCCACCGCCTGAGTCCGACATGACCACTCAGATGACGAGCGCCACCGCATCCGCCGCGGCCGGCCGGAGCCGGCAGCAGGGCGGGCAGCTCGCCGACGTCGGCCGTCCCGGGTTCGCCTGGGCGCTGCCCGCCACGGTGTTCTTCGCCGTCTTCGCGATCGCCCCGCTGATCATGGTTGCCGTCCTGTCCTTCATGAGCTGGAGCGGCATCGGAGCGCCCGAGTTCGTCGGCATGGACAACTGGAGCAGGGTCTTCGCGGACCCGGTCATGATCAAGAGCATCTGGCTGAGCCTCCTGGTCACCGTGCTCGGCGTAGCGATCCAGACCCCGCTGAGCATCGTGCTCGGCGTGTGGGCCGCCGGCCGGCAGCGCAACCGCGCGGTGCTGTCCGCGATCTACTTCGTCCCGCTGCTGCTCTCCTCCACCGCGGTCTCCGTACTGTGGCGGGCGCTGCTCGACCCGAACTTCGGCGTTCCGTCCCAGGCCGCGTGGCTGTTCGGCGACGGCAACCTCTTCGGCGGGCAGGCCACCGCCATCGGGGTGCTGGCCTTCGTCAGCACCTGGCAGTTCACGCCCTTCCACACCCTGCTCTACCAAGGCGCCGCGCGGGCGATTCCGCGCGTGCTCTACCAGGCCGCGGAGATCGACGGCGCCGGACGGTACCGGCAGTTCTTCCACATCACCCTGCCGCAGCTGCGCAACTCGGTCATCACCTCGATGATCCTCATGGTCGTCGGCGGGCTCACCACGTTCGAGACGGTCCTGATCCTCACCCAGGGCGGCCCGGGCACGGACACCACCATCAGCGCGTACTACATGTACCAAAAGGCCTTCAAGTACTTCGACTTCGGCGCCGGTGCGGCCGTCGCCCTCGTCCTGGTCGTGGCGGCGACGGTCATCTCGCTCGTCGTGGTGCGCGTGTCCGGCTACGACAAGATGCGCAGCGCCATGGAAGGTCTGTGATGAAGCGACGTCCCCACTACCTCGCGGGCGCCGGCTCGCTCGGGTGGCTCTGCCTCGTCGGCCTGCCGCTGTACGTGATGCTCACGGCGACGCTGCGATCCCGGTCCGACTATGCGGCGGGCGGCCCGCTGGCCTTCCCCGACGACATCACCTTCGACAACTACACGCGCGCGCTCGCCGGCGGCTTCGGGCGGTACTTCCTCAACACGGTGATCGTCACCGTCAGCGTGGTCGCCCTGGTGCTGCTGCTCGTGCCACCTCTGGCGTACGCCATCGTGCGCAGCCACTCCAGGATCACCTCGGGCGTCTTCCGGCTCTTCCTGCTGGGCTTGGCCATTCCGGCCCAGGCGGTGATCGTCCCGATGTTCTACCTCATCAGCCAGGCCGGCCTCTACGACAACCTCATCGGCGTCGTCCTGCCCACCGCCGCCTTCTGTCTGCCGATCTCCGCACTGATCCTGAGCGGCGCCATGCGCGACATCTCCCGCGAGCTGTTCGAGGCCATGGCGATGGACGGCGCCTCGCCGCGGCGGATGTTCTTCCAGCTCGTCCTCCCCCTGTCCAAGGGCGGACTCTCCACCGTCGTGGTGTTCTCCGCGCTCCAGGCGTGGAACGGCTTTCTGTTCCCCCTGGTACTGACCCAGTCCGACGCCTCCAAGGTCATCACCCTGGGGCTGTACAACTTCCGCACCGAGCACGGCATCGACATCCCGGGGCTGCTGGCCGCCGTGGTCCTGTCGATGGTGCCCGTCCTGATCGTCTACCTGTTCGCCCGTCGTGCCCTGGTCCAGGGCCTGATGGGCGTCGGAGGAAAGTGACCGCCAACGTGGCCGCAGAGACAACCCCCGTCCTTCCCGTCTGGAACGACCCCGCCCACGACATCGACACCCGCGTCTCCGCCCTGATGGCCGCCATGACCGTCGAGGAGAAGGTCGCCCAGCTCTTCGGCGTGTGGGTCGGCGCCTCCGACGAGGGCGGCGAAGTCGCGCCCCACCAGCACGAAATGGAGGAGCCGGTCGACCTCGACACCCTCCTGCCGGCCGGCCTGGGCCAGCTGACCCGCCCGTTCGGCACGGTCCCCGTGGACCCCGCGCTCGGTGCGCTCTCCCTGATGCGCACCCAGCAGCGGATCGTCTCGGCGAACCGCTTCGGCATCCCGGCGCTGGCCCACGAGGAATGCCTCGCCGGCTTCGCCGCCTGGGGCGCCACCGCCTACCCCGTACCGCTGTCCTGGGGAGCGACCTTCGACCCCGCCCTGATCCGCCGGATGGCCGCGGCGATCGGCCGGGACATGCGGTCCGTCGGCGTGCACCAGGGCCTCGCCCCCGTACTGGACGTGGTACGGGACGCCCGCTGGGGGCGGGTGGAGGAGACCATCGGCGAGGACCCCTACCTGGTCGGCACGGTCGGCACCGCGTACGTCCAAGGGCTGGAGTCCGCCGGGATCGTCGCCACCCTGAAGCACTTCGCCGGTTACTCCGCCTCCCGCGCGGGACGCAACCTCGCCCCCGTCTCCGCGGGCGTGCGGGAGCGCGCCGACGTGCTGCTCCCGCCGTTCGAGATGGCCGTGCGGGAGGGCGGGGCCCGGTCGGTGATGCATGCCTACACCGACACCGACGGCGTGCCCGCAGCGGCCGACGAAGAACTGCTGACCGGATTGCTGCGGGACACCTGGGGCTTCGAGGGGACGGTCGTCGCCGACTACTTCGGCATCGCGTTCCTGCGCACCCTGCACGCGGTGGCGGGCAGTTGGGGGGAGGCGGCGGCAGCGGCCCTCGGCGCGGGAGTCGACGTGGAACTGCCCACGGTCAAGACGTTCGGCGAGCCCCTGCGGGAAGAGATCGCCGCCGGGCGCGTCCCCGAAGCCCTCGTCGACCGCGCACTGCGCCGCGTACTGACCCAGAAGGCCCAGCTCGGACTGCTGGACGCGGACTGGAACCCGGTGCCGTCGGCCCTGGCGGCGGCCGACCGGGAAGACACCGAAGCGCTGCGCGGCACGGTCGGCCTGGACACCGCGGCCAACCGCGAGCTGGCCCGCGAGGTCGCCGAGCGGGCGGTCGTGCTGCTGAGCAACGACGGCACCCTGCCCCTGGCACGGCCCCGCAGGATCGCGCTCGTCGGCCCCAACGCCGAGGAGCCGACCGCCGTCCTGGGCTGCTACTCCTTCCCCGTCCACGTCGGAGTACGGCACCCCGAAGTCCCGGCCGGGATCGGCCTGCCGACGCTGCGGGAGGCCCTGGAGCGGGAATTCCCCGATACGGAGTTCACCGTGGCGCGGGGCGCCGGGATCGACAGCGCGGACATCTCCGGGTTCGCCGAGGCCGTACGGGCGGCGGGGGACGCCGATGTCGTCGTCGCGGCGCTGGGCGACCGCGCCGGGCTCTTCGGCCGGGGCACCAGCGGCGAGGGGTGTGACGCCGACTCGCTGGCCCTGCCCGGTGTCCAGCAGCAGCTGCTCGACGCGCTGCTCGACACCGGCACGCCGGTGGTGGCGGTGCTGCTGGCCGGTCGGCCGTACGCCCTGGGCCGCGCCGCCGACGAGGCCGCGGCGCTCGTGCAGTCATTCTTCCCCGGTACGGCGGGCACCACGGCCCTGGCCGGAGTGCTCAGCGGCCGGACGAACCCCTCGGGGCGGCTGCCCGTCAGCGTGCCGCGGAACCCGGGCGCCCAGCCCTCGACATACCTGGCGGCCCCGTTGGCCAGGGCCAGCGACGTGTCGAACATCGACCCCACCCCGGCCTTCGGCTTCGGCCACGGCCTGTCGTACACCGACTTCACCTGGCACGACCTCGACGTGGACACCGATGAGACCGGCACGGACGGCGAATTCACCCTCGCCTTCTCCGTGCGCAACACCGGCCACCGCGACGGCATCGAAACAGTGCAGCTCTATCTCCACGACCCCGTCGCCTCGGTCGTGCAGCCGGTCCAGCGCCTCATCGGCTACACCCGCGTCCCACTCGCGGCCGGCGAGTCGCGCCGCCTCCAGGTGACGGTCCCGGCCGACGTCACCTCGTTCACCGGCCGCGACGGCCGCCGCCGCGTCGAGCCGGGCGCGCTGGAACTCCGTCTGGCCGCGTCCAGCACCGACCCCCGTCTCACCGCCACGGTGGTACTGACCGGGCCGCCCCGGCACGTGGACCACACCCGGCGGCTGCACGCACGGTTCCGGCCGGTGACCGATCACGAGCGGTGAGCGCCGCCCGCTCCCGCTCTTCTCAGGATCCGGTGACTGCCGCGGTGTCCCCCGTGCGCGTCTCCTCGGACGCCGGCGTGCCGGCGTGTGTCCACAGGGGCTTTTGACGGTACGTCAGCAAGTACAGCACCGTGGCCGCGGCGGCCGCGACGAACATGCTCAGGTCGCCCGCGTGCGGGTAGGCCGCCGCGAACGGGCCCGTGTAGAGGCTGGAGCGCCAGAACGGCACCGAGGCCAGCACGCCGCCCGCCCAGGCGATGACGCCCCAGTTGAGCACCCGGCCCTTGTCGTACAGTTCGGCGATCCGGCGGGGGTCGCTCCGGCCGCCCAGGTAGTAGTCGAGCAGCAGCACAGTGGCGAAGGGCGCGATGAAGTACGCGGTCAGGTTGAGGAAGACCGCGAACTTCTCCTCGGTCCCCGCCTCGCCCCACAGGCTGATCACATAGGCCAGCGCACAGATGATGACAACTGCCTGGGTCCGGCTGACGGGGATCTTGAGGGTCTGGACGGAGATCGCACCGCCGTAGACATTGAGGAAGTTCTGCGCGAGCGCGGAGAGTGTGATCGCGATCAGCGCGGGAACGGCGAACGGCCCCGCCAGCTGGTGCACCGCGGTGATGGCGTCCGAGCTGGTCGCGCTGCCGCCGACCAGGGCGCCCAGGATGCCGAGCCAGCAGATGGTGACGAAGTTGCCGAGACCGGTGTACAGGGTCGTACGCCGCACGACGTGCGGGGTGTCCGGCAGGTAGCGCGAGTAGTCCGAGGCGAAGGGCGCCCAGGCGACCAGGAAGGAGAGGAATCCGGCACCGAAGGTGATCCAGCCGCCGGTGGCGCCGGTGTAGCCGGAGGCGTGCGCGTTGGCATCGAAGGTGCCGGCGCCGCGCACCAGGGCCACGACCGTGATCAGCAGGAACAGCGGGGCGAGGACATAGGTCAGCATCCGCTGCAGGAAGTTGATCATGTTGTAGCCGTAGATGGCCACCACCACCTCGACCGCGGTCAGCAGCAGCGCGCAGACCCAGAACGGCAGGTGGGTCAGTTCCGCGAACGCCTTGCCGCCGAGGATGACGGTGACCGCCGCCCAGCCGACCCCGGCGAAGACGTTGATGTACGCAACGGGCAGGAAGTTCCCGAAGAAGCCGAGCGGACCGCGCGCCTGGATCTGCTGCGGCACGCCCAGCCGCACTCCCATCCGGGACATCACGGCCATCAGTACGGAACCGACCGCGGCGCCGGCCACGATCGCGAGGACCGACGCACCGAAGCTCAGTCCGAAGCCGGCGGCGCTGAAGCCGAGCAGGATGATGGGGAAGTTGAGCCCCGCGGCGAACCACACGAAGAACTGTGAACTGGCCTTGCCGTGCCGCTCGTTCTCGGGAATGTGGTCCACCCCGAAGGGTTCGACTTTCGCGACCGCGCTGCCGTACACCGGCGCCGAGGCGTCGTGGGTCATGACGTGCTCCTGAAAACGGAGAAGAGGGGTTCTTCAGAGGGGGGAGGGATGCGGGTCCGAAAGTTTCACCAGGGCAAAGGTGCCGTCTGCGAGATGTCGAAGAACCCGCCGCCACTGTAGACCAGCGGGGCGACGTCGTGGTAAACGGCGGAGACGACCCGTCCGGTGAAGACGGTGTGGCTGCCGGCCTCGATCCGCTCGCCGATCTCCACCTCCAGCTGGGCGCAGGATCCCTCGATCAGGGGTGCGCCGAAGTCGCCCGCGGCCCAGGACAGGGCGGCGAACTTGTCGTCCCCCTTCGCGGCGAAGACCTTGGCGACCTCGAGCTGGTCGGCGGCGAGGATGTTGATGCCCAGGTGGCTCGCGCGGTGCAGGGCGGGGTGGGTGGCGGAGCTGCGCTGCACGCAAACCAGCACCATCGGCGGATCCAACGAGATGCTGGCGAAGGCGTTGACGGCCAGGCCCTTGGGGGTGCCGTCGTCGTCGGTGGTCACGACGGTCACACCGGTGATGAATTTGCGGTGCACGCCCTTGACGAGGTCGGGGTCCACGGCGGCTTCGTGGGTGGTGGTGATGATCCCGAGCGCCTCCAGCAGCTGACGGGAGTCGAAGGTCACCCACTCCTCGTCCACCGCACTCCCGTCGAAACTGGCGAAGGTCGCGCCGGACACCTCGACCCGCTTGCCGGTGGGCGGTACGCCGAGGAAGGCGCCGGTGTGGCTGCCGGTGCTGCGCCAGCGGATCGCCAGCCGGTCACCGTCCTCGACGATCTCCTCGATCTCCGTTCGCAGGTCGGGGAAGGCCACGCGGACCGCGCGGATGGAGTCCTTGAACCCCTCGCGGTCCTGCACGGTGCCGGCCGGCCCGCGGCGGCGGACGTACGAAGGGCTGAGCAGGTCGTCCAGCGCTCCGACCCGGCCCTGATCCCAGGCGGCCTGCCAGGCGGAGCGGACTCGGGACACACGGTCGGCCGTCCGTGTCGTCGCCCGAGTCTGTGCCTGTGCCTGCGTCCCCATGTGCGTCATGGCGGTCTCCTCGTTCGACTGCTGCATGGCTGTTGTATGGCAGAGGACGCTAAGGAGACCCTCAGGCGATGTCAACACTTGCGTACGAAAGGGCTGGAGAGTGGCGCCAGTCCGGCGACCTGCGCAGGTCAGACCAAGTTTTCCGGCGATCACCTCTTGACGGTGCGGGAATCGCACTCCTAGCCTCCCTGCCATGGCACAGCATGAGCAGAAAGGTTCTCGGATGAGGTTCTCGATATTCCACAACCTCGGAGCACCCGGCCGACTCGGCGAGTACGCCCAGGTCATGGACGAAGCCAGGGAGTTCGCGATCGCCGCGGAACAGGCGGGCTTCTGGTCGACCTGGTACACCGAGCACCACTTCGGGCACGAAGGGTTCGAGATCACCCCGAACCCGGTGCTCATGGGCGCCGACATCGCAGCGCGCACCGACCGCATCCGCATCGGCCAGGCCGCGAGCATCGCCACCTTCTGGCATCCGCTACGGCTCGCCGAGGACATCGCCATGCTCGACCAGCTCTCCGGCGGCCGCGTCGAGGTCGGCCTCGGCCGCGGTCTGTACGGTCGCGAGGCACTGAACCTCAACACGCTGGCCGACCCGCGTGACCAGGAGCAGAACCGGGCGCTGTACGACGAGACCGTGGAAATCCTGCGTAAGGCATGGAGCGGCGAGTTCTTCGCCCACAAGGGACGGTTCCACGAGTTCCCGGCGCCGGGCGTGCGGTGGAACCACCCGCTCTCCCCCGCCACCCCGGACTACACCGAGGCCGGGGTCATCACGAAGATGCAGGTCACGCCCTCTCCCCTGCAGCGCCCCCACCCGCCGCTCTGGCAGGTGATCGACAGTCCCCGCTCGATCAAGGCCGCCGCGGCCGAGGGCGTGCAGGGGATGTTCTGGCTGCCGCCGGTCTCCGCGCTCAAGGAGCGCTTCACGCTGTACCGGGACACGGCGAGCGAGGCCACGGGCCGCGAGTACGCGCTGGGCGAGGGCATCGGGCTGGTCCGGGACGTCTATGTCGCCGACACCATGGAGCAGGCCCGGGCCGACTTCGAAGAGGCCCTGATGAACACCTACCGGTGGATCACGCACTGGCGCGGCCTCGGCAACATGATGGAAGCCGGCGAGGAGCTGACCGACGCGCACGAGCTGTCGTTCGACTTCCTCCAGCAGCGCAACCTGCTCGTCGGCACCCCCGAGCACGTCGCCGAGAAGATCGCCGAGCTGCGGGACGAGGTCGGCCTGGAGCATCTGCTGCTGTGGACCACCCACCCCGGCCTGCCGCACCACAAGGCCATGCGCAGCCTGGAACTGTTCGCCGACAAGGTCATGCCGCAGTTCACCGCCGGCGCCGACGTCACCGGTGCGTGACATGGACGTACGCAAGGACGACATGGACGTAGGCAAGGACGTGGACGTACCCAAGGACATGGGCGTACGCAAGGTGGTCACCGTCGTCGACGAGGTACTGCTGGAACTCGGCCGGCCGGTCGCCGTGCCGGTGCGCCGGGCCGCGGCCGCCGCGGTGATCCGCAACCCCTGGGCCGGGCGCGGCTTCGTCGCCGATCTCCAGCCGGAGGTCGAGGAGATCGCCCCGGGGCTGGCGCGACTGCTGACCGACCGGGTGGCCGAGGCGCTGGGTGGCACCGACCGCCTGGAGTCCTTCGGCAAGGCCGCGATCGTCGGTCTGGACGGAGAGATCGAGCACGGCGGTGCGCTGATCCACACCCCGTTCTTCGGCAATGTCTTCCGGGAGCTGGCCGAGGGCACCTCGATCATCGTCTTCAGCGACGACCGGCTCGCGGCCGGTGAGCCCCTCACCGTGCCGGTGTGGCACAAGACGGCGGCCGCCACCCGGTCCCACTACCAGACGTGCCACATCCGCATTCCCGACGCGCCCCGCCCGGACGAGATCGTCGTCGTCGCGGCCGGCGCGTCCGGCCCCCGTCCCAACGCACGGATCGGGGACCGCGTCACCGACCCCGCCGTCCGCCTCGCCGACCTGAACGTGAATCCGAACCTGAACCCGAACCTGGAGACAGCACAGTGAACATCCGAAAGATCGTCACCTTCACCGAGAACATCCACACCGAGGGCGGCCGCGCGGTCGACCCGCCCGCCCGCACCGCCGTGGTACTCGCGGTCATCGAGAACCCGTGGGCCGGACAGGGCTTCGTCCAGGACCTCCTGCCGGGGATCGACGAAGTCGCCCCGAAGCTGGGCGAGTTGCTGGCCCCGCGGGTGGTCGAGGCGCTCGGCGCACCGGTCGAGGCGTACGGGAAGGCCGCCATCGTGGGCCTGGACGGGGAGGTCGAACACGGCTCGGCGCTGATCCACACGCTCAAGTTCGGCGACCACTTCCGCAAGGCGGCGAGTGCGACAACACTGCTGCCGGCCGTGGAGAAGCGGGCGGCGGCGGGCACGGTCTTCGACATCCCGCTCAAGCACGTCACGGACGCCACCATCCGCTCGCACCACCAGACCATCGAGGTACGGGTCCCGGACGGACCGCGCGCCGACGAGATCGTCATCGGCCTCGCGGCCGCCTCCCAGGGCCGCCCGCAGGCCCGGCTGGCGCCGCTGACGACGGAGCAGTGAGCACGGTGGGCACCACGGGTCCGGTGACACTGAGCCATGAGGTGCACGGCAGCGGACCCGACCTCGTACTGCTGCACGGTGTCGGGCTCGACCGTGGCATGTGGCAGCGTTGCGTACCGGCACTGGCCGCGCGCCACCGCGTCCTGGCGGCCGACCTGCGCGGGCACGGCGCCTCCCCGGCAGCGGCGGCCGGGGTCACACTCGACGAGCTGGCCGGGGACGTGGCCGCGTTGCTGAACGGACCCGCGCATCTGGTCGGCTTCTCCCTGGGCGCGCTGGTGGCACAGCAACTCGACGTCTCCCGCCCCGAGTTGGTGTCCTCGCTCACCCTGGTCAGCTCCGTCGCCGCGCGGTCCGAGGCCGAGCGCGCGGCGGTGGCCCGGCGCAGGCGGCGGGCCGCCGAGGACTTCGGCGCGTCGGCCCGGGCAGCGGTCGACCGGTGGTTCTCCCCCGCCTGGCGAGCGCGCGAGCCGGAACTCGCCGAACAAGTACACAACACACTGCTGCACACCGACCGCACCTCCTACCTCGCCTGCTACGACGTCTTCGCGACCGCCGACACCGGGCTGTGGCCCCTGCTCCCCCGGATCACCGCACCGACCCTCGCCCTCACAGGTTCCGAGGACCCGGGTTCCACCCCCGAGATGACCCGGCGGCTGGCCGCACGCATCCCGGGCGCCCGCGGCACGGTCGTACCCGACGCCCGCCACCTGCTGCCGCTGGAGCGTCCCGACGACCTCTCCTCGGCGATCCTCACGCACACCGGACAGGAGTGTTTCCGCTGATGACCGCACCCGCGCGACTGCCGCGCCACGACCACTACATCGCAGGCGAGTGGAGTGCGCCCGCCTCCGGCGAGTACTTCCGCAGCCTGAACCCGGCCACCGCCGAGCCCTGGTACGAGGCCGCGAACGGCACCGCCGCCGATGTCGACCGCGCCGTCGCCGCCGCGCGTACCGCCTTCGAGGACCCGCGCTGGCGGGACCTGAGCCAGACCCGGCGCGGTCGGCTGCTGCGCAACCTGGGCGATCTGATCGGCGAGCACGCCGAGGAGCTGGCCAGGACCGAGACGTTGGACAACGGCAAGCTGCTGCGCGAGATGCGCGCCCAACTCGCCGGAATTCCCGAGTACTTCCACTATTACGCGGGCCTCGCCGACAAGATCCATGGGGAGGTGATCCCGGGTGCGAGCCGCGAGCTGCTCAACTACACACTGCGCGAGCCCGTCGGCGTGGTCGGCGCGATCACCCCCTGGAACTCCCCCCTGCTACTGACCGCCACCAAGCTCGCGCCGGCGCTCGCCGCCGGGAACACCGTGGTCGTCAAGCCCTCCGAGCACACCTCCGCTTCACTGCTCGCCCTCGCTCCCCTCTTCGAGCAGGCCGGCTTCCCGCCCGGCGTCGTCAACGTCGTCACCGGCTTCGGCGCCACGGCGGGCGCACCGCTGACCGAGCACCCCGACGTGGCCAAGGTGAGCTTCACCGGCTCCACGGAGACCGGCCGCCGCATCGCCCGGACCTGCGCCGACCGTCTCGTACGCTGCACTTTGGAGCTCGGCGGGAAGTCGCCGAACATCGTCTTCCCGGACGCCGATCTCGACTCGGCCGCCATGGGCGTCATCGCGGGGATCTTCGCGGCCGCGGGGCAGACGTGTGTGGCGGGCAGCCGGGTGCTCGTGCACCGCGAGGTGTACGACGAGATCCTGGAGCGGGTGACCGCGCGGGCCGCGACGATCCGGATCGGCGACCCGTTGGAGGACACCACCGAGCTGGGGCCGCTCGCCCTCGCCGATCAGCTGGCGAAGGTGGAGAGTTACGTGGAACTGGGACAGGCCGAGGGCGGCAAGGTGGTCTGCGGCGGGACGCGGCCGCAGACGGGGCTGGGCGGTTACTTCTACTCCCCCACCGTCTTCACCGGCACCGACAACACGATGCGGATCTGCCAGGAGGAGATCTTCGGTCCGGTCGCCACCGTCATGCCCTTCGGCTCCGAGGACGAGGCGGTGGCCCTCGCCAACGATTCGGCGTACGGCCTGGCGGCGGGTGTCTGGACGCGTGACCTGAACCGTACCCATCGCATGGCAGCGCGCCTGGAGGCAGGCACGGTCTGGGCCAACACCTACCGGTCGATGTCGCCGATGTCGCCCCGGTCCGGCTTCAAGGGCAGCGGCGCGGGCATCGAACACGGCACGGAGGTGATCCGGGAGTACACCCGGCTGAAGAGCGTGTGGATCAACACCAGCGAGGAGCCGGTGGGCGATCCGTTCGTCCTCCGGTCATGAGCCACGTCCCGCCCCGGAACCCGAGGACTCTTGCATGGCAGTAAGCACCCATGGCAGGCCGTCTAACGCCCACGGCAGCACGTCAGGCGAAATTGACGGTCTCCGTTCGGGGAACCTAGCATCTGGTGCCATGCAAGAACCCACGGGGAAGACAGGGAAACGGCTGCAGCAGACGAGCATGCAGTCCCGGGTCGCCGAAGAGCTGCGGCGGATGATCATCAGCGGTGAGCTGCCGCCGCGCTCCAGCCTCTCGGAGATGGCGCTCTCCGAGACCTTCGGCGTCAGCCGCACCCCCATCCGCGAGGCCCTCAAGCAGCTGCAGATCGAGGGACTGGTGGAGATCCGCCCGCGGGTCGGGACCTTCGTCGCGGTGCCGTCCCGGCGGGAGCTGACCGAGCTGTTCCAGATGAAGGAACTGCTGGAGGGCGCCGCCGCGCGGTTGCTGGCCTTCCGCGGCAACGTCCCCGAGGTGGAACTCCTGGAGGCCAACATGCGGGCGGCCGACGAAGCCGTCCGGTCCGGCGACACAGAGCGGTACGCCTCACTCGTACACGAATTCCACGACCTGCTCGTCAGCGGCGCCGACAACAGCAAGCTGGAGGCGCACTACCGCACCTTGATGAACCAGCTGGCCTACGCACGCCTGGTGCGCACGTCGCTGTCCCAGCCGGGCCGCCTGAACGAGTCCGACAACGAACACCACCGCGTACTCAGCCTGATCCTCGCCAAGGACGGCGACGGCGCCGAACGGGTGATGCGCGAACACGTCCGCTGCAGCCACCAGGCACTCATGGCCGGGATGGACCACACCGCGGCACAATAGGGCGCGCGGGCGCCCGGTCCTCGTGACGGGACGCAGTACGGCGTCCCGTGCGGCGGGGAGGTTTACCCCGCTGTGCTTGTCTCTGCGGCGGCTCCCTACCCTTTTGCTCAGCACGAACGAAGGAGCACTGTGGTGGGGACCATCGAAACCCAGGTGGCCATCGTCGGCGCCGGGCCCGCCGGACTGACCCTGGCGACGCTGCTGCACGAGCGGGGCGTCGCCTGCGTGGTGATCGACAAGTTCGACCGCGACCAGCTGGCGGCCAGGGCCCGTGCCGGCTTCCTGGAACGCCGCACCGTACAGCTCCTGGACCGGCTCGGACTCTCCAAGCGGCTGCGCGCCGAGGGCCTGCCGCACACCGCGTGCGAGTTCCGGTGTGAGGGCGAGATCGTGCGACTGGACTACGCGGACCTGTGCGGCGACGCCCCGAGCTTCGTCTACCCGCAGCAGGAGGTGGTGGCCGACCTGCTGGACGGATACGTCTCGGCGGGCGCAGCCGCGCTGCTGGGCCGCCCCGTCGTCGGTCTGGGCACCGAGCGGGGGCTGCCGGTGGTGCGGTGCGCGGACGGCACGGCGGTGCGCGCCGAGGTGGTGGTGGAGGCAGCCGGCCAGCACGGCCCCGTGCGCGCCGCCCTGCCCGCCGACGCCTTCACCGAGTACGACGTGCGGCACGGCGTTCGGCTCCTCGGTGTCCTGGCGAAGACTCCGCCCTTCGCGCCGCACACCGTCTACGGCCAGCACCCCAACGGATTCGCGGGGCAGATGCTGCGCTCGCCGGAGGTGACGCGCCTGTATCTGGAGGTGACGGAGGACGAGAGCCTGGAGGACTGGCCCGAGGAACGCCTCTGGCGGGAGCTGGAGGGCCGGCTGGCGCTGTCGCCGGGGACGCTGCCGCGGGGGCCGGTGTTCGACCGGTCTCTCGTGGAGATGCGGACCCGGGTCGTGGAGCCCATGCATCTGGGGCGAGTGGCGCTGGTGGGTGACGCCGCGCACATCGTGCCGCCCTCCGGCGGCAAGGGAATGAACCTGGCCATGGCCGACGCGGCCGATCTCGCGACCGCCCTGGGCGAGCACTTCTCCGAGGGTGCCGCCGGAGAGGTCGACGAGGTACTGGCCGCCTACTCGCGGCGGCGCCTGGCCGATGTGTGGCAGGTGCAGGAGTTCAGCCACTTCATGCTCCACCTCCAGCACGGCCCGCCCCCCGGCGCCCCGGACGCGGCATACGTCGAACGGCTGCGCCGGGCCCGGCTCTTCCGGTTGCGCGACGACCCGGCCTACGCGCGGGCCTTCCTGGAGCGCTACATGGGGCCGGAACTCGCGCCGGGGATCTGAGAGCCGGTGTCCGACCGCGGAGGGTGGTCCGGCCTGACGGTGCGTCGGCACACCACCCACCGCACGTCCCTCTCCCACCGCGGGTGCCGCGGCGCGCACGTTGGGCAAGATGCTGCGTGAGCTCCTCAACCGACTGCGGACGGAAGGACAACACGTGGCAGGCACCGGCACGACCACTGTGCAGACCACCTACGGCGAGGTCTCCGGGCTGATCGAGGGGGACATCGCCCGGTTTCTCGGCATTCCTTACGCCGCGGCGCCTACGGGTGCCAACCGATTCGCGCCGCCGGTTCCCCCGGAGCCCTGGGAGGGTGTACGCCCGGCCCACGAATTCGGGCCGAGGGCGCCGCGGCCCGTGGGCGGGCCGTACGATGCCCTGCTCGGCGGCCGGGAACCGGTGGACAGCGAGGAGGGCTGGCTCAACCTCAACGTGTGGGCGCCGGCCAATGTCCCCGTGTTTCTGCCGGTCATGGTGTGGATCCACGGTGGCGCCTTCCTCCGGGGCTCCTCGGCCGGTACCGCATACGACGGTGCCGGGTTCGCCAGGGATGGCGTGGTCTGCGTGAGCGTCAACTACCGGCTCGGCGTCGAGGGGTTCGGCTACATCGCGGACGCCCCCGCCCCGGCGAACCGGGGACTGCTGGACCTGATCTTCGCTCTGGAGTGGGTACGGGAGAACATCGCCCAGTTCGGCGGAGATCCCGGCAACGTCACGCTGGTCGGTGAGTCCGCCGGCGCCATGAGCATCCTCACCCTCTTGTCGACCGACCGGGGCCTGTGCCACAAGGCCATCGTGCAGAGCGGCAGCGCACACGCCACGCAGTCGACCGACGACGCCGAACTCGTGATCAAGGAAATCGCCAAGGAACTCGGCGTCACCGCGAACTACGAGGCACTTTCCCAGGTCGCCCCCAGCGACATCGTTACCGCGCAGACCACCGTCCACGAACGCATCGTCCAGAGCGCAGATCCGCACAAGTACGGCCGGAGCACCATCGACTCCTGCGGCATGTCCCTCATGCCGGTCATCGACGGCGAGCTCCTCACGCGGCGGCCGATCGACGCCATTGCCTTCGACGGCGCCGGCGGGGACATTCCGCTGCTCATCGGCACCAACACCGAGGAGCATCGCTACTTCGCACTGTCCGCGCCGTCGGACACCACGCCGCAGGCATGGAAGGAACGCCTCGCTGTGTACGGAGTGCCGGACAGCGGCGACCTGTACGACCAGTACGCATCCCGCGCCACGCGGGCCTACCCCCGGGAGAGCCCCGCGGAGGTGTTCGCCGCGGTGATGACCGATCGGCTCTTCCGGATCCCCTCCTATCGTGTCGCCGAGGCCCGGGCAGGCGCCGGCGGCGGCGCCGCGACATACGTCTACGAATTCGGCTGGCGCACGCCCAAGGCCCGCACCGGGAGCGCCGCCCTGGGTGCCTGTCACGTGGCGGAGATTCCCTTCGTGTGGCAGACCCTCGAAGCCCCCGGCGTCGACGAACTGCTCACCGACCCGCCCCAGGACCTGGCCGAGGCGATGCACTCCGCCTGGATCGAGTTCATGCGCACGGGCGAGCTCGCGCAATGGAGCCACTACAACACCGCCGAGCGTCCCGTCATGACCTTCCACCGGGACAACAAGCCGGTCAACGAGACGGTCCCGGACCCGCGGTCGGACGAACGCAAGCTGTGGGACGGGGCGCTCGACCCCGAGTGAGCAATCCGACGGAGTGGAAGGATGGGCGCATGTGGTCACGACTGCCGTACGGGGACGAGTTGCGGGCCGAGTTGGGGTCGCCCAGGCGCTCTCGCAAGCTCAGCAGCAGCCCCCGCTCGCGCGTGTGGCGCGTCGAATTGCCAGCGGCAACGGCGGTGGTGAAGCAGATCGTCGACGGTCCTGACGCCGACGAGCGATACGCCCGCGAGGTGGCCGCCCTGCGGCTCGCCGCCCGAGCGGAGATTCCCGTGGTGCCCGCGTTGCTCGCCACCGATCCCGGCGAGCGGGTCCTGGTGCTGGAGCATCTGGATCACCAACGCCCGGCCGACGACTGGATCGTCGGCTACGCGGCCGCGTTGGCGCGGCTGCATGCCACCGCGCGCCCGGAGGACGTTGGCGTACTTCCCCGGTGGCAGGGCCCGAACCAGACCGATATCGAGTCTTTCCTGCAGCTGGCCAGGTCTTTGGACGTTCCTGTCACATCTGGCGTGTCTGACGTGACAGACGTCTCCGGCGTATCCGGCGTGTCCGAAGAACTCAATGATCTCGTGAGCCGGCTCGATCAGGCACCTGGGCATGCCCTTCTCCACGGGGATCCGTGTCCTGGTAATGACCTCCACACCGCCACGGGGGTCAGATTCATCGACTTCGAGCAGGCGTCGCTGGGCAGCGGCTTGATGGAGCTGGCCTATCTGCGCATCGGCTTTCCGACCTGCTGGTGTGTCACTTCGGCGTCGGAGCCGCTGCTGGAACGGGCGGAGCGCGCATACCGCGAGGAGTGGCGCACCGTGACCGGATCCGAAGCGCACGAGGGGGACGAAGCGCGAGATGCGCTCGCCGACGCGTGCGCCGGCTGGCTGCTCCGCGGCGACGCGCTGGTTCAGCGGGCACACCGCGAAAGCACCGATCATCTGGCCCGGATTCCGCATCGGGACTGGAAGTGGGGCACCGCGACCGCCCGGCAACGGCTCGTCCATCGGCTCGGGGTCGTGAGCCGGATGACGGCCGACCACCCCTCTCTCAGCGGCCTGAGCAGCCTCAGCACCACTATGCGCCAACGCATGCTCGCCCGCTGGCCCGCACTTCAGCCAGTACCGACACAGCGACCATAGAGGCCCGGGAGCCCCTCCCGGCCTGGGGCGAGCACTGGCCACGGGCCACAGCTTGCGCGCCCGGCCGCGTCGATCCGGGAGAGCACCGCGCTGACCTGGGGAAACGCGGCGGGCGCAGTAGCCGAAACCCACTGGCGGTGCACCGGTTGACGTGGCAGCGAGAATCACCTGCCCCGCACCGGGGTACCCGTGGCCGCGGTACACCCCACCGGCGCAGTGCAGGAGGCGGGCATGGCGGCAAGCTCGCGGGCGAGGACGGACGGCACTCTCGCGCACCGGCTCATCGCGGACCACCTCGTGGACGGCGTGCTGGAGCCGGGCAGCGAGATCGGGCTGCGCATCGACCAGACCCTCACCCAGGACGCCACCGGCACCCTGGTGATGCAGGAGCTGGAGGCCATCGGCCTGGACCGGGTCCGTACCGAGGTGAGCGTGCAGTACGTGGATCACAACATCCTGCAGGCCGACGGGCGCAACGCCGAGGACCACGCCTTCCTCCGCTCGGCCGCCCGCCGCTTCGGGGTCTGGTACTCCAAGCCCGGCAACGGTGTCTCCCACCCCGTCCACATGCAGCGTTTCGGGATTCCGGGCAAGTCGCTGGCCGGGTCCGATTCGCATACCTGTGCCGCGGGCGCGCTGGGCATGCTGGCCATCGGTACCGGCGGGCTGGAGGTCGCGCTCGCCATGGCCGGCCGGCCGTTGCGTCTCACCATGCCGGAGATCTGGGGCGTACGGCTGACCGGCACCCTGCCGCAGTGGGTGAGCGCCAAGGACGTGATCCTCGAGATGCTGCGGCGCCATGGCGTCAAAGGCGCGGTGAATCAGGTGATCGAGTACCACGGGCCCGGCCTGGCCTGTCTGAGCGCGATGGACCGCCATGTGATCGCCAACATGGGAGCGGAGCTGGGCGCGACCGCGACCGTCTTCCCCTCCGACGAGGCGGTACGGGACTTCCTGCGCAGCGAGGGCCGGGAGGACGCCTACCGGCCGCTGGCCGCCGAGCCGGATGCCCGCTACGACCGGACGGACGAGATCGACCTGAGCGCGCTCGAACCGCTGATCGCCCGCCCCACCTCTCCGGGCAATGTCGTGCCCGTACGAGAAGCCGCCGGCCGGCCCGCCCATCAGGCCGTCATCGGCTCCTCGGCCAACCCCGGCCTGCGGGACTTCGCCGTTGCCGCGGCCATGGCCAAGGGGCGGCAGACCGCCCCCGGAGTCAGCTTCGATGTCAATCCCACCTCCCGCGAAACGCTGCAGGAGCTCACCCGCTCCGGCGCCGTACTGGATCTGATCGCCGCCGGCGCCCGCATCCACCAGGCCGGCTGCCTGGGATGCATCGGCATGGGCCAGGCCCCCGCAGCCGGCCGGAACTCCCTGCGCACCTTCCCCCGCAACTTCCCCGGACGCTCCGGTACCGAGGACGACAGGATCTGGCTGTGCTCACCGGAGACAGCCACCGCCTCCGCACTGACCGGAGTGATCACCGACCCCCGCGACTGGGCGGCCGACACCGCCACCGACCACCCCACCGACCTGCCGACTCTGCGCCGCGGACCGGTCAACACCGCGATGCTGGAACCGCCTCTGTCCGAGAACGAGGCCGCTGCGGTCGAGCTGGAGCGCGGGCCGGGCATTTCCGCGCTGCCCGACCTCGACCCGCTGCCCGACACCTTGCGGACACCGGTACTGCTCAAGGTCGGCAACGACGTCTCCACCGACGAGATCTCCCCCGCCGGCGCGAAGGCCCTGCCCTTCCGGTCCGACATCCCACGCCTCGCCGACTTCACCTTCACCCGCATCGACCCGGAGTATCCGCAGCGGGCGGCAGCCCACCGGGACAGCGCACAAGGAGACGAGCAGGGTGGCGGGCATGTGGTCGTGGCCGGTGACAACTACGGACAGGGCTCCTCCCGCGAACACGCCGCGCTGACGCCCCGTTACCTCGGCCTGCGCGCCGTGATCGCCAAGTCCTACGCCCGCATCCACTGGCAGAACCTCGCCAACTTCGGCGTCCTCGCCCTGGAGTTCCAGGATCCGGCGGACTACGACCGCATCCAGCAGGACGACGAATTGCGGATGGAGAATCTGCACGCCGCGCTCGCCCCCGACGCCTCCAATGCCTCCGACTCCGCCGAGTCCCCACTTGTCGTCACGAATGTGACGCGGCAGGAGGAGTACCGGGTACGGCACCGGCTCCCGGCCGGTCGCCGCAGGACCGTACTCGCCGGCGGCGTGATCCCCGCCCTCGCGGCGGAGGAATCCCGCCACGGGGAGGACGGATCCAGAGCGGGCCCCGGGCCCGGCCACGACTCTCGTACCTAGCGGCTCACACCCTCCGTACGCTCACCCCGGCCGCGGCCAAGGCATCCGTCTCCTCCTCCGCGGCGTCCTCGTCCGTGACGACGACCTGTACGGAAGCGACCGGAGCGACAAGGGCCAGCGCCGTGCGGGCCAGTTTGCCGCCCTCCGCCACCGCGATGACCCGGCGGGACGAGGCGATCGCCGCGCGCTTGACCGCCGCGTCGTCCAAGTCGTACGCGGTCAGGCCGTTCGCCGCGTTCAGCCCGCAACAGCCGATCACCGCGGTATCGAAACGCAAGGCCGCCAACGACGCCTCCGTCAGGGGCCCGGTGAGCGCCAACTCCCCCGGCCTGGGGCGGCCGCCGGGGACGAGCAGGGTCAGCTGCGGCGCCCCGGTCAGTGCGTTCACCGCGTGCAGGGACAGCGGCATCACCGTCAGCCGACGGCCCTCCAGCGCACGGGCCACCGCCAGGCAGGTGGTGCCGCTGTCCAGGACGACGGACTCCCCGTCGGCGATCAGAGCGGCGACCTCGGCGGCGATGCGCCGCTTGGCGGTGGTCCCCTCCTGCGCCCGCAGCGCGAACGGCGGTTCCTCGCCGCGCAGCAGCAGACTGCGCGCGCCTCCCCGGTAACGCTCCAGTACCCCCTGGCCGGCCAGCACCTCCAGGTCGCGGCGGACGGTCATCTCCGACGCGCCGGTCAGGGCGGCCAGCTCCGCGACGCCGATGCTCCCCGCCTCGCGCACGGCCTCGGTGATCAGCCTCAGCCGATCCGTACTCGCTGTCGTTGCCACACTCGGATAGAACAGCAATCGTGTGCGTATTTCAACCTTACGCACACCGGAACTGTTCGCTATGTTCGCGGGATGGAGAGATCTCTACGGCACGGCCGAGTGGCCACGTTTGCCTACTTCGCTCTGAACGGCTTCGTCCTGGGCATGTGGGTGGTCCACATCCCCGCCGTCGAACACCGCGCGGGAATCAGTCACGCGGTACTCGGCTGGCTCCTGCTCCTGCTCGGACTCGGTGCCTTCGCAGGCATGCAGATCGCGGGCCCGCTCACGGACCGCATCGGCGCCCGTACCGTCGTACCGCTCAGCGCGGCCCTGTGCAGCGCGGCCGTCGTCCTGCCCGGCCTCGCCGCCAACGTCTGGGCACTCGCCGCGTCCCTGTTGCTGCTCGGCTTCGGCAACGGCTGCCTCGACGTGAGCATGAACGCCCACGCGGTCCTGGTCGAGCGGGCCTACGGACGCCCCGTCATGTCCGCCTTCCACGCCACGTTCTCCATCGGCGGGGTCCTCGCGGCGCTGGTCGGAGCCCGCACGCTCAGCTGGGGCTGGAGCCCCGCGGCGACCCTCGGCGCGGTGGCCGTCCTCGGCCTCGCCGTGGCCGCACCGGCGGCGGGCGGGCTGCTGCGATCCGCGCGTACTGCACGTACTGCACGTACTGCCTCCGATACGACGGAGACTTCCGGTACCGCAGAGAGCTCCTCGGGGCTTACGGGAGCGGCGCGCCGTCATCGGACTCCCCGGCGCATCTGGCTCCTGGCCGCACTCGCGCTGATGCTCATGCTCTGCGAAGGCGTGGCCAACGACTGGAGCGTGTTGCACCTCAGGGACGTACTGGACGCACCGCCGGCCACCGCGGCGCTCGCGTACGGTGCCTTCTCCACCACCATGACCGTCGGCCGGCTGCTCGCCGACCGCGTGGCGGGCCGGTTCGGTGCGGTGGCCGTCCTCCGTTACGGGGCCGCCCTGGCCGCGCTCGGCATGACGGTGGCGGCGCTCTCCCCCTGGATTCCGCTCGCCCTGACGGGCTGGGCCGTATTCGGAGCCGGCCTCTCCGGCTGCATCCCGCAGCTGTTCAGCGCCGCGGGCCACGTCGACCAGGACGCAGCCGGCGTCAACGTCTCCCGCGTCGCCGGCCTCGGCTACCTCGGCATGCTCGCCGGCCCGGCGGTCATCGGACCGCTGACCCACCTCGCCCCGCTCAACCTCACGTTCTTCCTGCCCGTGGCCCTGTGCGCCGTCGCCGCCTGCACGGCAGCCGTACTGCGCGCTCCGCGTCCGGTCGCTCTGCGAGCGGAGGCCGAGACCGTATGACCGAAGGCGCGGAGGCCGAGACCGTATGACCGAAGCCCTCGCATGACCGTGAGCCGTCCCGCCGGTCATCGACCGGTGGGACGCAGACCTCACGCGCGGTCGGCGCGGTGGGCGGGGCTACTGCTTGGGCTCGTCGGCCCGCTCGGCGTTCTTCTCCTTGATCCGGACAGCTTCCTTCCGGACCTCGGCCTGCGTGGCGCGCTCCTTCTGCAGCCACTCGGGAAGCTCCTGCTTCAGCGCGTCGATCTGCTCCGTGGTGAGCGCCTCGGTGATCCCGCCACGCGCGAGACCCGAGATGGAGATGCCCAGCTTCGCGGCGACCACGGGCCGGGGGTGCGGGCCGTTGCGCCGCAGGTCCTGCAGCCACGCGGGGGGATCGGCCTGCAAGGCGTTCAGCTCGGCGCGCGAAACAACACCCTCCTGGAACTCGGCGGGGGTGGCGGGGAGGTACACACCCAGCTTCTTTGCCGCGGTGGCAGGCTTCATCGTCTGGGTGGTCTGGTGCGACGTCATGGTGTCAAGGGTATCGATCGTGTGCACTGCCTTTGACCACGCCCGGTAACCTGGCCAGGTGACAGGCTCGGATGCATCCCCTTCGTTCCGGCTCGCGTACGTACCAGGAGTGACACCCGCCAAATGGGTGCGGGTCTGGAACGAGCGGCTGCCGGACACTCCGCTGACTCTGCTCCAGGTGCCCCCCGCCGAGGCGTACGACCTCCTGCGGAGCGGCGACGCGGACGCGGGTTTCGTACGGCTGCCGGTCGACCGTACGTACTTCAGCGCGATCCCCCTCTACACCGAGACCACGGTGGCCGTGATCCCGAAGGATCACCTGGTGGCGGCGGTGGACGAGATTTCCGTCGAGGATCTCGCCGACGAGGTCGTACTGCATCCCCTCGATGACACCCTCGACTGGGAGAGCCTGCCGGGGCAGCCCGCGTTCGAGCGCCCCGCGACGACGGCGGACGCCATCGAGCTGGTGGCGGCGGGCATCGGTGTCCTCATCGTGCCGCAGTCACTCGCCCGCCTGCACCACCGCCGGGACCTCACCTACCGGCCGGTCACGGACGCCCCCGTTTCGCAGGTCGCGCTGTCGTGGCCGGAGGAGCGGACCACCGACCAGGTGGAGGACTTCATCGGGATCGTTCGCGGGCGAACGGTCAATAGCACGAGGGGGCGCTCCTCCTCTCCGGCCGAGGCCCCCGCCGACGCGAAGCGCAAGGGCGCCGGCGAGGCGGGGGGCGCGCGGCGGAAGCCCACGAGCGGCAAGACGACCGGCAAGACGACCGGCAAGACGACCGGCAAGGCGACCGGGAGGGCGACCGGCAAGAGTCCTCGAAGTGGTGCCGGCCGCCCCCAGGGCGCCGGCGGCTCGAAGCGGGCCGGCGGCGCCAAGGGGGGCGGTGGCACCAAGGGGGGCGGTGGCACCAAGGGGGCCAACCGCGGAAAGCCTCGACGTCGGTCGTGACGTCGGGCGGCGGCGCGGGGCTGGTACGCCTCAGCGCGTGACCGTATGCCGCTCATCGGGGACGCAGTGCGTCATGGTGAGACCGGCGACGTCCCGCGGCGGGTTGTTCCCGAGGTTCGACAGCCGCTTGCGGTCCTCGTCCGTAAGGTCCTGGCTGGCCAGTGGTTGCAGGCCGGCCACGTCCTGGGGACTGATGCCGAGGCCCTTGCCCACCCTCAGTCCGAGGTCGTTCTCGACCAGGAGGAAGTGCCAGACCATCCGCTCCTGCACCGCGCGGTCGCACTGGGAGATCAGGTCGATGAAGTTCTTGACGAGCTCGTCGCGCTCCCAGTCCTCCATCAGGAGGTACCGCTGGCCCGCCTGCATGTAGTCGTTGGTCCGCGGGATGCGCTTACGGGTCAGCCGGCCGCGGACCTCGGGCCCCTGCTCGTCGTGGGTCGGGTACTGGGCCTCGTGCAGCCCGCCGGTGATCGACGGCTCGTAGTTGACCTCGGGATTGCTCCCGTGCTGGTCCTGCTCGTACGCCATGAGGCCGTCGCGCTGGTTGGTGTGCACGGTGGCGTTCTTGGGCCGGTTGACCGGGAGCTGGAGGTAGTTCGGGCCGACGCGGTAGCGCTGGGTGTCGCTGTACGAGAACGTCCGCCCGACGAGCATCTTGTCGTCGGAGAAGTCCAGGCCGTCGACCAGTACGCCGGTGCCGAAGGAGATCTGCTCGTTCTCGGCGAAGTAGTTGTCCGGCATTCGGTCGAGGACCATTCGGCCGACCGGCTTGGGCGGAAATTCCTGCTCCGGCCAGGTCTTGGTGTCATCCAGCGGGTCGAAATCGAGCTCGGGGTGCTCGTGGTCGTCCATCATCTGTACGAGCAGTTCCCACTCGGGGTGGTCGCCCCGCTGGACCGATTCGTACAGGTCCTTCGTCGCGTGGCCCAGCTCCCCGGCCTGCACATTGGCCGCGTCTTCCTCGGTCATGCTGCGGACGCCCTGCTTGGGCATCCAGTGGTATTTCACGAGGACGGTCTTGCCCTCCTCGTTCACCCACTTGTACGTATTCACGCCGAAGCCCTGCATGTGGCGGTAGTCGGCAGGAATTCCCCGCGGGCTGAACAGATTCACCAGCATGTGCATCGACTCCGGGGTCTGCGACATGAAATCGAAGATCCGGGCCGGCTTCTGTTCGTGCGATACGGGGTCGGGCTTGAGGGCGTGGATGACGTCCGGGAACTTGATGGCGTCCCGGATGAAGAACACCCCCAGATTGTTGCCGACCAGGTCCCAGTTGCCGTCCTCGGTGTAGAACTTCACCGCGAAGCCACGCGGGTCACGGGCCGCCTCGGACGAGTCCCGGCCGCCGATCACCGTCGAGAAACGCACGGCCACATCGGTGCGCTTCCCGCGCTCCTGGAACAGCTTTGCCCTGGTGTACCGGCTGATCGGCTCGTCGCCCCAGGTCCCGTAGCCCTCGAAGTACCCGTACGCCGTCACGCCTCGGGCGTGGACCACTCGCTCGGGAATGCGTTCCCGGTCGAAGTGGCTGATCTTCTCGAGGAACTGGTAGTTCTCCAGCGTGGCCGGCCCGCGCGCGCCGACCGTCCGCTGATTCTGATTGTCGTAGACCGGATGACCCTGCCGGTTGGTGAGCACCGGGCGGTCGTCGTCAGCTGCGGGTCCCTGGCTTGCCACATCTGTCATCGCTCTGATTTTCCTTCGGCACTCGTAGGCAGTGGCGTTTCGCCGCCGGTCGGCATTTCCGCAGGTGCTCGGGTACCGAATACCTGCGGAAATCCGGCGAAGTCATCCTGCCAGCCCTTGCGGCCTACGGGCCGGTACACAGCTATGTCGCCGTGTTTTCCGAAGCGGAAATCATCCGGATGAAGGCGGGATCATCATCAGCTGAGCGGATGGTCGGCCGTACTTGGTGATCTCGTTCACGCGGTCGACGAACGGCCTCAACGCCCCTGTAGCGCCTTCACGTTGTCGCCGAAGGTCCAGTTCTTCGAGCCGTCCCAGTTCAGGGACCAGGTCATCAGGCCCTTCAGGCCGTTGTTGTAGGTGCGCCATGCCTGTGACACCTGCGGGGGTGCCAGGTAGCCGCCACCCGCACCCGGTTGTGCCGGCAGGCCCGGTACCTGCTTGTCGTAGGGGACCCTGATCGTGGTTCCCTGGACGACGAGCCCCTTGTTCAGGCAGTCCGTCTGGGCTGTGAAGCCCTCGACCGTGCCGGCCGAGTAGGAGTCGCCTGCACAGCCGTACATGCTGCCGTTGTAGTACTGCATGTTCAGCCACCACAGGCGGCCGTTGTCCGCGTACTTCTTGATGACGGGCAGGTACGCGCCCCAGATCGAGCCGTACGTCACACTGCCGCCGGTGACATAGGCCGTCTCGGGGGCCATGGTCAGGCCGAAGTTCGAGGGCATACGGGCGAGCACGCCATCGATGATGCGGATGAGGTTGGCCTGCGAGGCCGACAGCTGGTTGATGTTGCCGCTGCCGGTGAGGCCCGTCTCTATGTCGATGTCGATGCCGTCGAAGTTGTACTTCTTCAGGATCGGCACCACGGTCTCGATGAACCGGTCCGCTACGGCGGTGGAGTTGAGGTCGATGCCGGCCGCAGCGCCGCCGATGGACATCAGCAGCGTGGCGCCGTTCGCCTTGGCCTGGCACATCTCGGCCGGCGTGGCGACCTTCACCGTCGAGTCCATCCCGTCCTCCCACAGGACGGTGCCGTCCGAGCGGATGACGGGGAACGCCGCGTTGAGCACGTTGTAACCGTGGGCTCCGATGCGGGAGTCGGTGAGGGGGATCCAGCCCAGTCCGGGGTGCACGCCGTTCGCCGCACCGTCCCAGTTCTCCCAGTAGCCCTGGAGCACCTTGCCGGCGGGCTTGGACTTGACGGCGCAGGTGTCGGTGCCGGTATCGGCCTGCGGGGCGGTGTGCGCCGCGGGCACGCCGGGCGCCTCGGCGGCGGTGGAGGGCGGAGCGAGCGGCAGCTGCGCGACGCCGGCCAGTGTCAGGGCGGCTCCAAGTAGACGTAAGCCCTTGCCGGTCACGCCGTGTTCTCTTTTTGTCATGACCGGGATGATTGCGGACCGAGACAGATTGGTCCAGACCTGCGGTCGATGGACTGGCGGATCTGGACCAATCGGTGCCGGGTGGCAGGCGGAGCTGCGTCTTATGCCGAGCGGCGGCCCACAGGGCGGAAGACGCAGATTTGTACGCCGGTCGCAGCGGTTGTGCAGGAGACCAGTTCCAGCGGGCGGGCCTGCCCGTCCTCCGGGAAGAGCCGCTTGCCGCCGCCGAGCAGCACCGGCTCGATCATCAGCCGGTACTCGTCCACCAGGTCGTTCTCGATCAGGGCGCGGGCGAGGGTCGGGCTGCCCATGACCTGTACGTCGCCGCCTTGCTCGGCACGCAGCCTCGCGACGGTATCGAGAAGGTCACCGGGCCGCACCAGATTCGAGTGGTGCCACGACAGGTCCGACGGTGACAGGGTCCCCGAGACGACGTACTTGGTGATCTCGTTCATGCGGTCGGCGAACGGGTCCCCCGCCCGATCGGGCCAGGCGGCGGCCATGCCCTGCCAAGTACGCCGCCCGAACAGCAGCGCCTCCGTGGCCGACAGGGCCTCGCCGATCGCGGGGCCCATGCTCTCCGGGTCGAAGTACGGCATGGACCACCCGCCGTGCGCGAAACCGCCCTCGGTGTCCTCCTTCTCCCCGCCGGGGGCCTGAACGACGCCGTCCAGGCTCATGAAGTCACTCAGTACGATGCGCATTTCCCTGGCTCCTCGCAGCTCCACCTTCGATGGCGGGCCTCCGGATGGCAGACCGCCTGCGCACCATCGCCGGCCGACCGGGCCGACGCCGAAACGACCGAACATCCGCCGATTCCGGAGCGCATGGGAAACACGCTAGCGGCGACCACTGACAACGCCCGGACAGCCGAGCCGAACGCCTCCGCCCGGGACGGGAGCGGAGGCCGGTGGGCCGCACCGCCTTTCTCACTGAGGGGCGGGGTCGGCGACTCGTGTGGCGAGGCGGCGGCAGGCGCGGGTGATGAGGCGGGAGACGTGCATCTGGGACATGCCGAACTGTTCGGCTATGCGGCTCTGGGTCATGTCGCGGAAGAACCGCATGTACAGGATCTGCCGCTCGCGCTCCGGCAGGGCCTCCAGCTCCGGCTTGACCGTCTGGCGGTCGATGACCAGGTCGAAGCCGGACTCCGTCTCCCCGAGCGTGTCCTGGAGGGAGTAACCGTCCTCGGCGCCGGTCAGTTCGGCGTCCAGGGAAAGCGTGGTGAAGCTCTCCAGGGCCTGGCTGCCGAGCCGGACCTCTTCCTCGGTCATCCCGGTGTGCTCGGCGATCTCCTGGTGGGAGGGCCCGTGGTCGTCCACCCCGCGGGTGAGCTCCTGCCGGGCGGTGCGCACACGGTTACGCAGCTCCTGTACGCGGCGCGGTACGTGCACTCCCCACAGGTTGTCGCGGAAATGCCGCTTGATCTCGCCGGTGACGGTGGGGATGGCGTAGCTCTCGAAGGCGGTTCCGTGGGCGGGGTCGTAACCGTTGACGGCCTTCACCAGGCCCAGGGCCGCGATCTGCTGCAGGTCTTCGACCGTTTCGCCGCGGTTGCGGAAGCGCAGCGCGAGGCGCTCGGCCATCGGCATCCACGCGCAGACCAGACGCTGGGAGAGGGCTTCGCGCTCGGGACCGTCGGGCAGGGTGGCCAGGCGGCGGAAGTCGGCTTCAGTGTCCGGGGCGTCATGGTGCGAGTGCCGGCCACGCCGGCGTGTGGCGGGGGCGGTATCGCGCTGCCGGCGGGTCCGGCGGACGGGCTTGCCCGGCGGGCGAGTACGGGCCGTGTCACCGCGGCGACGGGCGGTGGCGCGCCGCGCCACGGTGGACTCGGCCGCCGCCGGCTCCTGCGCGGGCCGCGTGTCCTCGTTCGGAATTTCGCCCTGAATTCCGCTCTGTGTCTCGGCCTGTATCTCGGTCTGGATCTCGGTCTGAATGTCGCCCTGGGGCTCGTTCTCGGTGGTCGTGGGGGGCGTGCTGAGCATGGTCCTGGCTCTCCCTGGTCCTCGACGCTCTTCTTGCCGGGTCCGTGGGCGGAGCAGCGACCAGCCAGACGCGCCCGCCAGGAAGCCACTTCTCCCACGGGGCGTGCCTACAAGTCCGAAGCACGTGTTTTTCTGCCTGCCCGACCGCGTGGGCGGTAAACACGTCCTCGTGGGAGCGGTCGCGGTTGTTCTGTAACGCGGCTGAGGCGAGCCGGTGCGTTCAGGCGCTTGCGGCGGCTGCTGTGGTGTCCGGGGTGCGGGTGACCACGCGTAGGCGTACCAGCGCGACGCCCAGTACGAGCAGGCACAGGACCAGCAGGCAGACGGGGCGGAAGGCGACCACCTTGAAGTTCAGGGCCGCGGCCAGGGCGATGCCTACGGGGGTGGCGATGATGCCGATGAGCGGGATGGCCACGGCGATGGCCTTGACGGTCCGGCGGCGGTGCGGATCGGCGCCGTGGCGCAGGACGGCGGAGACCGCGGCCAGGGAGCCGGCGTAGGCGGCCAGCGCGCTCACGACGTACAGGGCGAGGATGACGGGCACGGACATGCCCAGCCAGACCTGCGATCCCGTCGGGCCGACGGAGACGGCCCGTACGGCCCAGTTGTCCAGGGGAGAGGCGGGCGCGAAGGCGAACTCGGCGAAGCGCGATGACGGCGCGAAGACGAAGAACAGGGCCATGAAGGCGCCCGGAAGCGCGCCCAGAACGGTGGCGGCGACGACGCGCCCGACCCGCCTGCGAGGGCGGATCAGGCCGCGCTCGGCGGCCCAGGTACGCGCCAGGGCGGCGACGTCACCGCCGACGTAGTCCTCGGCCGTACGCCCATCGGCGGCGGCCGCCGCGAGGTCGGCACTCAGCTCCTCGGCCATCTCCTGCGTGGCCTGCTCCAGTACGCCCAGCCGTCTCCACACCCGTCTTGCCTGCCCCACCGTGTCAAGCGCCATCGTCCCCACCCTCGCCCTCATCTTGATCCTGATCCTGTGGTCCCGGTCCTGGTCCTCTGTGCGTCACGACGGCAGTACGCGTGCCACTCCGGCGGCGAAGTCGCCCCACTGCGCGGTCCATTCCGCGAGCTCGCGCTGCCCGACGTCGGTGAGGTGGTAGTAGGTACGCACCGGACCGCCCGCCCCCGGACGCCGCGTCACGTCCACCAGGCCCCGCGAGCGCAACCGGGCCAGGGCCGGGTAGATCGAGCCGCTGGCGACCTCCAGGCCCTGCTCGGCCAGACGTACCGTCATCTCATAGCCGTAGGTCGGACGCTGCGCGATCACGGCGAGCAGGCACAGGTCCAGCACACCCCGCAACCACTGCTGCCGAAGCCCTTCGTTGACTGCCACGTTGAGTATCTTGCTGTACAAGTATGCTGCGGAGCAAGTTAGTTCCGAGAGGCCATCGGTGTCGCTGGGCCGAACCGCGCCGCCGGCGTGGGCCACTACCGGGTGCCGCTTGTTCGGTAATCGTCGGTTTTGGCGGCTGATAGGCGTCTAATCTGATGACGCGAGGGACTCATGAGGCGTTCATGGCCTCATCCGGCGCAATCACCCATTGGCGGACGCCTGGACGGCGTCGAGACGGAAGCGGTGGTCCATGACGAGTACGCGCATATCTCGCGGGAGACGCGGGGCTGTTCACGCGGCGGCGGCCGGGCTGTTGTCGCCGCTGTTAGTGGTCGGGCTGCAGGCGGCGCCCGCGCACGCCGCCTCCGGCTCCTCGTGCGGCGGCCTGCAGGGCCCGTACCAGAAAGAGGCCGAACGATTCCTCGGGCGGCAGGCCGACGGCAGACAGTCGGTCGGCGACTGCCGCGCGATCCGGGATTTCCAGCGTGCGCACGGCATCTATCCGCAGTACGGATACGCGGGGCCGGTCACCTGGAACGTGATGAAGGTCGTGAAGAAGCAGCGAGCCGCGGGGAAGAACCCCAATCGGGCGGGCAACTGCCCCGTGAACAAGGGCCGCATCGCGTGCGTGGACCTGACCCGGCAGATCAGCTGGATCCAGGACGGCCACAAGCTCGTCAAGGGCCCTGTGCCGGTACGCACGGGACGGAACAAGTACGAGACGCGCACCGGACTGCACCAAGTCTTCTGGCGCCACAAGGATCACGTCTCCACGCTGTATGACGTGCCGATGCCGTACAGCCAGTTCTTCGACGGCGGCGAGGCGTTCCATGCCATCGACGGCAGCGTGTGGTCGGCACCGGGCTCGCACGGCTGCGTCAACATGCGGCCCGCGGACGCGAAGAGCTACTGGAAACTGCTGAAGACCGGCGACGAGGTGTACGTCTACGGGCGCAAGGCCGGCACCTGACGTTGGCCATCGCCGTCCCCGTCCCCCCTCCTGGTATTGGCGGACGGGGACGGGGGCCGGGACGGGGGCGGCACGGTCTCGAAGGCCCGCCGAGGAGCCGTCTCCGCTAGTTCGCTGACGGGACGCCGGCGGTCTCGCGCAGTTGCGTCAGGAGCGTGAGGGCGTCGCGCAGCGTGAGGGGGTAGCGCATTCCTGGTTGCTGCGGCCCCGCCGTTGACCAGCCGGGGCCGCAGAGCAGTACGGCGGGTTGCCGGCGCGCGCCCCTCATGCCCCACCGGGTGGCGGCCACCTGCCGGGCGAGGGACGGGCTGGCGGTGCCGCGTACCTGGGACCAGAGGACGATCGCCGGGGGGCCGGTGCGCCGTACGGCCGCGGCGAGCGCGTCGATCGGTACTGCCGCACCGAACATCCGGGTGGCCAGGCCGCGTTCGGAGAGCACGGCGTTGAGGGCTTCGAGGGGCAGCGTGTGCTGCTCTTCCGGTACGCAGGCCAGGAGCAGCGGCGTGCCGGCCGTCGGCGGTGGCGCGGTGACACGGCGGAGCGCGCTGGAGACGTGCCAGGACAGCAGGTGTTCCGCCTCTACGTAGCGGTCGCTGGACGTGGTTTCCCATTTGCGTCCGACAGCGTGCAGGGTCGGCACCATCACCTCGTCCCAGGCGGTGACCAGGCCGTGCGCGTCGACGAGGGACGTCAACCGGTGCGCCATCGCCGGGGCGTCGAGCCGGGTGGCGGCGCGGATGAGGCCCCGGCACTCCAGACGCGCGTCTCCGGGGCGCAGCGCGCTGCGTGAGGAGGCCGGGAGCGCGGGCGCGGGCTGTTGCTGACCGCGCTCTTCTCGTCGACTCGTCGCGGCGGTCGACTTCTTGGCGGTGCGGGCCGCCTCGGCCGGGGGCACGCCGGCCGACGTGAGGCGGCACATCTCCTCCAGTACGGCGACGTCCTGCGGCGTCCAGCGCCGGTGCTGCCCCTCGGGGCGCACGGCGGGACCGAGACCGTAACGCCGGTCCCAGGACCGCAGGGTGGTGGGCGCGACTCCGAGGCGCCGGGCGAGAGCGCCCGTCGTCATCGCGGTATCGGCGGAACCGGGATCACCGCCCGGCTGCCGGTGCGCGTGCCCGGTGTGCGCTGGCCCCGTGTGCGCTTGCTCTGTGTGTGCGTGCCCTGTATGTCCGCGCTCCACGAGCCGAGCATACGACGCACAAACGACGCGAGTTGCCGAGTCGGACAAAGGATTTTCAGGATGGTGCCGCCGTTCCGCCCCGCCGTTCCACCCCGCCATTCCGCCCCGTCAGGCCCTGCCGGCCCTGTCAGGAGGAGCAGCCGCCATGTCCGCAGACCGTACCGCCGCGCTCCGACCGGCATCGCCGCCCCCGCCCGATCCGCGTCCCACGGGCGTCCCGACGCGGGAATCGCTCACGGACGAGGAACTCGTGCGCCGGCTCGCCGCGGGCAGTGAGGCGTGCCTGGCCATCGCGTACCACCGCTGGCAGCCGCTGGTACTCGCCCTGGCCCGGAAGGCACTGGGCGACTCGCAGGAGGCCGAAGACGTCACCCAACTGGTCTTCCTCGCCGTGTGGCGGAACCGGCACCGGTACCGGGCGAGCCGCGGGCCGGTCACCGGGTGGCTGATCGGAATCGCCCGGCACAAGATCGCGGATACCTTGGCGGCGCGCACGCGCCGGGCTCGGCTGATCGCTGCGGCGGGCTCGGCCCTGCCGCTCGCCCCCGAGGTGACCGGCAGGGCCGACGAGGTACTCGACCGGGTCCTGCTCAGCCACGAGCTCGCCCGGCTGCCTGAGCCGCAACAACAGGTGCTGCGCATGGCCTTCTACGACGACCTCACCCAGGCGCAGATCGCGGAACGCACCGGCTGGCCCCTGGGCACGGTCAAGAGCCACGCCCGGCGCGGCCTGCACCAGCTCCGGCGCGGCCTGGAGTCGAGCCGCAGCAGCAACGCTGCCGAGCAGTCGAAGAGCTGATCAGGCGGGCGTCACCGGGCGCGGATGAGCTCCATTTGGCGGTCTCGGTGGGCGGTTGAGGAGCGGGGCGAAGGCGTTGTGTCGGGCTGCCGCCGTGCAGTCACGCAGATTTCACCTCCGACGTCTACCCGCATAGACGGCGGCGCGGGACCATGAGCGCGCCACTCCCCCGCAGTTGTTCTGCTCGGAACACCGTCGTCCGTCTCGGAACCAGGAGATTGTCATGCACATATCTGTTCGCCGTGGGGCCATCGTCACGAGTCTGGTGGCCGCCGCCACTGCCGCCATGAGCCTCTTCGGTACGGTCCCCGCGCAGGCCGAGTTGCCCACTCCGGTCAGTGCCGCCACCGCCCGTTCGTATCTGACCTCGCTCAGCGTCGGTGCCGAGCATTCGCGGGACGGGTACAGCCGGGATCTGTTCCCGCACTGGATCACCATCAGCGGGGCGTGCAACACCCGTGAGACGGTGCTCAAGCGCGACGGCACGAACGTCGTCACCGACTCCGCCTGCGCCGCTACCAGCGGCAGTTGGTACTCGCCGTATGACGGCGCCACGTGGTCGGCCGCCTCGGATGTCGACATCGACCACCTCGTGCCGCTCGCCGAGGCGTGGGACTCCGGCGCGTACGCGTGGACCACCGCCAAGCGGCAGAACCTGGCGAACGACCTCACCCGGCCGCAGCTGCTCGCCGTCACCGACAACGTCAACCAGTCCAAGGGCGACCAGGACCCCGCCACCTGGTGGCCTTCCCGCGCCACCTACAAGTGCACCTACGCGCGGGCCTGGGTGCAGGTGAAGTACTACTACGGGCTGAGCGTCGACTCCGCCGAGAAGAGTGCGCTGTCGTCGGTGCTCAACGGATGCTGACGGCTGCCTGAGCAAGGGCTGTCACGGCCGGGCGGGCGGTCCGCCCGTCGGTCCGGCGGGCCGATGTCAGTGGTGCGGTTTACGGTGATCCCATGCCCGACTCCGATGACGTACGCCGGATCGCCCTCTCCCTGCCGGAGACGGTGGAGAAGGAAGCCTGGAGCATGCCCACCTTCCGGGTCGCCGGGAAGATGTACCTCACGCTCCCCGACGACGAGACCTCCTTCGCCGTGCGGTGCCCCATTCTGGAGCGGGGGGAGCTGATAGCGGCGGAGCCGGAGAAGTTCTGGGTGCCGCCGCATGAGGCGAGCTCCGCCTGGGTGCGGGTGCGGCTGGCCGCGCTGGAGGACCTGGACGAGCTGCGGGACATCGTCGTGGACTCCTGGCGGCAGGCCGCGCCGGGCCGCCTCCTGGAGACCTTCTCCGGGGCGGGCTGAGCGCGCGCACGGCCCGGACGTGGCCGTCTCCCGGTCCGCTCAGGACGGTCCGGTCGGTCCGCTCAGGACGGCCCGCGCCGCTCAGGACGCCGAGGCCTGCTGCAGTACTTCGGCGAGGCGGGCGAGGGCGTTCAGTACGTGCTCCCGGTCCTCGCCCAGTCCCTCCAGCAGCTCGGCCTCGATGGCGAGCTGGCGGGGAAAGAGGGCGTCGACGGCGTCCTTGCCGGCCTGGGTGACGGTGACGAGGGCGGCCCGGCGGTCGGCCGGGTTCGGCGTGCGGGCGATGAAGCCGCGCTTCTCCAGCTTGGCCAGCGCCTTGCTGGCGCCGGCCCGGGAGATGCTCATGCGCTCGGCGAGGCGGCGGGCGATCACCGGCTCGTCCGCGTGCCGGAGCGGGATGAGCAGGTCGACCTCGGGCGCGGTGAGCGGCGCCCCCTCGTAGAGCGGTTCGACCGCGCGGTCGACCAGGGCGGTGATCTGCTTGAGCAACGCCACCACCTCCATAGGCGAGGTGTCCAGACCGGGATGGTGCGCGGCCCACTGCTCACGGACGCGGGAGGGGGGAGGCAGCATCGGCAGCGCCTTTCGGTCTCGGTGCATGGTCAATGGTGAATGGTGAATGCGGCTCGTCGATCAGATCAGGTCGGCCGGTCGTCGACCGTTTCGTTAACTGGTGAACCATCGGTTATCTTTTTGCCATGATATCTCGCTCTCCCGCCGCCGCGGACCCCGCGCACGCCCCGCCCGGCGCCCCCGCCACGCCCGACACACCCGGCACCGCCCCGGCCGCGCCCCCGAAGCGTGCCGGCGCGCTGATCGCCGTGCTCGGTGCGCTCACCGCCGTCGCCCCGCTCGCCACCGACATGTACGTGCCGGGCTTCCCCGCCATGGGTGCCTCGTTGCACGCCGGCAGCTCCGCGATTCAGCTCACCATGACCGCCTTCCTGGCCGGGCTCGTCGTCGGCCAGCTCGTCATCGGGCCGCTGAGCGACAGCCTCGGGCGCCGGCGGCTGCTCCTCGCGGGGGCGGCGGGCTTCGCCCTGTTCTCCTTGGTGTGCACGGTCGCGCCGGGTGTGGAGGTACTGACCGCCGCCCGCTTCCTTCAGGGGGCGACCGGCGCAGCCGGCATGGTGCTGGCCCGCGCGGTGCTCACCGACCGCTTCCACGGGGCCGACATCCCGCGCTACTTCGCCGTGCTCTCCCAGATCCTCGGCGTCGCGCCGGTGGCCGCGCCCGTGCTCGGCGGCGCGGTCCTGTCGGTGTCCACGTGGCGGGCCGTCTTCGTCGTGCTCACCGTCATCGGCGTGCTGCTCCTGTTGGCGGTGGTGGCCAAGGTGCCGGAGTCGCTGCCTCCGGAGCGGCGGCACGCCGGCGGGGTGCGCGGCACGTTCCGGGCGATGGGCCGGCTGCTGGGCTCGCGGGCCTTCATGGGGTACGTGCTCGTGCTCGGCTGCACGGCGGCGGCGCTGTTCTCGTACATCGCCGGCTCCAGCTTCGTCTTCGAGAACCTGCACGGCGTCTCCCCCACGACGTACTCGCTGATCTTCGCCGTCAATGCCATCGGCATGCTGGCCGCCGGAGCGGTCTTCGGGCGGCTGGCCCGCCGGGTGCGGCTGAACGTCCTGCTGGTCGCCGGGGTGGCGCTGGCCCTGGTCGGCGCGCTGGCGCAGGTCGTCGTGCTCGCGGTCGCGGGCGAGACGTTCGCCGGGACGTGGCTGTCCCTGTTCGTGACCACGTGCGGCATCGGGCTGGTCTTCCCCGCCACCATGAGCCTCGGGCAGACGCTGGGCCGGTCGGCGCCCGGTGCGGCCTCCGCGCTGCTGGGCGGCCTCCAGTTCCTGTTCGGCGCGATCGCGTCACCGCTGGTCGGTCTGTTCGGGGAGGACAGCTCCGCGCCGATGGCGCTGATCATGCTCGGCTCACTCGTGGCGGCCGGCGGCTGTCTGCTCGTCCTGGCCCGCCCCTGGCGCGGCGCCGGCGAGCTCGCCGGGCGGGAGCGCGACGCGGGCTGACGGTCGCACCGTAAGGCCGGTCGCTCCCCGTAGGGCGCGAGGCCCCATGACGGCGCCTCAACTTCCCCCTCCGAAAAGGCGGAACGCGGAACAAGACCGTCTCCCGAACCGTTCATCAGGAGTGATCGCAGGTCACATACGCACGAGCGCAGGAGGACAGGTGCCCCCTTCCGTCGAGTCCCCTTCCGTCGAGCACCGGTTCGTCGAAGTCAACGGCGTCCGGCTGCACATCGCCGAGCAGGGGCAGGGACCACTGGTCCTGCTGCTGCACGGCTTCCCGGAGTCCTGGTACTCCTGGCGGCACCAGTTCGGGCCGCTGGCCGCGGCCGGGTACCGGGTCGTCGCCCCCGACCAGCGCGGCTACGCCCGCAGCGAGCAGCCTGCGGACATCTCCGCGTACAGCATGCTGCACCTCACCGGAGACGTGATCGGGCTGATACGGGCCCTCGGTGAGGAGCAGGCGGTCGTGGTCGGGCACGACTGGGGCGCGCCGGTCGCCTGGACGACCGCCATGCTCCGCCCGGATGTGGTGCGCGGCGTCGCCGGGCTGAGCGTGCCGCCGGTGCCACGCGGCACGGCCGCGCCGCTGCCGGCTCTGCGCGCCCAGCTCGGCGAGGGGTTCTATCAGCAGTACTTCCAGGAGCCCGGCGTCGCGGACGCCGAGCTGGCCCGGGACGTGCGGTCGACGTTCCGTCGGCTGCTGTACGGCGGTTCCGGGGACAGCCCGTTCACGGACCCGCCGGTGCCGTGGGTGATCCCCGAGGGCGCTTCGGTGCTGGACACGATGCCGGAGCCGAAGGAGCTGCCCGGCTGGCTCACCGACGACGACATCGACGCCTTCGCGCGCGACTACGCCGAGCACGGCGACCGGGCGTTCACCGGGGGCCTCAACTGGTACCGCAACATCGACCGCAACTGGGAGCTGCTCGCGCCCTTCCACGACCGGGGCATCGACATACCCGCGCTGTACGTCGCCGGGGACCGCGATCTGGTCCGCGGCTTCCCCGGCATGGACCGGCTGCTGCCCGTCCTGGACCAGCTGCTGCCGCGATTGCACGCCAATGTCACGCTGCCCGGCTGCGGCCACTGGACCCAGCAGGAGCGCCCCGACGAGGTGAACGCGGCGCTGCTCGACTTCCTCGCGCAGCTGCCCGTACTGGACTGAGACGGCGCCGAAGGCGACGGCCGCCCGGTCGGGCAGGGCGCCCCCGGAGGCAAGCGAACGCCGCGCCCACCGGCCCCTGTTCACAGCGGGACCGGTGGGCGCGGCGGCAGCGCCTGAAGGCGTGCGCGTCAGGCCGAGCGGGAGCCGGCCGTCAGCTCGTCGGAGTCGAGGATCTCCTCTCCGTAGAGGTCCTGCAGCCAGTTGGACTGGTAGATGGTGTCGAGGTAGCGCTCGCCGAGGTCAGGGGCGATGGCCACCGCTGTCAGGTCGCGGTCCTCATGACGCGCCAGCCAGTCGGTCGCGCCGCTGACCACCGTGCCGGTGGAACCGCCGAACAGGAATCCGCTGCGGGCCAGGCGGTGGCAGGCGCGGACGGTGTCCGCCTCCTCCACCCGGATCACCTCGTCCACGTAGGACTCGTCCAGCAGCGCCGGGCGGACGCTGGTGCCCAGGCCCGGGATCATCCGGCGGCCGGGCGGGCCGCCGAAGGTGACCGATCCGACGCTGTCGACGGCGATGACCCGGACCCTGCGGTGCCACTCCCAGAAGTAGCGCGCGCAGCCCATCAGCGTGCCGGTGGTGCCGGCGCCGACGAACAGCACGTCCAGGTCGGGGAACTGGCGGGCGATGGCCGGTGCGGTGGTCCGGTAGTGCGCCTTCCAGTTGCCCGGGTTGGTGTACTGGTTCAGCCAGACGTACCGGTCGTCGGAGGCGCACAGGGCGCGCACGTAATCGATTCGCGCGCCCAGCCAGCCGCCGTTGGCGTCCGGTTCGGCGATGAGGTGCACCTGGCTGCCCAGGGCCTCCATCATCCGCCGGGACGACAGATTGCAGCGCGGGTCGGTCACGCACAGGAACCCGTAACCCTTGCTCGCCGCGATCATGCTGAGTGCCACGCCCAGATTCCCGGACGAGGACTCCACCAGGACCGACCCCGGCATCAGTGCACCCTCGCGCTCCGCGGCCTCGACCATCTCCGCCGCCGCCTTCAGCTTGATCGACCCGGCGAAGTTGAAGCCCTCGCACTTCAGGAAAAGTGGCTGCCCGAAGATCGAGCGCAGGTCGACGTAGAGCTCTTCCTCATTGAAGTCCAGGGGAACGGATATGACTGGCACGATGACCCCCTCATTTGATGACCCCCCATGTGCGGCCGTAGGATCCGGCCGCTCATCCGTACCGGCGCAACTCGTGGAAGAAGCCGTCGATGACGTGCAACTCCCCCGAGCGGACCACTTCGTCGTAGACGTATTTGCCGACCGCCAGGTCCAGGACCCCAAGCCCGAACGGCGAGAAGACCACCGGGCGGTCCGCCGGCGGCCGCGCCTTCCCCGCCATGACCTCGGCCAGCGTCCCGTGCAGGAAGTCCCTGCTGCCGGAGAGCTGTTCGGCCAGGTGGGGTGAGGTGTCAGCTTTCAGGCAGTGCTCGATGTCGTCCACGATGTTGGCAGAGGCGAGCACGATCTGCGGCGCGAGGTCGCGCAGCGAGACGTGCAGCACCAGCGGATGGTGTGCGAACCACGACACGTCGCTGACGTGCGGCCGGCCCGCGACGGTGGCGAAGATCACCAGGTCGCTCAGGCGGATCAGCTGCTCGGCGCTGTCGTGGACGGTGATCCGGGCGCTGGTACCGGACTGTTCGAGGTACGTGCGGAAGCCCGCGGCGCTGTCGGCGGACACGTCGTGCACGCCGATCTCCTCGAACGCCCAGCCGGTGGCGGCCAGGAACGTGTGGATGTAGCGGGCGATGAGGCCCGTACCGAAGAAGCCGACCCGCACGGGCCTGGGCCGGCCGCGGCTGAGCCAGTCGGCCGCCGACGCCGCCGAGGCGGCCGTGCGGGTGGCGGAGATGATCGAGCTCTCCAGGCACGCGAACGGGTAGCCGGTGTCGTGGTCGTTGAGGATCAGGACCGCCGACGCCCGGGGAATGCCGGCCGCGACGTTCTCGGGAAAGCTGGATATCCATTTCAGGCCGTCGACCGGCTCCCGGCCGCCCACCGACGCGGGCAGCGCGATGATCCGGGAGGACGGGCGGTCGGGGAACCGCAGGAAGTACGAGGGCGGGTTGACCGTGTCGCCGGCGCCGTGCAGCCGGTAGGTGTCCTCGACCAGGTCGACGAGCTCCCGCTCGCGGCCGTGCAGGGCGCGCTGGACCTGGGAGCCGGAGACCACCGCGAACGGCGGCACCCTCGTCGGCTCCCGGCCGGTGGCTTCGTCGGCGGTGGGGTGGATGGTCGTCACCGGGACGTCACCTCGATCGTGGGCGCGCAGTCGGCCAGCCGCACCCCGTCGGCCATCGCCACCAGCACTTCGCGCGGTCCCTCGAAGGGCTCCCTGCTGTGCGCGGTACGGACGTTGTCCACCAGGAGCAGATCGCCGGCCTGCCAGGGCTCGCGGGCCGTGTGCTCCTCGTAGACCTTGTTGAGCAATTGCACGATGTCCTCTCCGATTGCCTCACCGCCGCCGAAGCGCGTGTTGAACGGCAGCCCGTCGGCGCCGTATTCGTCGACCAGGTACTCGCGCACCTCGGGCGCCATGGTCCATTCGTTCAGGAAGGCGATCTGGTTGAACCAGCAGCGCCGGCCGGTGACCGGGTGGCGTACCACGGCGCTGCGGCGCTGGCTGGTGCGCAGGCCGCCGCCGTCCTGCCATGCGAAGGCGATCGCGTTCGCGCGGCAGTACCGTTCGACCGCGCCGCGGTCCTCGGTGCCGAACGCCTCCTCCCAGGACGCGCCGATCTCGTCGTTGTAACTGCGGGTGAGCAGCCAGCCCTCCCGCTCGAAGCGCCGCACCAGTTCGGTGGGCAGCGCGTCGAGCACGGTGGGCGCGTCGGCCACCGCGGTGGCCCCGCCCTCGGCCGGCGCGGTCAGGCAGGCGAACATCATCAGGCCGGGGAAGGTGAGGGTGTAACTCAGCTCGTGGTGCATGCACATCTGCTGGTTCGGCGGCCATTTGGTGGAGGAGTAGACCCCCTCCTCGGGATAGGTCCGCCGGGGCGCGAACGCCTCCTGCTCGCTCAGCAGGCCGGTGGCCAGCCGCCGGAAGACGGCCCCGGTACCGGCCGGGTCCCGTAAGCCCAGGCCGCGGACGAGCAGTGCGCCGTGTTCGGCAACGGCGGCGCGCAGGGCGTCCCGGTGCTCGGCGACCCAGCGCGGCGCGTCACCGCTGGTCTCGGCCCGCAGCATCGGGGGCCTGCCTGGCTGGCGTTCCACGTCGAGCAGGGACGCCGGGTATGACGACATTTCTGTTCTTCCTTTCGTTGTTATCAAGAAGAAGCCAACAAAGCGGCGGCCTGTACGGCCTGTGCCGCCCGGTCCGGGCGGGTGCGCAGGAAGTAGTGGCCGCCGTCGGCCAGTTCGTGCAGTTCCACGTCCTCGGCGAGCAGCTGCCAGTCGTGGTGTCGGAGGCCGGCGTCGGCCGTGGCCGGGTCGTCGGCGGCGACGACCACGGTGACCGGTGCGGACAGCTTCTCCGCCGGCGGGTCCTGCAGCAGGCCGGCGAAGTATCGGTGGGCGGCGAGGCAGTCGTGGCGGTAGGCCGCGCCGACGTGCTCGGCGCGCTGGGCGTCCAGCTCCTCCAGTTCGGTGTAGCCGCCCTCCGCCGAGAGCTGCGCGGCGATCCGCGCGTTGTCGCGGCCGGCGAGCACGGTCATGGCGGCGCGCCGGGCGGCGGCGTCGCCGGGCAGCTGCGCGGCGAGGAAGAGGCGCTGGACGGTCACACCGCGCCGTTCCAGGCGCCGGGCCGTCTCGGCCGCGAAGGCGGTGCCCGAGGAGTGGCCCCACAGCAGTACGTTGTCCAGGCCGCGCCGGACGATCTCGGTGACGGCCTGCTCGGCCACCTCCTCCAGGGGCGCGAACGGCTCGCTGTGCGCCGCGAGGTCGTGCCCGGGCAGCTCCACGGCGTAGACCGCGCGCCCGGTCCCGCGCAGGGCGCGGGCCAGCGGCTGGAAGTTGACCGCGTTGCCGCCTGCGTACGGGAAGCACACCAGCGCCCCGGCGGTGCCGCCGCTCGGCTCCGCGAGGGCGTGCAGCAGTCCTTCGCGGCGTACGGAGCGGCCGTCGACCACGTCGGCCAGGTCGGCGAGGACCGGGTGGCGGGTGACGTCCTTGAGGGAGACGGCGCGCTTCAGGGTGACGGCGAGCTTCACCGCCGACAGGGAGGTGCCGCCGCGGTCGAAGAAGTGGTCGCGCCGGCCGATGCGTTCCTGCGGGATGCCGAGCACGGTGGACCAGGCGGCGGCCAGCCGCCGTTCGGTGGCGGTGCGCGGCGCGTGGTAGTCCTCCTCGGCCATCCCCAGCCGGCCGGCCAGCGTGGTCAGCGCCTTGCGGTCGATCTTGCTGTTGGCGGTCAGCGGCAGGCTGTCCAGATGGTGGAAGGCGGCGGGCACCATGTAGCCGGGCAGCGACTCCCCCAGCCCCTTGCGCAGCGCCGTGACCTCCAGTTCGCGCCCGGAGTAGAAGGCGATCAGGTGCTTGCTGCGGTCGGCGCGCTCGGCGACCACCACGGCGCCGTCCCGTACGCCGGCCATCCGCAGCAGCGCGTTCTCGATCTCGCCGATCTCGATGCGGAAGCCGCGGATCTTGACCTGGGTGTCCCGGCGGCCGAGGAACTCCAGCTTGCCCGCCGCCTGCCACCGGCCCCGGTCGCCGCTGCGGTACAGCCGGGCGCCGGGGTGGTGCGGGTCGGGCAGGAACGCCTGCCGGGTCCGCTCCGGGTCGTTGACGTAGCCGCGACCGACGCAGACACCGGAGAAGACGATCTCGCCGGGGGCGCCGAGCGGTACCGGGGCGAGGTGGTCGTCGACGACGTGGACGCGCACATTGCGCACGGCGGGGCCGAGCGGCACCCGGTCGCCCTCGGGCGCGCGGACCATCACCTCGTGGTTGGTGTCGTCCGAGGTCTCGGTGAGGCCGTAGGCATTGACCAGCTTCAGGCCCGGCAGGACCGTGAAGAACCGCTGGGCCAGCTCCATCTTCAGGGCCTCGCCGGTGACGGACACGCAGTGCAGGTCGGACAGTTCGCGCGGGGCGGCCTCCAGCGCGGACAGGACGACTTCGAGGTAGGACGGGACGACCTGGACCACGCCGGCCCGGCCCGCGGCGACCGTGTCGACGAACCGCTGGACGTCCAGCACCTCGTCCTGTCCGACCAGCAGCGTCCGGCCGCCGACCAGCAGGGCGGAGACCAGCTGCCACAGCGAGATGTCGAAGCACTGGGGCGCGGTCTGGGCGACCACCTGCCCCTCGGCGATGCCCAGGTCCTCGATCTTGGCGTAGAGGTGGTTGAGCATCCCGGCGTGCTCGCACATCGCGCCCTTGGGCTCGCCGGTGGAGCCGGAGGTGAAGTAGATGTACGCGAGCTGGTCGGGCTCGATGAGAATCCCGAGGTCGTCCTCGGTGTGCCCTTCCTCGTACGCGGTGCCGATGAGGAGCTTGCGGGCACCGGGCACGGCGGTCAGCGCCTCGTCCAGGGTGGCGGTGCTGCCGGGTTCGGTCAGCACGAGGCCGCACTGCGCGCGAGAGAGCGTGGTGGCGATGCGGTCGGCCGGGAAGTGCGGCTCGACGGGCAGGTAGACGCCGCCGGCCTTGAAGACCGCCAGCACGGCGGCCATCCAGTCCAGGTTGCGTTCGGTCACCACGGCGACGACGCCTTCCCGGCGCAGGCCCCTGGCCAGCAGGGCACGCCCCAGCCGGTTGGCGCGGGCGTTGAGCTCCCGGTACGTCCACTGCCGCGTGCCCTGTACGGCGGCGACGGCGTCCGGGTGGGCGCGTACCCGACGCTCGAACAGCTCGTGGAAGCGGGCGTCGGGCAGCTCGCGCCGCGGCCCGGCCAACTCATCGAGCTGGTACCGGAGTTCACCGGCGGACAGCAGGCTCTGCCGCGTGTGGTCGGCGTCGGGCCCGGCGGCCAGCAGCGCCAGCGCGCGGCGGTGGTAGCCGGCGATCCGGTCCACGCACGCCGCGTCCAGCGCCTCGGTGCGGTACCGCAGCCGCAGTACCAGTTCCTCGCCGCCGCGTGCCGTGACGCCCACCCACAACACGGTGTCCCCGGTCGGCTCGCCCGCACCGCCGGTCGGGTCCCACACCGTCTCGTACTCGGGCCCGGTCACGCCCAGTTCGCGCCGGAGGGCGTCGACCGGGAACTCACGGTGCGTCAGCAGCTCGGAGACGGCGCGGTCCACGTCGTGCACCAGCGCCCGCCAGGTGCCGGCACCGGTCGTCAGCGGGCAGGGCAGCGGCCGGCCGTCCCGTACGGCGACATGCCCGGTCACCACGTCCCGCTCGCCCGCCAGCGCCGCGAGCACCTTGGCGTGCGCGGCCAGCAGGAGGGAGTCGAACGGCACCGCCAGCTCCTCCGCCAGCCGGCGTACCGCCGTGACCACCTCGGCCGGGACGCTCGCCACCTGCTCGGCGACGCCCGGCACCGGATGCCGGGTCCACCGCGGGAGCGCGGTGACGCCGCCTCCCACGAGTACACCCCGCCAGAATTCCCGACCGCTCTCAGCCGGCATTGCCATGGGATCTTCCCCCTCCACGCACCGTTGTCGCGGTGCGGCGCGCCGCTGTCCGAAGCGGTGCGGTCGTTGTCGTCGATTCCTCGCCAGCCCGCGTCGGCGCACCGCGGTGCGCGTCGTCCGGCGGGTGCGGTGGTCGCTGCCTCATGCGGTCCGGTGGGGCGCCCGGTGCGTCTCGGCGGCCGGGTTTCCCGCCCATCGTGCGTGCTGCGGGATCTCCTCGCCCTTCATCAGGAAGGAGTCGGCGGCCAGCACCGCGCCGTCGCCCATCGTCACGCCGTAGTGGACCAGTGCGCCGATGCCCAGCGTGCAGCCGGCGCCGATCGTGATGTGGTCGGATTTGAAGGTGCCGTCCTCCTGCGAGTGGCACTGGATCTTGCTCCCCGTGTTGAGCGTGGCGTCGTCGCCGATGCTGGTGAGGGTGCGTTCCGTTATGTAGCAGCCGTCGTCGAAGACCCGCCGGCCCAGCCGCACGCCCATCAGCCGCCAGAGCAGGTTCTTGAACGGGGTGCCGTTGAACACGTTGAAGTGGGTGTCGGGCACCTTCCACAGGCGCTCGTGCCACCAGAAGTACGGCTCGTAGATGGAGCACAGCTGCGGCAGCAGCGGGCGGAAGCGCAGGATGGCCCGCTCCAGCAGGCCGAAGTAGACGGTGGTGAAAGCGATGCTGAGCGCCATGTACGCCGCGATCAGCAACTGCTCGGCCACGCCGTACAGTTCGACGGCCGCGACGGCGAACACGGTGAGGACGAAGACGTGCACCCAGCGCAGCAGCAGGAAGATGCCCATCGTGGTGATGTTGTGCCGGTTCTTCATCCCGAGGCGCCGGCGGAACTCGTCGCCGGTACGGAAGTGGTCGAAGCGGGTGTCGCGCTCGACGGTGCGCGGGATCTCGAAGCTCGGCGAGCCGAGCAGGCCCACCCCTTCGCGGATCTCGCCGTCGAGCGGGACCATCACCTTCGTCGCCAGCAGGCAGTTCTCTCCGGTCCTGCCGCCGGAGGGGTAGGCGATGAAGTTGCCGAGGAAGTTGTGGGCGCCGATCTCCGCCCGGGAGACGCGGAAGGACGTGCTGGAGAAGTCGGCGTTGATGACCGACAGCCCGTCCGCGACCATGGTGCCGCTGCCGACCTTCGCCAGGAACGGTGTCTCGTGCGCGATGCCGGCGCCGAAGTTCGACCCGGTCTGCTCGACGCGGGACAGGTCGTATCCGAGGCAGCGCAGGTAGGGGACGATGTAGGAGCTGTCTCCGAAGAGCCACTTGAAGAACTTGACGTTGGTCATCCGGGCGACGGCCCGGTGCACCGAGTAGTGGAAGCCGTACAGCGGATAGGTCCGGTCCGGCCGGACCAGCAGGCTCAGCAGGCGCGGGACGGTGAAGAGCCAGATCATGCCCAGGAAGGTGAAGCCGAAGAACACCACGACGGAGATGACCAGCGCGTCGAGGTACAGCTCCGCCGAGGTGAGGCCCTCCGTGCCCGGCCCCAGCCACTTGCCCAGCGCGGGGACCTCCGTCAGCAGCATGTACATGGCGCCGACGGCCAGCGGCGTGTAGATCAAGCAGACCTGGACCAGGGTGAGGAAGCCGTAACCGAAGCGGCGCAGCGTGCCGCAGTCCGCCGGCGCGACCCGTACGTAGTCCAGCTCGGTCCGCTGCGCGGGCGAGCCGTGCCAGTGCTGCCCGGCCGGCACCGCCTCGCCGCTCTGCAGCGCGGAGGCATGGCCGAGCTGGGCACCGTCGCCCATCGAGGTCTTGATGTCCAGGACGGTCCGCTCGCCGATGTACACGTCGCGGCCGAGGGTGACGGGGCCGGTCTGGATGCGTCCGGCGTGCGCGCGGTAGCAGAGGAAGAACGCCTCCTTGCGGATCACCGTGCCGGCGCCGATGGTCAGCAGGTCGGTGCAGACGGGCACGGAGTGCGAGAGGATCGTGACGTTCTTCCCGATGCGCGCGCCGAGGGCCCGCAGGTACAGCACGAACAGCGGGTTGCCCACGAAGAGGCTCATCGGGTTGGCGTGCAGCAGTACTTTGACGGTCCAGAAACGCAGATAGCCCAGGCTCCAGACGGGGAATTCGCAGGTCTTCCAGCGGCCGACGAGAATCCATTTGGCCGCCACCGGGAAAAGGCACAGGCCGAGGAATCCGGCGCTGCCGAAAAGGGCCGACCGCAAGTAGATGTCGGCCAGTCCCGAGCCGGCGGAGACCCAGGTGTAGCCGCGGACGGTGACCAGTCCGGCGAGGTAGGAGTAGCCGAGGAAGATCAGCAGCTGGAGCGTGCCGCACAGTACGTACCGCGGCGTGCTGCCGGCCGGGGCCGGGTCCTCGGGGACCGCCGGCGCCCGCTCTTCGGTGGCGGTGGGCGGGACGGCCGGCAGGGCCGTGGCCAGGCTGCGGATGGTCGGGTGGCGGTAGATGTCCTTCATGGAGACCGACGGCAGGTCGCCGCGCTTCCTGACCCGCGCGCAGAACTGCGCCATGACCAGGGAGTTCGCGCCGAGGTCGTCGAAGAAGTGGCTGTCGACCGGCACCCGCTCGGCGCTCACCAGGCCGGCCAGCACCTCGGCGAGGATGCGCTCGGTGCCGGTCGCCTCCGGCGCGGTATTCCCATGATTAATTGTTGAAGATTCAACCAGATCCGCTGTCGAAATCTCGACAGGTTTTCCCACCACGTGAGCTCCTTGTAAGTCAATGTCGTCAGCGGTGCGCGAATTCAATGCATTCGCCTGTGCGGTGGGGGGACTGGTGCGAATCCGTACGCGGCGAGCCGGAATCGGGGCGGGGCGCTGGGCCCGGACAGCTCTGCCGCCAGTACGGCGGAATCATCGACGCCCTCGGCGGCCGGCTCCCCGGACAGGAGAGGAAATGGCCGCGAGGCACGGAGAGAAGGGGCGGACGACCGGCGCCCGCCGCGAAGGCGTGCGCTGCTCGGGTTCCGGTGCGGTCGTGCTGATCGCTCTCGCCGTCGTCCTCGGCGTGGCCCGGATCCTCTGTGGGGCGGGGATCCTCGGTGCGGTGACCGCGGCCCGGCACGGTGTCCAGGCCCTGCGCTGTGTCCGGGTCGACGGCCCGGCCGGTGAAGCCGGCCTTCAGGGCGGCCCGGTCAAGGTATCCGCACATCGTGAGTCGTCTGCTGCGCGCCGGGTCGAACCGGCGCGTGCGGCGGCTCTCCGCGGCCCGCCCGAAGGGCGCGAAAGCGGTCACCCGGCGCGACGAGACACGGCGCGGCAGCACGGTCACCGTGCACGCCCCCGCGGCGCGCACGGCCGGAGCCGGCCTGTCGTACGGCGAGTGATCCTGGAATTCCCCCCGTTCCCCGTGAGCGCCCGGGCCCCCCGACCCGGACACTTCCCCCCTACCAACCAGCCTGTCGTAACCCTGCATCGACGTCATGAGCACGGCTCCCCCTCGAGACGCGCATAGGTGGTGACAGCAGGTTAAGCACGCCCGGACCCGGGAACCATCCGGTGGCCGAACTCGGCGTGAAGCGGTTCACCCACAGGTGTTTGTGCAGGTAGCAGGAGAGAACAACGGAACCGAGCGGCCTCACACGCCACGTCCCGGAGGGGCGGGCGCGCACTGAATGAGCACGCGCCCGCGCGCGCCCTCCGCTGTCAACACCGGAGTGCGCCCCACCGCCCGCCGTCGCGAGTGCCGCGAGGGACGGCGGGCGCGTCCCGTTGCTGAATCCCTCGGTCCGCGGCCGCACACGGGTGTGTGATTTAGCCGACTCCGACTTCGGTGGAACGGAGCCAGTCGATGAGGAGTCGGTTCACCTCGTCGGCGCGCTCCTGCTGGATCCAGTGGCCGCAGCCCTCCAGGAGATGGCAGGAGACCAGGCCGGGAAGGGTGGTGGGGTACGCCTCGATGGCCTCGCGCATCCACGTGGTGGAGGCGTCGAGGGTGCCGCCGAGGAAGAGCGAGGGCTGGGTGACCGGAGCGCCGTCCCAGGAGGCGAGGTCCGCCCAGTCCCGGTCGACGTTGCGATAGCGGTTGAGCGCGCCGGTCATGCCGGTCCGCTCGAACTCCCCCGCGTACACATCGAGATCGGCCTCGGTGAGCCAGGACGGCAGGACGCCGACGGGGAAACGGTCGCGGAGCCGGCCGCCTTGGGGCACGAAGAAGAGGCTGCCCTCGCCGCCCCGCGGCATCGTGTCGGCCGAGAGCCCGGCGTAGAACCCGGCCAGCCAGCCGCGGACGTCCGGTTCGATCTCGGCCTCCGCCCGGCCGGGCTCCTGGAAGTAGCCGACGTAGAACTCCTCGTCGCCGCCGAGCGCCGCGAACGCCTCGGTCGGCCGGGGCCCGCCCCGAGGCGCGTACGGCACGCTCAGCAGCCCGACGGCCGTGACGAGGTCCGGCCGGAGCAGCGCGGTGTGGGCGGCGATGGGCGAGCCCCAGTCGTGGCCCACGACGACCGCGCTCCCGGCGCCGAGGGCCTCGATGACGGCGGCGGTGTCCTCGACGTGGTCCAGCATCCGGTACGCGTCGACCGCGGCGGGCGCGGAGGAGCGGCCGTATCCGCGGACGTCGACGGCCACCGCGCGGAAGCCGGCCGCGGCGAGCGCCGGGAGCTGGTGGCGCCAGGAGTACCAGGACTCCGGGAAGCCGTGGACGAAGAGGACCAGGGGGCCGGTGCCCTGCTCCACGAGATGGATACGGCCGCCGGGCGTGCGGACCAGGCGGTGCTGCGGTGTCGGTACGGGAGTGGGCTGCGGCATGTCTCCTCCTGAGGCGGTGGCGGGCGCGGTCCCGCTTTCCGTGATCAGCGGTTCCCGCTCTCCGTGATCATCGGACGGCCGCGCGGCGGGTGCGAGCTTTCTTGCCGGTCCGGCAAAGAGGTGGCCGGGCGGCACCGCCCGCACGGGTTCCGCCCGCGCTCGGGGTGACGGGACCGGCGGGCCCCGGTGCCCGGTTCCGGCCGCTTCCGCGGCGATGCGGGCCCATGCACCTCCCGGGATGTCCGGTGACTGCCGCGGCGGTTGGGCCGCGTGGGCACAGGCAGGTGCCGCGCGGCGGGCCGGGCCCCCGCTTTCCGGCCCCGGCCCCGCTGACCGAATCGCCTCGGACCGGCCCGGGAACGGCCCGGCCGGCGGGCGGCCGCGGCAGCCGTGCGCGTGCTGGTGGCGGCGCGGCCGCGGCGTCCGCGCGCGGACCGGCGGCGGACGGCCGGTGTCCGGATCGTGTCCGAGCAGGGGCGGTGGTCGTTGGCCTGGTACGGGTGGTGGCCCCCGGGGACCGGATTCCGCTCCCGGCGGCCGCCGGTCGTCCACCATCGCTGAGGGCAGGCGGACCGGCTACGCAGGAGGGACCTATGACAGCGGACCGGCACGGGCACCGGATGAGCCACACCGGCGCCGATGCGCTCGTCCACTACGAACGGGCCCTGGACCACCTGGTGTTCTTCCGGCCCGAGGTGGTCGGGGCGACCCGGTCAGCGCTGGCGGCGGCACCGCGGTCGGTGATGGCGCAGGTGCTGGCCGCGTACCTCGGCGTGCTGGGTACGGAGGAGAAGGACGCGGCCGCGGCCCGGGAGACCTTCCTCCGCTTCCGCTCCGGTCTGGACGAGGACCCCCTCACGCCCCGGGAGCGGATGCATCTCGCCGCCGCCGGCGCCTGGCTGGACGGGGACCTGCACCGCGCCGGCCGCCTGCTCGGTGACCTCACCGTCGCCCATCCACGCGATGTGCTGGCGCTCTTCGCCGGGCACCAGCACGACTTCCTCACCGGGGACGCCCAGCGCCTGCGCGACCGCGTCGGCGGGGCGCTGGGCGCCTGGGAGGCGGACGACCCGCACCGCGGCCCGCTGCTGGGCATGTACGCGTTCGGCCTGGAGGAGTCGGGCCACTACGAGCGCGCGGAGGAGGCGGGCCTCGAAGCGCTCGCGCGCCATCCGGGCGACGTGTGGGCGATCCACGGCGTCGTGCACAGCTACGAGATGCGGGGCCGCAGCACGGACGGGATGCGCTTCCTCGACGCCCGCACCGACCACTGGGCGGACGGCACCCTGCTCACCGTGCACAACTGGTGGCACTACGCCCTGTACGCACTGGAGTTGGGCGACGCGGCACGGGTACTGGAGATCTACGACGCGGCGCTGCACCACGAGGAGTCGGCGGGCGTCGCCATGGAACTGCTGGACGCCGCCGCCCTGTTGTGGCGGCTGTACCTGGCGGGCGAGGAGCAGAGCGCGCGGTGGGCGCGGCTCGCCGACGCGTGGGAGCGCCGCGACGACGGCGCGCACTACGCCTTCAACGACGCGCACGCGGTCATGGCGTACGTGGGTGCCGGCCGCATCGGCCTGGCCGAGCGGCTGGTGGCGGACCGGCAGCGGTGGCTGGCCGGGGCCGCGCCGGCCGTCGCCAACCGCGCGATGACCGCCGACATCGGGCTGCCGGTGTGCCGGGCGCTGATCGCGTACGGGCGGCAGGAGTACGGCCGCGCCGCCGACCTGCTGCTGCCGGTGCGGCACCGGCTGCACCGCTTCGGCGGCAGTCACGCGCAGCGCGACGCCGTGCAGCGCACGCTGGTCGAGGCGGCGCTGCGCGCGGGCCGTACGGAGCTGGCGCGCACGCTGCTGAGCGAGCGCATTCAGCTGCGCCCCGTCTGCCCGTACAACTGGTCGGCGCAGGCCCGGCTGGAGGAGCAGCTCGGCGATCCGGCGCGGGCCGCGGCGGCGCGCGAGAAGGCCGCGGCCCAGGCGGCGTTCTGAAGGACGGCCCGCCGTGACGGTTCCGGCCAGCGGAGTGCAACGCGCCGCCACGCACCGCGCTGGACCCGCCGCGCGGCCCCGCCGCCCAGGTCAGCGCGGCGCGGCCCTGCTCCGTCGCGCGCTGCCGAGGGGGCGGCAGGGACGGGCGTGACGGGCGCTCCGAACTGCGTCGCGGAATACGCATTTCCGCGCGTCTGATTACCGGTCCCGCCGCTCTCGACGATTCGGACAACCTGCTGAATTCGATGGCTTGGGCACGCAGTCCACGAAAACGCTTGTCATGCCCCGGTGCCCGCATCGAGGCCACGGCGTACGCCCGGCTCACCGGCCGGAGTTCCGGCCTGCCGGTTTCCCGCTCCGATCAGCGCTTTTCTGCAGGATATCGATGCCTTCCGGCCCGTACCGGAGCCGGGCATACGGAATTCAGGATTCACGGCAATTTCCTGCCCTATCAGTAAGTCGGCTTCTGTACTGTCCGTCCCGATGAGTGCAGAGTGCGACTCAGCGCTCACATCGTCACGCAGTCGTACAGGCGCCGTCCGGCGGAGGATGCATACATGCTGATCAGGCAGGGGGGCCTGACGCACCCGGCAGCACTGTCCCGTCCGAGCTCACCGGAACGCGCGGGCCCGCCCCGCGCGCCATTGCTCCGACGGCCGTGACATCGGATCGGTTCCCTCCGGGCCGCACCCTTTTCGCTACCACTTTCGCGTCGCGTCCAGGACGCACATCCACCAGGAGGACAGCACCATGGCACGTATTTTCATCGTGGGTTCCGGCGTCGTCGGGACGGCCACCGGTAAGGGCTTTTTACACGCCGGCCACGAGGTGACCTTCATCGACATCTCGCACCAGCGGCTCGAATACCTGCGCTCGCAGGATCTGGACGCGCGTGACGTGCTCGATCTGCGAAATGAACCGGACGCCTTCATTTTCCTCACGCTGCCCACGCCCAACGTCGGGCACCGCTACGACCTGACCGCCTTCGAGGACGGTACCGCGTCGGTGGGCGCGGCCCTGGCCGAAGCCACCGGCCACCACGTCGTGGTCGTCCGCTCCACCGTGCCGCCGGGCACCACCGAGGGTCTCGTCCAGACCCTGCTGGAGAAGCACTCGGGCAAGTCGGTCGGCGAGGGCTTCTCGCTGGCCGGCAACCCCGAATTCCTGCGCGCCGCCACGGCGTTGGAGGACTTCCGGCACCCGTGGATGACGGTGATCGCCTCCCGCAGCAACCGGACGGTGGAGCGGCTGACCGCGCTGCTGGCGCCGTTCGGCGGGGAGCTGCGCACCTTCTCCAACCCGGCGGCGGCCGAGCTGGTCAAGTGCGCCCACAACATCTACAACGCCACGAAGATCAGCTTCTGGAACGAGATGTGGCTGGTGAGCCAGACCCTCGGGCTGGACCTCGATCCCATCGCGCAGACCGTGGCCCGGTCCGCCGAGGGCTCGTACAACCCGCTCTACGGCATCCGCGGGGGAGCGCCGTACGGCGGGGTGTGCCTGCCCAAGGACACTCAGGGATTCCTCGGCCTCGCCGCGTCGCTGAGCCTGGACATGCCGCTGCTCAAGGCCGTGGTCCAGGTCAACGACACGCTGGCCGAGCGGACCGACCGGGAAGCGGACGAGCTGACCGCCGAACTGGCCTGACGGTCCCCGCCGAACTCCTCCCTCAGAGCTTCGCCTCCCCCCTTGCCCGGCCTCGGCTCACCCGTCATCGAGAACGGAACCATGAGTGCCCTACTAGACACCACGCTCTACGACTTCCGGTACTACCTGGTCTACCTGCCGTTGGGCATCCTGGGCCTGGTGCGCTGGAGCTGCTGGCTCGTGCGCCGCGCGCCGGCCGCCCTGTACCGCCCGGTGCGCAACGACTTCCGGCTGCCGCTGAGCATCGTCGTCCCGGTGTACCAGGAAGATCCCGACATCTTCGCGCACGCGATCGAATCCTGGCTGGCCAACGACGTCGAGGAGGTCGTCCTCGTCATCGACGTCACCGACGACGCGTGCCAGAAGGTCGCGGCCCGCTATCCCGTGACCGTCGTCATCACCGACGTCCCCGGCAAACGCGACGCGCTGCGCCGCGGCTGGGAGGCGTGCAGCACCGACCTGGTCGCGCTGGTGGACTCCGACACCATCTGGGCGGACGACGTGGCCGCCGAGGTGTGCAAGCCGTTCGCCGACCCCAAGGTCGGCGGCGTCGGCACCCGCCAGAACGTCTACAACCCGCGGGGTTTCCTGCAGCGGGTCAACGACATGTACCTGGACTACCGGTACTTCGACGAGAACGCGGCCCAGACCGCCGTGGGCCGCGCCGTCTCCTGCCTCTCCGGCCGGACCGCGGTCTACCGCCGGGAGCTGCTGCTGGAGATATCCGACGAGTTCATGACCGAGACGTTCATGGGCGTGCCGTGCATGTCCGGCGACGACAAGCGGCTGACCACACTGACCCTGGCGCGCGGCCACCGTACGTACATGCAGCGCTCGGCGCGGGTCTGGTCGACCTTCCCCGGCACCCTGCGGATCTTCATGAAGCAGCGGCTGCGCTGGTCCCGCAACACCTGGAGATCAGACCTCAGAGCGCTGTCGTCCCGCTGGATCCGGCGCCATCCGTTCCTCGCCTTCACCATGGCCGACAAGGCGGTGAGCAGCTTCACGCTGCTGTTCGCGCCGGTCTTCATGACCTGGGCGATCGTGCGGCAGGACTGGTTCTTCGTGGCCTGCCTGGCCGCCTGGTGGTGGATCAGCCGGGCGATGAAGATGCTTCCGCACCTGGTGCGCAGGCCGTCGTCGTTCTTCCTCGTCCCCGGCTTCGTGCTGGTGTCGTTCCTGATGGCCGGGGTGAAGATCTGTGCCCTGCTGACCATCCGCAGGCAGCGCTGGCTGACCCGGCAGGTGTCCGTCGTCAACGGTGTCGCGGTGCGGACCTCGCCGCAGGCCGCAGGTTCGGAGGCAGGCGCATGACATACGTACACCGTTGTGGGGCGGCCGCGGCCGCCCTCTCGGCCGTCCTGGCCCTCGGCGTCCAGACTGCGCCGGCGGCGGCCGCCGACCTGCCCGAGGACGTCGCCGCATGGCAGCGCACCGGGGAGCCGGACCGGCTGATGGTGCTGCGGCCGCGCAGCGTGAGCCTGCTCAGCCACGGCGTCGTCGTGCGCCGGCTGTATCCGGGGACGCCGTCCGTCTCGCTGGGCTGGCTGGCCGCCAACGCGGGCCGGGAGTGGATCGGTTCCGAGCCCGGCCGGCCGTCCACCGTCCGCATCCGTACCGCGATGCTGCTCGCTCCCGACACCATCCTGCGCATCGACGACCGAACGAAGAAGGTCCTGCTCACCGCGGGGCGGACGGCCAGGTCGGGCACGTGGATCAGCGGCAGCCGGGCCGCCCTGGACGTCGACAGCACCACGCTGGCCTCGGTCGCGGAGGACGGCTCCAGCCCCGCGCCCGCGAGCGCGCTCGGACGCCCGTACCTCTCGATGGGCGCGGGCGGCCGGATGGACTTCCGCAACGCCACCGTCAGCGGGTTCGGCCGGGTCGGCGAGTCCGCGACCGCCGACCAGTCGGGCGTCACCTGGGCCCGTGGCAGTACGGGATCCGCGACCGGTACGACGTTCGAGGACAACTACACCGGGCTGCGGCTGGCCGGCTCCAAGGACGTCACGCTGAAAAACGTCACGGCCACCGGGGCCGCCGAGGACGGCATCGTACTCAAGGGCGACCGCGGCACGAAGGCGAGCGGCCTCGCGGCCGAGTCCAACGGCCGTACGGGCATCGCCCTCGGCGGTACCGACAACCGCAGCCTGACCGGCTTGGACACCCGGGACAACGACGGCGCCGGGATCAAGGCCACCCTCCAGCGCGGCCTGCGGCTGACCTCCCCCACCTCCCACTTCGACCAGGGCGGCGGCATCGACCTGACGTCCTGCCGGCAGTGCGTCGTGCACAAGGCCACGGTGGAGAGCTCGTCGCGCGCCGCGGTGCGCGTCTCCGGCGGCAACAGCACCGTCTCCGTACAGGAACCCGAGCTGACGGGGCACAACGGCAGCGAGCCCGGCATCCTGCTGGCCGAGGGCATCGAGGGGGCCACGGTCTCCGGTGGCAGTGTCGGCGGCTTCGACCGCGGCATCGGCATCACCGGCTCGCACGTCCGCATCGACCGCACGGCCCTGACCGGCAACCGCACCGGCATCGCCATCGGCGGCAACGCCGACCGGGTCGCGCTGCACGGCGTACGGGTGGACGGCGGCGAGACCGGCGTGCTGGCCTCCGCCACCACCCGGCACATCACACTGTCCGACGTGCGGGTCAGCGAGGCCAGTCGCAAGGGCCTGGCCTCCAGCTCCCCCGGGCTGCGGGTCACCGGCGGCGCCCTGTCCGGCGGCACCACGGCCGTCGACCTCGGTGCCGCGGCGCGCCTGGAGGACGTGACGATCGGCAGCTCGCACCGCGGCATGCACCTCGCGCAGCACGTCCGTGCCTCCGGGAAGTCCGTGGACGTACTGGCCGAGCGGCAGGGCATCGACGCGGACGCCGGATCGATGCTGGACCTCACCGACTCCCGCGTCCGCGCCCCGGTGGCGCTCGACGGCGACGGCGAGGTCGCCCGGCACGGGAAGACGGAGATCACCCTGCCGCCGTTCCCCTGGCTCGGCTTCGCGGCCCTGGTGGCCCTGGCCCTGGCCGTCGTCCTGCAGACCCTCCATCACGTCCGGCACCGCGGCACCCCACGGGCCAAGGTCGCCGGGCACGTAGAGAACACGGCCTGACGCATCGTCAGCCGTGCTGCCGATACCGGCCGCCGCCCGCAACGGACGGCGGCCGGAGAAGGAGTGGCACACCATGACCGACCGATCATCCGGCGTCACAAGAGCATTGCGCGCGGGCATCGTCCTGCTGTCCGCGGGCACGCTGGTCACCGGCCTGACCGGCGTGCTCGCCCCGCCCGCACAGGCCGCGGCCTGTTCCGGACAGGTGCGGTACGCCTCCAGTACCAACACCCTCTACCTCATGTCCGGCACGTCGTCGCCGTCCGGCATCAGCACGCAGTGCCCGAGCGCTCCCCTGCACCAGGTCGACGGCTCGCCCGGCACCTGGCAGCTGGACGCCAACCTGGTCGTCCAGAACGGCGCCACCCTGGAGCTGCACGGCTCCGCGGCGGGCGGTGACACCGACACCCTGCGGCTCAACAGCCCGGCGGGCGGCGGGCCCACCGAGGTCGCCTCCATCACCGCGCAGTACGGCACGATCGACATCGACCGCGCCGAGATCACCTCCTGGGACGAGAAGGCGAACGGCCCGGACAAGGACACCTCGGCCGGCACCGGAGAGCGCGGACGGGCCTTCATACGGGCGCTGTCCTACCTCGACACCGACGGCACGCCCCGCCAGTCCACGATGAACATCTACCACAGCGACATCGGGTACCTCGGCTACTACGCGGCCGAGAGCTACGGCGTGGCGTACAAGGCCCGCGGCTGCGACATCGACCACCAGGACGTCTGCGACCGGCTGGACGTGCTCGGCGACCAGATCGGCAGCCGCTTCCACCACAACTACATGGGCACCTACACCTTCGGCGCCTACGGGATGACGTTCGACCGCAACGAGTACGACCACAACGTGGCGTACGGGCTCGACCCGCACGACGACTCGGACCACCTGACGATCACCAACAACCACGCGCACGACAACGGCAATCACGGGATCATCTGCTCCCAGCGGTGCGACCACCTGGAGATCGTCGGCAACGAGAGCGACCACAACGGCATCCCGCCCTACCTGCCGCCGGGCGACGAGGACGCGTCGGACAACCAGGTGCACGGCATCATGCTGCACCGCGGCGTCACCGACTCCGTCGTGCGCGACAACAACGTGCACGACCAGCCCAACGGCGCGGGCATCGCGGTCTTCGACAGCAGTGACGACGTCATCGAGAACAACACCGTCACGCGCGCGAAGTTCGGGCTGCGCTACAGCGTCGGTTCGCAGGACATCACCATGACGAACAACACCGTCACGGACAGCGGGCAGTACGCCGTCTACACGTACCAGGGCTCGGACAAGCCCGTGTACACCAACGACACCGGCAGGCCGGCCCGGCTGAAGTTCACCGGCAACACCTTCGACGGCAGCGGGAGCAACGTCCTCAAGCTCGGGCAGAGCGACAACCTGACGTTCAGCGGGAACACCTTCACCGGCACGTTGGCCTCCGGCGCGCTGACCCAGCAGACCGCGGGGACCACCTTCGACCGGAACACCGCGCCGTCCGGGCTGACGTACACCGTCAAGGGTTCGCCCGGGTCGATCGCCTTCCGCGACCAGAACCCGGTCAAGGTGCAGCTGGACTCGGCCAGTTCGGCGGCCTTCACCGCAACTGGCCTGAAATCGGGCGCTTCGTACAAGCTCACCGCAGACGGCCGTACCGTGGCCACCGGCAAGGCGGACTCGAAGGGCACCCTGACCCTGCGCGCCAAGGAGGCGAGCAGCTCGGCGGTGACCTACCGGATCGCCGCCGCCTGACAGCAGGCCGTCCCGCCGCCCGTGCGGCGGGGCGGCCGATGCCCCCGAGCCAGGACAGGAGCACCCGGCCCATGGACCGTCGGACGTTCGTCGCCGCGGGAGCGGCCTCGCTGGCCGCCCTCCTCGCCTCGTGCTCCGGCTCCGACGAGAAACCCCCGCCGCCGCGGGAAACGGACGACCCCTCCCCCGGCTCGTCCCTGGACTGGGACACCGCCGCGGTGGCCCGGTTCTTCGGTTCCCGGCTCAGGCCGCGCGAGGACGGCTCCTTCGGCCTGTCCCGCGCCGCGCTGCGGCACCATCCGCTGTACGGGCCCGTGCTGCGGGTGCGTTATCCGGCCCGCTCGGCCAGCCCCACCGTCGCCCGCCGCTACGGCCGCCCGGAAGGCGGCGCGCAGCTGTACCTGCCGCTGCGCTCCGGCCCGACCGACGCCCTCCATCTGCGCTACTACCTGCGTTTCCCCAAGGGTTTCGACTTCGTCAAGGGCGGCAAGCTGCCCGGCCTGTACGGCGGTTCGGTGACCGGCGGCCGGCACATCCCCGACGGCGAGAACGGCCTGTCCACGCGGTACATGTGGCGGCGCAAGGGCCGGGGCGAGGTGTACGCGTACCTGCCGACCTCCGTGGAGCACGGCACCTCGCTCGGCCGCGGCAAGTGGAAGTGGCCGGTCGGCCGCTGGACCTGCGTGGAGCAGTCCGTACGGCTCAACACGCCGGGCGAGGACGACGGTTCGGTGGAGGTGTTCCTCGACGGCCGGCGGGTGCTGCGCAAGGACGACCTGGAGTTCCGGACCACGAAGAAACTGCAGATCGAGGGCGTGTTCTTCTCGACCTTCTTCGGCGGCTCGGACCCGAGCTGGGCGACGCCGGACGCGGATTACGCGGACTTCGCGGCGTTCGCCGTCTCGCACGAGCGCATCGGTCCGATACGGCGCGACTGACCCGTCACCTGGCTTCTCAGGACGACTCGCGGACCACCAGCTCCGTCGGCAGCGTGAGCCGCTGCCGGGGTGCCGCGGGGTCGGCGATCTCGCGCAGCAGGACGCGGGCGATCGTGGTGCCCAGCTCCTCGACGGGCTGCCGGACGGTCGTCAGGGGCGGGTGGGTGTGCCGGGCGAGGAAGGAGTCGTCGAAGCCGACGACCGCCACGTCCTCGGGGACGCGCCGCCCGCGGGCGCGCAGCTCGCTCAGTGCGCCCACCGCCATCACGTCGGAGGCCACGAAGAGGGCGTCCAGGTCCGGGACGCGGTCCAGGAGCGTGCGCACGGCGGCCCGCCCGCCCTCCTCGGTGAAGTCCGCGCGGGCCACGAGCCGTTCCTCGGGCCGCGCGCCGGCCGCGCGCAGGGCGTCCTGCCAGCCCTGGAGCCGGCCGCGGCCGACGTCCATGTCCATCGGTCCGGTGACCGTCGCGATCCTGGTGCGGCCGCGCTCCAGCAGGTGCCGTACGGCCGCGTGGGCGCCGCCCGCGTTGTCGGCGCAGACGTGGCTGAGCGACTCCTCGGGCGAGCGGCGGCCGGCGAGCACGGTGGGCAGGCCCATCTCCTCCAGCAGCGCGGGCAGCGGGTCGTGCTCGTGCACGGAGGCCAGCAGGACGCCGTCCACCCGCCGCTCCGCGACGGACGCGGTGAGCCGGTCGCGCTCGCCCTGGTCGCGGACGAGGATCAGCTGGAGCTGGGTCCGGGTGTCGGCGAGGCCGGTGCTCACGCCGCGGATCACGGCCGCGAAGTACGGCTCGGCACCGAGCCGGGACTCCGATTCGGGGATGACCAGGGCGATGGAGTTGGTCCTGCTGGTGACGAGGCCGCGGGCGACGGAGTTCGGTACGTAGTTCAGCTCGGCTATGGCGGCCAGGACGGCGGCCCTGGCCTCGTCGCTGACGAGCGTCGAGCCGTTGATGACGCGTGAGACCGTGGTGCGGCCGACGCCGGCGCGTGCCGCCACGGTTTTTATCGTCGGCCGCTGTCCGCCCGCCATCGCGCCACCCCCGCCGTGTCCCGTCCCCGCCCCGTTCACCAGCGCATTGTGCCAGACCTCCGGCGCGCTCCGTACAGCCTTCGGGCACTGTGCCGAGCGGAACGTCAACTCTCGTCTGTGTTCAAGTCATTGACACATCACCCCGACTGCGGTCACTCTTCCGAAACATCGGTGGGCACGTTCCCAGCGCCGTCCAGCGGCGAATGGGAACGTACCCACATCGGCATGGGCCTGGGAGGGGAACGGCGATGAGCGTTCGGAAAACGATGACGAGGAGATCCCTGGCGGTGGTGTCGGCCGCCGCCGCGCTCGGCCTGGTCGCCGGCTGCGGCGGCAGCGGCGCCTCGGACACCGGCGGCGGGATCAAGGACGGCAAGGTCACCATCACCATGGGCCTGTACGGCGTCATGGGCTTCAAGGAGGCCGGCCTGCTGGAGCGTTACGAGAAGGACCACCCGAACGTCACCATCAAGGCGGAGATCGCCGGGGACGAGCAGACGTACTACACCGCGCTGCAGACCCATCTCGCCGCCGGCAGCGGCCTCAAGGACATCCAGGGCATCGAGGTCGGGCGCGCCAAGGAGCTCGTGGACACCCGGGCGGCGACCTTCGCCGACCTGTCGAAGGTCCCCGGAACCGGACATTTCCTGCCCTGGAAGCGGAACCAGGTCAGCACGGCGGACAAGAAGGTCATCGGCCTGGGCACCGACATCGGCCCGATGGCCGTCTGCTACCGCAAGGACCTGTTCGCCAAGGCCGGGCTGCCCACCGACCGCGAGAAGGTCGCGGAGCTGTGGGCGGGCGACTGGTCGAAGTACGTCGACGCGGGGCGGAAGTTCAAGTCCGGCTTCAAGGGCGACGGCGTGGCCTTCATGGACAGCGCCAGCGGTCTGTTCAACGCCATGATCTACGGCAGCTCCCAGCAGTTCTACGACGCCAAGGGCAAGCTGATCTACAAGGACAACCCGGTCGTCACCGGCGCCTGGGACCTGGCTGCGGACGCCGCCTCCTCGGACCTGACCGCCAAGCTCCGCCAGTTCCAGCCCGGCTGGGACCCGGGACTGGCCAACGGTACGTTCGCCACGACGGTGTGCCCGGCGTGGATGCTCGCCCACATCAGCGAGAAGGCGGGCCCGAAGAACAAGGGCAAGTGGGATGTGGCCAAGGCCCCCAAGGGCGCCAACTGGGGCGGCTCCTTCCTCGGCGTGATGGAGCAGAGCCCGGTCAAGGACGAGGCGAAGAAGCTGGTCGCGTGGCTCACCGCGCCCGAGCAGCAGGCGTACCTCTTCGAGAAGCTCGGCAACTTCCCGTCGTCGGAGAAGGCCCTCAAGGCACCCGAAGTGGCCCACGCGAAGTCGGCGTACTTCAGTGCGGCGCCGATCGGCGAGATCTTCGGCGTCGCCGCCCGGGAGATCCCCGACAAGCAGGTGCTCGGCCGCAAGGACGGCACGATCAAGGACATCTTCTCGCAGGGCCTGACGCTCATCGAGGCACAGCACAAGAGCCCCGAAACGGCCTGGAAGACCACCGACGAGCGCGTCAAGAAGGCCACCGGCTGACCGCCGGCACCCGACCGATACAGGAGGATCCCGGTGGCCCTGCAGACCTATCGGCGGCGTACGTTCTGGCACCGGCTGGACGTGCGCGGCGCCCCGTACGCCTTCGTCGCCCCGTTCTTCGTCGTCTTCGCCGCGTTCAGTTTCTATCCGCTGCTCTACACCGCGTGGATCTCGCTGCACAAAGTGGAGCTGTCCTCCATGGACCTCATGGAGTGGGTGGGGCTGGACAACTTCACGGCGCTGTGGGGCGACGACCGCTTCTGGAACGCGCTCGCCAACACCTTCACACTCGGCGTGCTCTCCACCGTCCCGCAGCTGCTGATGGCGCTGGGCCTGGCGCACCTGCTCCACTACCGGCTGCGCGGCTCGGCCTTCTTCCGGGTCGCGGCGCTGACGCCGTACGCGACGTCGGTGGGCGCCGCCGCGCTGGTCTTCACGATGCTCTTCGAGCGCGACTTCGGCATGATCAACTGGCTGCTGGGGCTGGTCGGCATGGACCCGGTCAACTGGGAGAACGACAAGTGGGCCGCCCAGCTGGCCGTCTCCTCGATCGTCATCTGGCGCTGGACCGGCTACAACGCGCTGCTCTACCTGGCGGCGATGCAGGCCGTGCCGGACGAGCGGTACGAGGCCGCCGCGCTCGACGGCGCCTCGCGCTGGCAGCAGTTCCGGATGGTCACCATCCCCGGCATCCGGTCCACGGTCGTCTTCACGATCGTGCTGTCCACGATCGGCGCGACCCAGCTCTTCGGCGAGCCGCTGATCTTCGGCCAGGGCCCGAACGGCATCACCGGCGGCGCCGACAACCAGTACCAGACCCTGGGCCTGCTGCTTTACGAGGAGGGCTGGAAGAACTACCAGATGGGGCGCGCCGCGACCATCGCCTGGGCGATGTTCCTGCTGCTGATCCTCGTCTTCGTCGTGCAGCGCGTCGTCCAGCGCCTCGCTTCCCGCCCGGCCGGCCGCCGGCACGTCCTGTCCAGGAGCAGCCAGTGATGACCACCGACAGCCTCGAGGCCCCGGCGGCGGACCGGCGCCCGCGCACCGCCGGGCACCCTACGCGTCCCCCGGCCCGCCGCCGGCTGTCCCTGCGGCCCGGCGCCGGACGTCAGCACCACGCGGGCCCCGTCGCCTACGTCCTGCTGGCCGTCGCGACGCTCGCTTCGCTGTTCCCGCTGTACTGGACGCTGGTGGCGGCCTCCAGCGACAACACCCGGGTGTCGCAGACGCCGCCGCCGTTCCTGCCGGGCCCGCACCTCTTCGAGAACCTGGGCAAGGCCTGGAACGACGCGGCGCTGGGCAAGGCCATGGCCAACAGCCTGATCGTGGCAGGCGTCATCGCGCTGTCGACCGTGCTGTTCGCGACCCTCGCGGGCTTCGCCTTCGCCAAGCTGCGCTTCCGCGGCCGCAACATCCTGCTCATGCTGGTCATCGGCACGATGATGGTGCCGCCGCAGCTGGGCGTCGTGCCGCTGTTCATGATGATGAGCGAGCTGGGCTGGGGCCAGCAGCTGCCGTCGGTCATCTTCCCCACCCTGGTCAGCGCGGTGGGCGTGTTCTTCATGCGGCAGTACCTGGCCGAGGCGCTGCCCGACGAGCTGGTCGAGGCGGGCCGGGTGGACGGCGCGCACTCGCTCCGCATCTTCTGGAGCATCGTGCTGCCGGTCGCCCGGCCGGCCATGGCCGTCCTCTTCATGATCACGTTCGTGCACGCGTGGAACGACTTCTTCTGGCCATTCATCGCGCTGGACATGACCAACCCCACCGTCCCCGTCGCGCTGACCCAGCTCAGCGCGGGGTACGTCCGCGACCAGTCGCTCATCATGGCGGGCGCGCTGCTCGGAACGCTCCCCCTGCTGGCGATGTTCATCGTCTTCGGCCGCCAGATCGTGGGCGGGATCATGCAGGGCGCGGTGAAGGGATGACCGCCCGGCCCGCTTCCGTCTCCCCCGTTTCTTCTTCTCCCGAAAGGACACCCTTGACCACCGCATCGCAGACCGCCGCCCGCTCGGAGACAGCCGCAGCGCCGCACCCTCTCCTCGCCGCTGATCAGGGCCCCGCCGCCGGCCTTTCCTTCCCGCCGGGCTTCCTCTGGGGCACGGCCACGGCCGCGTACCAGGTCGAGGGCGCGGCGGCCGAGGACGGCCGCACGCCCTCCATCTGGGACACCTTCGCGCGCACGCCGGGCAAGGTGCGCAACGGCGACACCGGCGACATCGCGACGGACCACTACCACCGCTGGCGCGAGGACGTCGCCCTCATGGCCGAGCTGGGCGTGGGTGCGTACCGCTTCTCGCTGTCCTGGCCGCGCGTCCAGCCGACCGGGCGCGGCCCCGCCGTACAGAAGGGCCTGGACTTCTACCGGCGGCTGGCCGACGAGCTGCTGGAGAAGGGCATCCAGCCGGTGGTCACGCTCTACCACTGGGACCTGCCGCAGGAGCTGGAGGACGCGGGCGGCTGGCCGGAGCGGGCGACCGCCGGCCGGTTCGCCGAGTACGCGGCGCTGGCCGCCGACGCGCTGGGCGACCGGGTCCGTACCTGGATCACCCTCAACGAGCCCTGGTGCAGCGCCTTCCTGGGCCATGCCTCCGGGGTGCACGCGCCGGGGCGTACCGAACCGGTCGCCGCGCTGCGCGCCGCACACCATCTCAATCTCGCGCACGGCACGGCGGTCCAGGCGCTCCGCGCGGCGCTGCCGTCCGCGGCCGACATCGCGATCACGCTCAACGTCCATCAGGTACGGCCGCGTACCGACAGCCCCCAGGACGCGGACGCGGCGCGCCGTATCGACGCCCTGGCCAACCGGGTGTTCACCGGCCCGCTGCTGCACGGCGCCTATCCGGACGACCTGCTGGCCGACACGGCGCGGCTGACCGACTGGTCCTTCGTGCACGACGGCGACACCGCGACCATCCAGCAGCCGCTGGACTTCCTGGGCGTCAACTACTACACGCCGACGCTGGTGTCCGCGGCGGACGGCACGGAGCCCGACCACTCCGCCGACGGCCACGGCGAGAGCGGCCACAGCCCCTGGCCGGGCGCCGACGACGTGGTCTTCCACCGTCCGCCGGGCCGTACGACGGCGATGGGCTGGGCGGTGGATCCAAGCGGCCTGTACGACCTGCTGCTGCGGCTGAAGGCGGACGCGCCGGACCTGCCGCTGATGATCACCGAGAACGGCGCGGCGTGCGACGACTACGCCGACCCGAGCGGCGAGGTGCGGGACCCGGACCGGATCGCGTATCTGCACGGCCACCTGGCGGCCGTGCACCGCGCCATCGAGGCCGGCGTGGACGTCCGCGGCTACTTCCTGTGGTCGCTGCTGGACAACTTCGAGTGGGGCTACGGCTACAGCAAGCGCTTCGGCGCGGTGTACGTGGACTACCCGACCGGGCGCCGCATCCCGAAGGCCAGCGCCCGGTGGTACGCGGAGGTGTCCCGCACGAACACCCTCCCGGCGGCGGACACCGAGTAGCGGACACCGATTAGCGGACACCGAGTAAGTGCCGGGCCCTCAAGTGAGCAGGGCCAGCAGGTGGGTACAGGCCGCGGCCTCGTCCGTATGGCGGGCGATGACCTCGTAACGGCCGCGTTCGTACGCACCGGTCTCCCACGCCCCGTCCGGCGTCCTGCGCAGGTACAGGAAGTCGGGGGGCGTGGGGGCCGGCTCGTGCACGCCCTCGATCCGGTAGTGGCCGTCGGCCACCCCGGCCGCGCGCAGCGCGGACCGCAGCTGCTGCCGGTCCATGGCGTCGTCCGCCGTCCGGCCTACGCGTCCGCCGGCGTGAGGTACCGGTGGTCCACCAGCCACTTCACGTTGAGCCGCTGGCCCTCGCCCGGGTTCAGGAACACCGAGTCCAGCTTGATCTGCTGGCCGCCGCCGGGCTGTTCGAACCAGGGGGCGATGCTGCCCTGCCACACCCAGAACGGCTTGATCACCTTGTACGTGTGGTAGTCGCACGGCGAAACGGGTTCGCGGGTGTTGAGGTTCTGCGGGGGCAGCGCGCGCTCGGCGTACGGGTCGCCGGCCGGCGCCAGGTACCCGCCGAACTCGGAGCCGAAGCGGTCCAGCCGCTGGCCGGTGCGCAGCTTCGACGGCTCCTTGTCGATCTCGCCGTTGACCTCGGCGAATCCGTCGTTGGGCGGGTACTTCCAGCTGCCCGAGTCCGCCGGTCCCTGCCAGTACTTCTTCAGGAAGGCGGCGGGCGACAGCGTGCCCGTCCGGTGGTACCCCTTCAGGAGCGGGCCCACCGGTGCCAGCCGCTTGTTCGGCAGCCATTTCGGGCCGAGCCGCGCGTCACCGTTGAACTTGCCGGTGCAGGGCTCGTGCCGGGCGGCGGCGTCGGCCGCCGGGCGCTTCTCCTGCTGCTGCGGCGCGGCGCTCGCGGCAGGGGCGGCCGCCAGCCCGGCGGCCAGGCCGAGCGCGGCGAGCAGGGTACGGAGTCGGTTCACTCAGGGCTCTCCTTGTGCGGTCGTGCAGACCTGCTGCGTGGGGACGGCTTTCCGGGCCGACGGCGTGCGCGTACACGTGTGCACGCTGCGGGTGCTGATGCTGATGTGCCATCAGCTCGGACCATTCCGCACGGTAACCGGTCGTTCACGTAGGGCGGTAGCACGCGACGCCGATTTCCGGCCACCCGTCACGGCCCGGGGTGCAGCGCAAGCCAGCGCAGGGTGCCGCACAGCAACGCAGCAGGGGCCGCCGCGCGGGCGACCCCTGCTGCGTGTGTTTCGGGCGTTCTCTCAGAGGCCCAGCAGCCCCAGGCCCAGCAGGCCGCCCTTGCCGCCACCGCCGAGGAGGCCGTTGTTGCCCTGCTGCTTCGGCGTCTCGCCCGGCCGCGCCTCGTCGCCCGGCATCGTGTTCTGCTCCTGCCCCGGGAAGGCGCCCGGCTGCGCGGGCTCCGGGTCGCCGGACATGCCGGCCGGGCCGTTGACGGGGTCTTCGTCGCCGGGGTCGCCGGCGACCTGCACTGCGCCGGCGGCGGACGCCGGAGCGTAGGCGGCGGCCACGGGGGCGCCGAGGAGGACGATCATGGAGGCGGCGGCTGCCGCACCTGCCGCGAGTCGGGTACGCACGGTGCTCTCTCCCTCGCATCATGGATGTGACGTGTCCGTCCTTCCGCGCGGTGGCGCATGGCTAACAGAACTTCACCCGACTACCGGCGCAAAGATCACTGGATCGCACGGTGATCACTGGATCGCACGGTGCCCCAGGCGGGCGCCCGTCGTTGCACCGTGAGGTGGTTGCGGTCGTGGCGTGCGGTGGTGGTCATCGCGGCGTGAGGTGGTTCACGCGAAAGAAGTGGCGTTGCGCGTGCGGGGCTGGGTACGGGCCCCCGAGATCGCCGAGCGGGATACCGGTATGAAAGGGTGGAAACTCGGCGAAAAGCAACGCGAGAAAAGGAGCCGCCATGTCGTCCAAGCGCCGCCGCAAGAAGAAGGCACGTCGCAAGAACGGTGCCAACCACGGCAGCCGTCCGCAGTCCTGAAGGACGAAGGACGCCGTAGGGAAGGAGGCCGGTGGGCACAGCCCACCGGCCTCCTTCCCTGTCCAGGTCAGTCGTCAGTCCAGCGCGTACTCGAAGGTGTACGGGACGGACGGCGCGCCGTGCACGGCGGTGAAGGAGCCGGTGCCGCGCAGCCCGGCCAGCTCGCCCGTGCCCGTGCCCGGCACCACCTCGAACGTGCAGTGCACCGTGCCGTCGGGCTCGAAGGAGCCGCGCTCCTCGACGACGAACGTGCCCGCGCGCCCGTCGAGGCTGCCGGTCAGTACTTCCATGCCGGTGAACGTGCCGGTCTTCTCCGTGGCGTAGACGATGGTGTACTCGCACGTCGTGCGGGCCGCCTCGATGCCACCGGTGAAGGTGTTGGTGACGGAGGCGTGCGCGAGCTTCGGGTGCGCCTCGGCCGGGCCGACGGTGCGCTCCTGCCAGTCGGCGAAGGTGAAGTGGCCGGTGGTCTGTGCGGGCATGGCCGCCCTTTCGATCGGCCGCACGGCCTGTTCCGCGCGGTGTGTGACCAGCCTGTCCGCCGTACCTGACACCTTCTGTCAGGTACACGGGACAATGGCTGCCATGCGTGCCGACCGGCTTCTCTCCCTGCTCCTGCTGCTCCAGAACCGCGGGCGGCTGACGGCGTCCGAACTCGCCGCGGAGCTGGAGGTGTCGGTCCGTACCGTGTACCGGGACATCGAGGCGCTCGGCGCGTCGGGCATCCCGGTCTGCGCCGACCGCGGCCCCGACGGTGGCTACCGCCTGATGGATGGTTACCGCACGCGGCTAACCGGGCTCACCGACGCCGAGGCCGACGCGCTCTTCCTCGCCGGGGCGCCGGGCGCCGCGGGCGAGTTGGGCCTCGGCGCGGTGCTGGCCACCGCGCAGCTGAAGCTGCAGGCCGCGCTCCCGGCCGGGCTGGCGGATCGGTCGCGGCGCGTCCAGGACCGGTTTCACCTGGACGCGCCCGCGTGGTTCCGCGAGGCCGACCCGGTCCCCCATCTCGGCCGCGTCGCACAGGCGGTGTGGGAACAGCGCGTACTGCGCGTCCAGTACCGGAAGTGGGGCGGCGACGGCCACCGGGCGCTCGACCTCGGCCCGCTCGGCCTCGTCCTCAAGGGCGGCATTTGGTACTTGGTAGCGCTGGCGGGCGAGGCGATCCGTACTTACCGGATCTCCCGCCTGCTGGCCGTCGACGTCACGGAGCAGGCCTTCGACCGGCCGGCGGAATTCGACCTGGCCGCGCACTGGGCGGAGTCCTCCCGCCGCCTGGAGACCGCCCTCCACCAGGGCGTCGCGCAGCTGCGGATCTCGCCCCGCGGCCGGCAGCTGCTGCCCATGCAGTTCGGCGCCGCGGGCGCGCGGGCCCTCGAAGCGGCCGGGCCGCCCGACGACGAGGGCTGGGTGCGGGTCGAGCTGGCGGTCGAGACACCGGCCGTCGCGGTCGGCGACCTGCTCAGGCTGGGCACGGAGGCGGAGGTGCTCGGCCCACCCGAGTTGCGCGCGGCCGTGGCCCGGACGGTGGCCGAACTGACGCACCGTTACGCGGCGGGCCCGCCTGACCCTGGGCTGACGCACCGTTACTCGGCGGCCACCCCGGCCTCGGACTGACGCACCGTTACGCGGCGGCGCCCTGACCCCGTAAGGCCGCCCGCGCCGCCCGCGTTGCCCGGATTCAGCCCGCCGGGCTCGTGGCGTCCTCGATCAGCCGGTGCGCCGCGGCGTCGATGCGGGCCGTGTCGCCGGTGACCAGGCGGTCCTGGCACAGCCCGCGCAGGCCCGAGACCAGCAGCGTGGCCCGGACCCTGGCGTCCTGCTCCGCGTGTCCGAGCCGTACGTAGGCGGCGGCGATCGGGCCGACCATCACCTCGACCGCGTCGGCGGCCAGCGCTCCGTACGGCTCCGGCTGCGTGGTGGCCAGGCTGAGCAGCTGCAGCAGCATGCGGACCAGCCCGCGCTGCCTGCCGACCGTGATCGCCTCCCACAGCGCGCGGGCGGCGCGGCGCAGCTCCGCCGCGTCGTCGACGCCGCCGAACATCGCCTCGGCGTCGGGCCGGCTGGCCGCCAGGGCCTGGGCCAGGAGGTTCTCCCGGCTGCCGAAGTAGTAGAGCAGCATCCGTTTGCTGGTGCCCACCGCTTCCGCGAGTGGGCTCAGGGACAGGCCCGCCAGGCCGTGGTGCTCCAGATGCTGCACCACCTTCTCCAGCAGTTCGGTCCGTTTCCGTGAATCCGTCGCACGAGGCACCCCTTGACCGTACCGATCGGTACACCTACAGTCCAACGCGAACCGTTGATGTACCGATCGGTACATCAACAGCGGCGAGACGAGGAGGCAGAGCATGGGCGCAACGGGCCCGGACATCGCGATCGTGGGGGCCGGCATCGGCGGGCTCACCCTGGCTCTCGCCCTGCGGGCACGCGGCATCGACGCGGAAATCCACGAGCAGGCACCCGAGTTGCGCGAGGTCGGCGCGGCGGTGGCACTGTCGGCGAACGCCACCCGGCTGCTCGCCCGGCTCGGCCTGGACACGGAGCTGACGGCGGCCGGCGCCGAGCCGACCGAGCTGGTGTACCGGCACTGGCGGGACGGCCGCCGCATCGCCGCGCACCCGGTCGGCGACTCGTACCGTACGCGGTTCGGCGGCCCCTACCTGGGCGTGCACCGCGCGGCCTTCCAGCGCATCCTGGGCGACGCCTGGGGCAGCGAGCGGCTGCACCTGGGCACGGCGGTCGGCGGGGTGCACGAGGACGCGGCGGCGGACGGCGGCGGGGTACGCCTGGACCTCGCGGACGGCCGGAGCGTGCGGGCCGGGCTGGTCGTCGGCGCGGACGGCGTGCACTCCACCGTGCGGCGCCAGGTCACCGCCGAGGACGTCACCGCGTACTCCGGTACGAGCGGCTTCCGCGGCCTGGTGCCGGCCGAGGCAATGCCCTCGCTGCCGGACCCGGCGGCCATCCAGTTCTGGATGGGGCCCGGCGCGCACGTGCTGCACTACCCCATCGACAGCGCCGGAACGGTCAACTTCCTCGCGGTGGTGGAGGGCCCGGACCGCTGGGCCGACGGCACTTGGCGGGCGGAAGCCGCGCCCGGGGAACTCCTCGCGGCGTTCGACGGCTGGCACCCGGCGATCACCGAGATGCTCGCGGCCGCGCCGCAGAGCGCGCGGTGGGGTCTGTTCGGGCAGGCGCCGCTGCGGCGGTGGAGCCGCGGCCGGGCGGTGCTGATCGGGGACGCGGCGCACGCGATGCTGCCGCACCACGGGCAGGGCGCCAACCAGACCATCGAGGACGCCGTGACGCTGGCGGACTGCCTGGCCGACTCCCGCGCGGCCGGCGGGCCGGACGCGTACGGCGCGGCCCTGCTCCGGTACGAAGGGCTCCGGCGGGTGCGCACCCGCCAGGTGCAGCGCAGCTCCTGGGTCACCTCCGGCCTGCTGCACCTGCCCGACGGGCCGGCGGCCGAGCGCCGGGACCGGAAGCTGGCCACGGTCCCGGCGGACTTCGGCTGGATCCACGCCCATGACGTACAGCGGGAGCCGGTCGCGGGCCCGCGCGCTTCCTGACGGTGCGTCATGACCTAGTACGCACAGTGGCGGTGCCGCCCCGGTCCCGGGGCAACACCGCCACTGGACGGCACGACAGCTCAGCCGTCGCCCGGACCGGTCAGAACCGGCCCGCGTCGACGAGCCCCATCCAGTAGGCGGCGGCCCGCGCGTCACCCACGGTCACGACGCCGTCGTGGCCGCCGACGCTGGTCATGCTGCTCGCCGAGCCGCTGAGCATCCCGCTGACGTCGTCGTGGTCGTGCGCGGAAGCGATGCCGCTCATCGGGACCAGCGCGGCCGAGGCCAGGGCGAGAGACGCAGCGGTACGAGCGAAGATCTTGCGCATGTCATACCTCTTCAGGTAGGTGGGTTGATCGCCCCCATGCTTCTCCGCCCCGCCGGTTCCCGAAGCGCGGCGCTCGGGCAATTGACCCTGATGGCCGACCGAGGTGAGCCGGGTCACCGAGTCGTCGGATTTTCACTCCGCACGGCCTGTTCCGTCGCGCCGCGGGCCACCGCCCGGAACTGTTGCGGCGTGCGGCCGTCGCGCTTGCGGAAGAACTTGGAGAAGTCGCCCGGCTCCCGGAAGCCGAGCCGGCGGGAGACCTCGGCCGCCGGGGCGTCGGTGTGCACCAGGAGGCGCTTGGCCTCCAGGAGGATGCGCGCGTCGAGGTACTGCTTGGCGGACAGGCCGGTGGCGGCGAGCGTGGCGCGGGTGAGGGTACGGACGTTGTAGCCGAGCGCGGTGGCGTAGTCGGCGACGCGGTGCGTGTCGGCGAAGTCGCGCTCGACGGCTGCGTGGTAGTGCGCGAAGGCGCCGCCCGGCCGGTGCGCGGCGGGGGTCTCGGGGCGGGCGTGGGCGAGCCGCAGCAGCAGCACGGCCAACAGCAGGCGCAGCGCCTCGATGTGCGCCTGGAGGGGGATGGAGGCCAGGTCGGCGTACTCGTGGGTGAGGTGGCGCAGGGCGAGCTGGGTGGCGCGGGCGTGCGGCCCCTCCGGCAGCAGCGGGACCTGCTCGAAGGGCGCCTCGGCGTCGGCGAAGCCGGGCTGCCAGATCACGATGGTGCCGCGCGCGGCCGCCAGGTCCTCGGGGACGTACTGGTGCACCTGGCCCGGCTGGATCCACAGCCAGCTGCCGGCGCGCAGCACGTGCTCGGAGAAGTCCACGGTGTGCCGCAGGGTGCCGGAGCGCACGTGGATGAGGTGGTGGAAGCCGGGGCGCTGCGGGCTCCCCAGATCGATGCCGCGGCGGTCTCCGCGGGCCCGCAGCTCGGCGAAGTCCAGGACGTCCATGCCAATGGGCGCGCCGAGAGACGGCCGGTAGGCGACGTCCGTGATCGAGAGCTGTCCGTTTTTTCCCATGCTGAGTCCGTAGCGTACCGCTGTCGTCCCCGTACCCCCTCCTACGGTCGCACAAGAGGCAGCGATGAGCCGGAAGCTGCCGGAGAGCGAGGTGCGACGTGCGGCTGATCGTGGGAATGACCGGGGCGACCGGGGCGGTCTTCGGAATCCGGGTGCTGGAGCACCTGGCCGAGCTGCCGGAGGTGGAGACCCATCTCGTACTGAGCCGCTGGGCCCGGTCCACGATCGAGCTGGAGACCGGCCGGAGCGCCCGCGAGGTCGCCGGGCTGGCCGATGTCGTGCACAGCCCCGAGGACCAGGGCGCGGCCATCTCGTCCGGGTCGTTCCGGACGGACGGCATGATCATCGTGCCCTGCTCGATGAAGACCCTCGCCGGCATCCGGGCCGGTTACGCGGACGGCCTGGTCGGCCGCGCCGCCGACGTCGTACTGAAGGAGCGCCGCAAGCTGGTGGTCGTCCCGCGGGAGACGCCGCTCAGCGAGATCCATCTGGAGAACATGCTGGCGCTGGCGCGGATGGGCGTGCAGATCGTGCCGCCGATGCCCGCCTTCTACAACCACCCCGCCACCGTCGACGACATCGTCGACCACATCACCGCCCGCATCGTCGACCAGTTCGACCTGCCGGCGCCCGCCGCCAAGCGGTGGGCCGGCATGCGGGCGGCGCGTCACCACAGCACTGACAGCAAGGAGCCGACATGGCCTACGACGACCTCCGCAGCTTTCTGACCACCCTGGAGGGCGAGGGCCAGCTGCTGCGCATCACCGACGAGGTACTGCCCGAGCCGGACCTGGCCGCGGCCGCCAACGCGGCGGGCCGGATCGGCGAGGGCGCCCCCGCCCTGTACTTCGACAACGTCAAGGGCTTCACCGACGCGCGGATCGCCCTGAACGTGCACGGTTCCTGGCGCAACCACGCCCTCGCCCTCGGCCTGCCCGCAGCCACCTCGGTCAAGGACCAGGTCGAGGAGTTCGCGCGGCGCTGGGACGACTTCCCCGTCGCGCCCGAGCGCCGCGAGGACGCCCCCTGGCGCGAGAACACGCAGGAGGGCGCGGACATCGACCTCTTCAAGGTCCTTCCGCTCTTCCGCCTCAACGACGGCGACGGCGGCTTCTACCTGGACAAGGCCGCGGTCGTCTCCCGCGACCCCGACGACCCGGACCACTTCGGCAAGCAGAACGTCGGCACGTACCGCCTGGAGGTCATCGGCCGCGACCGGCTCGCCATCCAGCCGGTCCCGGTGCACGACGTGGCGCTGCACCTGAAGGCGGCCGAGAGCCGGGACGAGGACCTGCCCATCGCGATCACGCTCGGCAACGACCCGGTGATGACGATCGTGGCCGGCATGCCGATGGGGTACGACCGTTCCGAGTACGAGATGGCCGGCGCGCTGCGCGGCGCGCCCGCGCCGATCGCCACCGCGCCGCTCACCGGCTTCGACGTGCCCTGGGGCTCGGAGGTCGTCATCGAGGGCGTGATCGAGGGCCGCAAGCGGCAGATCGAGGGCCCGTTCGGCGAGTTCACCGGGCATTACTCGGGCGGCCGCCGGATGCCGGTGGTCCGCATCGACCGCATCTCGTACCGCACGAACCCGGTCTTCGAGTCGCTCTACCTGGGCATGCCGTGGACCGAGGTGGACTACCTCGTCGGGCCGAACACCTGCGTGCCACTGCTCAAGCAGCTGCGCGCGGAGTTCCCCGAGGTGCAGGCGGTCAACGCGATGTACACGCACGGCCTGGCCGTGATCATCTCGACGAAGAAGCGGTACGGCGGCTTCGCCAAGGCGGTCGGCATGCGCGCGATGACCACGCCCCACGGTCTGGGGTACGTCGCCCAGGTGATCCTCGTCGACGAGGACGTCGACCCGTTCAACCTGCCGCAGGTGATGTGGGCGATGTCCTCCAAGGTCAACCCCGCGGACGACGTCGTGATCATTCCCAACCTGTCCGTCCTGGAGCTGGCCCCGGCGGCCAACCCCGCCGGCATCACCAGCAAGATGATCATCGACGCCACGACCCCGGTCTCGCCCGACAATCGCGGCAACTTCAGCACCCCGGTCCGCGACCTGCCCGAGACCAAGGAGTGGATCGGCCGGCTGAACGCGCTGATCGCCGCCCGCTGACCCGCCCCCTGCCTTCCCCTTCCGGAGACCCGCATGATCTGCCCCCGCTGCGCGCACGACGCGCTCGACACCCTCGCCCACTCCCCCGTCCCCGGCGTCTGGGACGTGCTCCAGTGCACCCGCTGCCTGTACACCTGGCGCACCACCGAGCCCGACCGCCGTACCCGGCGCGACGCGTACCCCGCGCAGTTCCGCCTCACCCAGGAGGACATCGACAGCGCCATCGAGGTCCCGGCGGTGCCGCCGCTGCACGCCGGCTGACGCTCTCCTCGGAACGCGCGACCGGGCCCCGCTCTCCTCTGGGGAGGGCGGGGCCCGGTGCGCGTGCGGTCAGTCGTTGTACATGTCGAGGTCGCCGCCCATGCCGGTCTCGATGGAGACCGAGGTCGACCAGTCGCCACTGCTGTGCCATCCGTGCGGCCCGTGGCCGTCGCAGTGGTGGTGCGTTGTCGTGACGACGATCCTGCTCTTCAGAAAGTCGTCGTCATCGTGGGCGGACGCCGTACCACCGGCGGCCAGGACGAGTGCCGTCACGGGGAGTGCGACCGCGGCCAGGCGCAGAGCGGAGCGCTTCATCGATACCTCCATCGGTTGCCACAGGAGGAGGCGGCGTTCCCGCGCCGCCTCGTTGGTCGATGAGTAGCCGAGTCGCTGAATCGACACACGTACCGCCACCCGAACGGCAGGGCCGCGCCTCTGCCGCGGCCCCTCGCCCTACGGCTGTACCGAGATCTCCCCGATGCCGGTGCCGAGACTGCCGCAGTGCGCGGTGGACTGCCCCGACTGGCCGGGGTTGAGCGTGACATGCTCGCCGTCCACGTCCGGCGCCCAGCCGCAGACCAGGTGCACCCAGAAGGTCTGCGGTGCGCCGCCGTTGTTCCGGCAGAGCGCGTAGCCGGTGTACTCGTCGTTGGCGTGCTTGCCGGTGTCGCAGGACAGGCCGGGCGGGATCGCGAAGGCGGCCGGTGCGGCGCCTGTGAGGTGGGTGGTCGGGGCGGACGGCGCACCGGCGGCGGACGCCGTGGCGGACGGGGAAGAAGTGGCGGCCGGGACGGTGAGCGCGGCCACCATGACGGCGGCGGCCGCGGTGGCCTTCATCCCTGTGGCGGTCAGCTTCATGGTTTCTCCTGGACGTTCTCGGGCCGGGCCCGTACTGCCTGGAGCGGGTACGGAACTCCGGTCGCATGCCAGGAATTGCTCCCACCCGCCCGGGCGCGAAAAACCAGGGAGATCGTGACGCTGAGTGAGTGCCGCATGAGTGTCGACGCCCGGCCGCGGGCGCCCGGCCGGCATCGACGGTGCGTCAGGCGGTGTCGCCCGTGCGCGTCCTGACGTCGGTGAGCAGCTTGTCCAGCAGGGCGGCGAGGGTGGCGCGTTCGGACGCCGACAGGCCGGCGACGAGGGTGGCTTCGCGGCCGAGCACCTCGTCGACGGAATGCTCGACGAGCGCGTGGCCCGCGTCGGTCAGCGACACCAGGACCGCCCGGCTCCCGGGTCCGGCCGGGGCCCGCCGGACGAGCCCGCCGCGCTCGGCCCGCGCGACGCGCTGGGAGATCGCGCCCGCGGTCACCAGCGTCCGCCGGGCGATCTCCCGCGTACTGAGGGTGTAGGGCGGCCCGGAGCGGCGGATGACGGACAGCAGGTCGAGGGTGGCCGTGTCGATGCCCGCGGCGCGCAGCGCCCGGTCGCGGTCGATCGCGAAGAGCTTCCCCAGCCACCAGATCGGCGTCACGATCTCGATCGACTCGGTGGGCGTGCCCGGCCGTTCCCGCTGCCACGCCGCCGCGATCTCGGCGGCGGGATACGACGGGACGGCGCCGCCCGCGGCGGTGCCGAGGTCCTCGCTCATGGTGCGCTCCCGCTGCCGTGGGGTACGTTTAGACCTAAACATAGCAGTGCGCAGCAGCTCGCAGAAGTTCTCAGGGGAGGAACCTCATGACCCGCACCGTGCTCGTCACCGGCGGTACCAGCGGCATCGGGCGCGCCGTCGCCGGGGCGTTCGCCACCGACGGGGCGAAGGTCGTCGTCACCGGACGCCGTGCCGACACCGTCGAGCGCGCCGCCGTCGAACTGGGCGCCGAGGGCGTCGTCTGCGACGCGACCGACCCCGCTCAGGTCGCGGCGCTGGCCGACCGGATCGAGGCGACGGGCCGGCTCGACGTCCTCGTGAACGCGGCCGGCGGCCTGTTCGACGCCGCGTCGGCCGCGGGCTCGCCGCTGGACAAGCTGGTCGCCGAGTGGCACGGCAACCTCTCCCAGAACGTGCTCGGCGCGGTGCTGACCACTGCCGCCGTACGCGACCTCCTCGCCGACGGCAGCTCCGTGATCAGCATCGGGTCGATCGGCGCGGAGCGCGGCGGCGGCTCGTACGGCGCGGCCAAGGCGGCCCTCCAGGCGTGGAACGCCGCGTTCTCCGCCGAGGTCGGCCCGCACGGCATCACCACCAACGTGATCTCCTCGGGTTACGTCGCCGGCACCGCCTTCTTCGGCGGGCAGCTGCCGGACGCCCGGCACGAGAAGCTGGTCCAGGAGACGCACAACAAGCGTCCGGGCACGCCGGAGGACATCGCGCAGACCGTCTTCTTCCTCGCCTCTCCCGGCGCCCGGCACATCACGGGCCAGACGATCCACGTCAACGGCGGCGCCTACACCACGCGTTGACGCGCGCCGGACGGCTGTCGGACGGCTACCGGAATAAGGTGTTCCGGTAGCTTGCGCGGGTGCCGATCAGCGAAGGAGTGAGCGCGGAGATGGAGACGACCGGAACCGGGACGGCCGTGGTGACCGGGGCCTCGTCGGGGATCGGCACGCGGTACGCCGAGCGGCTGGCCGAGGCCGGCTGGGACCTGGTGCTCGTGGCGCGGCGGGCGCAGCGGCTGGACGAGCTCGCCGGCCGGCTGCGGGAGACGGCCGGCGTCGCCGTCGAGACGCTCGTCGCCGACCTGGGCGTACCGGAGGACCTGGCGCGGACGGCCGAGCGGGTCGCGGCCGAGGACGTGGCGCTGCTGGTCAACAACGCGGGCATCAATGGCTACGGAAACTTCACCGAGGTCGACCCGATGCTGCTGACGCGGGTGCTCAGCGTCAACGTCACGGCGCTGACGGTGCTGACCCGGGCCGCCGTCCCCGGGATGCTGAAGCGCGGCCGGGGCGCGGTGGTCAACGTCGCCTCCCGCCTCGCGTTCGCCGGCTCGCTGCCCCCGGACCCGCTCCCCCGGCGCGCCGTCTACGGCGGCACGAAGGGGTACGTCGTCACCTTCACCCGGACCCTCGCGGCCGAGCTGGCGGACACCCCGCTCCGCATTCAGGTGCTCTGCCCGGGGCTCACCGCCACCGAGTTCCATCTGACGACGGGTGAGGAGTCGGTCGCCGGTACGGAGCAGCGGGTTCACGCGGAGGGGGGAATGCCGGTGGACGAGGTGGTGACGGCCTCGCTGGCGGCGCTGGAGCGGGGCGAGGTGGTGTGCGTACCGGGTCTGGCGGACACCCAGGAGGCGCTGGACCGGCTGGTCGCCGCCGAGGTGGGGATGCGGGGCATTCCGCGGCGGTGAGCGCCGGGCGGCGCGGCGCGACCGCCGGAGCGGGGCGGCCGGGGTGCGCCGGGCGCGGATCGGCGCGGAACGGAGGTGTACGCGGCGCCCCACGATGGCAGGTTTGCCCTGTCCCTGTTCGTCCGTACGAAGGAGTCGGCCGATGCTGTTCGGCAAGGAACACGTGAAGCGGTACGTCGAGACCGATGGCGCGGAAGGGCACGAGTGGCAGGGCACCACGACGCTCATCCTCACCACCACCGGCCGCAAGAGCGGCGAGCAGCGCAGCACGCCGCTGATCTACCAGCCCTTCGGTGACGACCTGCTGGTCGTCGCCTCCAAGGGCGGCTCGGACGCACCGCCTCTGTGGTACCTCAACCTGCAGGCGAATCCCGAGGTCCAGGTACAGGTGAAGGGCGACCGGTTCACCGCGCGCGCCCGCACGGCGACGGCGGAGGAGAAGCCGGCGATGTGGCGGACGATGGCGGCGGTCTGGCCGCAGTACGACGAGTACCAGCAGAAGACCGACCGGGACATCCCGGTCGTGGTGCTGGAACGCACTGCCTGACGGCCGGGTGACGCGGGGTTTGCCCAGGTGGGTCGCCGGATACTTGTGCGGCGTACATTCCGGGTGATTCCGGGCGGTCGTGAGCCCGAGGAGGCATGTCGTGAGCGCACAGGTCAGCACCGAGTTGTGGGACGCGTTCCACTCCGTCGTCAACATGACGTCGCGTGAGCTGCAGGAGTGGCTGAGCGTCCAGGCCGCGGGCCAGGAGTCGGAGGTGGTCCCCGACCAGGCCGGTGCGCCGCTCGGGCGGCACGTACTGGAGATCCTCGGCAAGCGCCGTACCGACCTCACGGAGGACGACGCGCAGGTCATGCGGCGGGTGTGCGAGATCGTGGAGACCCAGCGGGCCGAGCACCGCGACCCGCAGGCGGGCGGCGCCGACTGGCGCCACGGCCTGATGAACATCGGCCACGACCCGCTCAAGCCCGCCTGACGGCCGCGGAGACGGGCCCCGCTGTACCGGCGGGGCCCTTTTCGCGTTCTGGCAAGGAGTGTTGACACGTCTGGTGCAGACCTTTAGGTTCACCGACCATCGCGCCTGTCCAAAGAGGCGACCACCGTTCACATACAAGGACGGAAACCCCCCATGCCAGTGCAGAGACGTCCCCACCGTGCGGCACGCACCATCGGCACCGCCCTCCTCGCCGCCACCGCCGTCCTGGCCACGCTCGCCGCCGCGCCGTCGGCCGGCTTCACCCACCCCGGTGTCCTGGTCTCCCGCGGCCAGCTCGACTTCGTCCGCGACAAGGTCGACTCCGGGGCACAGCCCTGGAAGAACGCCTACGACCGGATGAAGGCGAGCAAGTACGCCGCGCTCGACCGCACGCCCAAGCCGCGCGCCGTCGTCGAGTGCGGCTCCTACTCCGACCCCAATTACGGCTGCACGGACGAGCGCGAGGACGCCCTCGCCGCGTACACGCTCGCGCTGACCTGGTACGTCAGCGGGGACGAGCGGTACGCCAAGAAGGCGATCGAGATCATGGACGCCTGGTCGGGCACCATCAAGGACCACACCAACTCCAACGCCCCGCTGCAGACCGGCTGGGCGGGCTCCTCCTGGCCGCGGGCCGCCGAGATCATCCGGTACACCTACACCGGCTGGGCGCAGGACAAGGTGGACCGCTTCAAGACCATGCTGCGCACCGTCTACCTGCCCAAGGTGATCGGCGGCTCGAACTCCAACGGCAACTGGGAACTGAGCATGATGGAGGCCGCCGTCGGCATATCCGTCTTCCTCGACGACAAGGCGTCGTACGACAAGGCGATGGCGAAGTTCCGCGGCCGGGTGCCCGCGTATGTCTACCTCAGCGGCGACGGCGACCTGCCGAAGACCGCGCCGGGCAGCGGGCTGGACAGCCGCGACAAGGTCATCAAGTACTGGCAGGGTCAGTCCACCTTCGTCAACGGCCTCTCCCAGGAGACCTGCCGCGACTTCACCCACACCGGTTACGGCATCTCCGCGATCTCGCACATCGCCGAGACCAGCCGCATCCAGGGCCAGGACCTGTACGCCACCGACGTCGGCGAACGGCTGCGGTACGCGCTCGGCTTCCACGCCAAGTACGAGCTGGGCGAGGCGCCGCCGACCTGGCTGTGCGGTGGCAGTATCAAGCGCGGCCTCGGCCCGGTCACCGAGGTCGGGTTCAACGCGCTGCACGGCCGCCTCGGCCAGGCCATGACGAACACTCAGACGCTCACCGAACGCGGCCGCCCGGCCGGCTCCAACAACCTCTTCGTCGGCTGGGAGACCCTCACCCACGCGGAGAACCCCGAGTGACCAAGGAGACCCGGCATGACGATCCAGCGGATGGACAACGTCCTCATCGTTGTCGACGACCTTGAGGCCGTTATCGCGTTCTTCGTCGAACTCGGCATGGAGCTGGAGGGTAAGGGGCCGGTCGAGGGACGTTGGGTGGAGCGTGTCATCGGGATCGACGACGTCCGACAGGACATCGCGATGCTGCGGACCCCGGACGGCCACGGCCGCATCGAACTGGCGAGGTTCCACACGCCGAAGGCGATCAGCGCCGAGCCCAAGGACGCGCCGGCGAACACGCTGGGCATTCGCCGCGTCATGTTCGCCGTCGACGACATCGAGGACGTCGTTGCCCGCCTGCGCGCCCATGGGGCCGAACTCGTCGGCGAGTTGGCGCAGTTCGAGGAGAGCTATCGGCTCTGCTATGTCCGCGGCCCCGAGGGCATCATCGTCGGACTGGCCGAGCAGCTCGGCTGAAGGCTGCCGACGGGACCGTGCGCGCCGAGTTCACGGTTGAGGGACCGGTTCTGGAAGGCGCGGCCCCGCTGCCCCGGCTATCGGATCCGGTCCAGGACCGTGCGGGTGGCCCGGCGCAGTGCGGTCACTATCGGCCGGTCACGGTCGGGGGTCCGCCAGGCGAGGGCCGTGTGGCACAGCGGGAGGTCGGTGACCTCGGCGTACGCGACGCCGTGCCGCTGGTAGAGCCAGCGGGCCGGCTCCGGCGGGAACTGCACTCCCTCGCCGAGGGCGATGGCCGTGAGCGCGGGCTCGAACTCGGCGATCTGGTGCGCGGTGTAGCGGGCCGGGCTGCCGTCGGGGCGGGGGTCGACTCCCCAGAAGTCCCGCCAGACCTTGGGGATCTCCGGCGAGAAACCGATGAACCGCCGCTCGCTGAGCCGGGCGAGCGTCAGCGGGCCCGCGTCCGCGAGCGGGTCGGAGGCGGCCAGGCACACGACGCGGCGCAGCTCGGCGAGGCGCTGGGTCTGGATCCCGGGCGGCACGGGCGGGAAGAGGAACGCCGCGTCCACGCCGCCCGCGAGGACGGTGGCCGCGGAGTCCGCGAAGCCCATCCGGACGATCTCGACCTCGATCCCCGGATGCCGCGCCTTCAGCTCCGCCAGGATCGCCGGGATCGGGTGGACGGAGGTGATGGCCTCGAAGGAGCCGATGACCACCCGGCCCGAGAGCGTACGGATGCGCTCGCCGGCGACCTGCCGCAGCCGGTCGGCGGCCTGCACCATCGCCCGGATCTCCGGGAGCAGTTCCTGCCCCGAGGGGGTCAGCCCCGCCGTGCGCGTGGTGCGGTCGACCAGGGTCAGCCCGAGGCGCCGCTCCAGCGAACGGATCTGCTGCGAGAAGGCGGGCTGCGTCATGAACACCCGCTTCGCCGCCCGGCCGAAGTGCATCTCCTCGGCCAGCAGCAGGAACAGTCTCAGCTGGTGTGTGCTCGGATCCGTCGGAGCACTGCTCTCCGGGCCGGTCGGGCCGGTGTCCCCCGCCATGGACGCATGGTAACAACGCGCACCGTGCCCGTTACCGCGGAAAGCACACCTCCCGCGGCGCCGGGCACAAAAGTCTCACACCTCTTTACCGGCAGCACACCCGCGGCACACAGAAGAAAACCGGAAGACCTTGCGCAGCCGCGCTGTTAGCGTCCGCGCCCATGACCGAGATCTTCAACAATTTCACCGAAGTGCAGCGAATCGACACCGATCCCGAGGTGTCGGCGCACCCGCTGATCGCGCTGGAGGAGGGCCGGCACAGCTGGTACAGCGGCTACCACCACCAGGAGTCGTTCGCCGCGCGGCTGCGCTACGCCTTCGACGACCGCACGGAGTACGGCGACAGCGGCGTGCCCCTGGACCGGCTGCGGATCGGGAACTTCTGCCAGTTCGCCTCGGGCACGGCGTTTCTGCTGGGCGGCAATCACGGGCACGACACCCACCCCGACGCCGTGACGCCGTACGGCTTCAACTTCTTCGCGCACGAGCACGACGCCTGGGCACCGGCCGGCGACACCGTCGTCGGGCACGAGGTGTGGACCGGCTACGAGGCGGTCGTGCTGCCCGGTGTGCGCATCGGGACCGGCGCGATCATCGGGGCGCGCGCCGTCGTCTCCAAGGACGTCGCCCCCTACTCCGTCGTGGTGGGCAACAACAGGATCGTCCGGCACCGCTTCGACCCGCTGCGCCGCAAGCTGCTCTGGCGGATCGGGTGGTGGAACTGGAGCGACGAGCGGATCGCGGAAGCGCTCCCACTCCTCCAGGGGCGCGACGTCGCGCAGCTGGCCCGGTATGCCGGAATCGACCCGGAGGATGTCGCGGGGGACGTCGACCCGTGCACGCTGACCGGCGCCAGGGCCCTTCCGCACCGCCCTTGACCTGCGCGTTTGTGCACATGTCGAAAGGTCCGGCGGGCAGCGTGTGACATCTGTACATGGTGAGTGGCGGAAATTCTTCCTAGCGTCTGCGTAACGCAAGATCGAACCCCCGTGACCTCCCGGGTGACCCCCGGGGGCCGGGACACCCCGGGACACCGGGCCCCGGACGCCGGGCGTCCGCCCGCAGCGCGCCGCCGGCTCCCCGCCTCCCCCACGCGACGCACCTCATCGCGGACCGCCGCACCCCGCGGCGCGCCGCGCCCTGCCCCGCAGGGATGGAATCCCACCGAAATGCCGAGGACCGTATGAGCACGCAACCGACGACCGACGTGGCGCCATCCCCACCGTCCGCCCCCGGCGACGGCCCGTCGGACGGCCTGCAGGCCGGTCTCAAGAACCGTCACTTGTCCATGATCGCGATCGGCGGGGTGATCGGCGCCGGCCTGTTCGTCGGCTCCGGCTCCGGCATCGCCGCCGCCGGACCCGCCATCCTCCTGTCGTACGCCCTGGTCGGCGCGCTGGTCGTGTGCGTGATGCGGATGCTGGGCGAGATGGCGGCGGCCTATCCCAGCTCCGGGTCGTTCTCCGCGTACGCGGACCGGGCGCTCGGCCGCTGGGCGGGCTTCTCGATCGGCTGGCTGTACTGGTTCTTCTGGGTCGTGGTGCTGGCCGTCGAGGCGACGGCGGGCGCGAAGATCCTCGAAGGCTGGGTCCCGGCCGTGCCGCAGTGGGGCTGGGCGCTGATCGTGATGGTGGTGCTCACGGCCACGAACCTGGCGTCGGTCGCCTCGTACGGTGAATTCGAGTTCTGGTTCGCCGGGATCAAGGTCGTCGCGATCGGCGCGTTCGTCGTGATCGGCCTGCTGGCCGTCTTCGGGGTGCTCCCCGGGGCGCACAGCGAGTCCGCGGGCATCGCGAACCTCACCGCGCACGGCGGATTCATGCCGCACGGTCCGGGATCGATCCTGACCGGCGTGCTCATGGTGGTCTTCTCCTTCATGGGCAGCGAGATCGTCACGCTCGCCGCCGGCGAGTCGGAGAACCCGCAGCGCGCGGTCACCAAGGCGACCAACAGCGTCATCTGGCGCATCGGCGTCTTCTACCTCGGCTCGATCTTCGTCGTGGTGAGCCTGCTGCCGTGGAACGATGCGTCGATCACCAAGGACGGCAGCTACGTCGCGGCCCTGAACTCGATCGGCATCCCGCACGCCGGACAGGTCATGAACGTCATCGTGCTGACGGCGGTGCTGTCCTGTCTCAACTCCGGGCTCTACACCGCCTCCCGCATGGCCTTCTCGCTCGGCCGGCGCGGCGACGCGCCCAAGGCGTTCGCGCGCACCAGCGCCCGTGGCGTGCCGCGCGCCGCGATCCTCTCCTCGGTCCTCTTCGGCTTCCTCGCGGTGTTCTTCAACTACGAGTGGCCGGACACCGTCTTCGCCTTCCTGCTGAACTCCTCCGGCGCCGTCGCGCTGTTCGTGTGGCTGGTCATCTGCTTCGCGCAGCTGCGGATGCGGGGGATGATCCTGCGGGACGACCCGCGCAAGCTCGTCGTGCGGATGTGGCTGTTCCCGTATCTGACCTGGGCGACGATCGGCATGATCTCGTTCGTGCTGGTCTACATGCTGACCGACCCGGCCGGGCGGCAGCAGGTCACGCTGTCGCTGCTGGCCGCCGTGCTCGTGGTGGCGGTCGCGCTGGTACGGGACCGGCTGCGGGGCCGCCGCACGACCGCCTGAACCGGCGCGGACCGCACCCGATTCAGCGGAGGGCGAAGAAGCCGGCCCGACAGGCCCGTCAGTGGAATTGCTGGTGACGCGGTGGGCCCATCCGTACCAGGATGGGCCCATGTCCGAACCCAACGCTTCCACCGGTCAGGCCGGCTCCGCCGCCGAGCCGCTGCCCCGCCAGGTCGCCGACGCCTACGTCGACGCCCTGATCGCCCTCGACCCCATCACCGGCACGTTCCTCGGCGTACCGGAGAGCTCAGGCAAGCTGCCCGACTTCTCCCCCACGGGGCAGGAGGAGCTGGCCCAGCTGGCCCGCACCACGCTCGACCGGCTCACCGCGGCCGAGGCGCGGCCCGGTGGCGACAGCGACGGCGAGCGGCGCTGCGCCCGGCTGCTGCGCGAGCGGCTGACCGCCGAACTCGCCGTCCACGAAGCGGGCGAGGGCCTGCGCGCCGTCAGCAACCTCAGCTCGCCGCTGCACTCCGTACGCGACATCTTCACCCTCACGCCGACCGCGACGGACGAGGACTGGGCGGCCGTCGTGCAGCGGCTGCGCGCGGTGCCCGCCGCGCTGGAGGGCTACCGTGCCTCCCTGGGTGAGGGCCTGAAGCGGGAGCTGCCGGCCGGGCCGCGGCAGGTGCGGACGGTGCTCGGGCAGCTGGGCGAGTGGATCGGTACGGACCGCAGCTGGTTCGCCGACTTCGCCGCGACCGGGCCCGAGAGCCTGCGCGCCGACCTGGACGCCGCGGCCGGCTTCGCCACCGGCGCGCTGACCGAGCTGCGCGACTGGCTGCGCGACACCTACGCGCCGGCCGTCGAGGGCACCCCGGACGTGGTGGGCCGCGAGCGGTACGCCCGCCTCGCCCGCTACTACAACGGCAGCGACCTGGACCTGGACGAGGCGTACGCGTACGGCTGGTCCGAATTCCACCGGCTGCTCGCCGAGATGGAGAATGAGGCCGCGAAGGTCCTCCCCGGCGCGAAGACCCCGTGGGAGGCGCTGGCCTGGCTGGACGAGAACGGCGAGGCGGTCGAGGGCGTCGAGGAGACCCGTGAGTGGCTCCAGTCGCTGATGGACGAGGCCATCGAGAAGCTGGACGGCACGCACTTCGAACTGGCCGAGCGGGTCAAGCGCGTGGAGTCGCGGATCGCGCCCGCGGGCACCGCGGCAGCGCCGTACTACACCAGCCCCTCGCTGGACTTCACGCGCCCGGGCCGCACGTGGCTGCCGACCATGGGCGAGACCCGCTTCCAGGTGTACGACCTGGTCTCCACCTGGTACCACGAGGGCGTGCCCGGCCACCACCTCCAGCTCGCGCAGTGGGCGCACGTCAGCGACCAGCTCTCCCGTTACCAGACCACCGTCGGCATGGTCAGCGCCAACGCCGAGGGCTGGGCGCTGTACGCCGAGCGGCTGATGGACGAGCTGGGCTTCCTCAGCAACGCCGAGCGGCGCCTGGGCTACCTGGACGCCCAGATGATGCGCGCGATCCGCGTGATCATCGACATCGGCATGCACCTGGAGCTGGAGATCCCGGCGGACTCGCCGTTCCGCCCGGGCGAGCGCTGGACGCCGGAGCTGGCGCAGGAGTTCATGGACGCGCACTGCAGCCGCTCGTCCGACTTCGTGGAGAGCGAGATCATCCGGTACCAGGGGATGCCCGGCCAGGCGATCGGCTACAAGCTGGGCGAGCGGGCCTGGCTGAACGGCCGCGAGGCCGCCCGCCGCCGGCACGGCGCCGCCTTCGACCCGAAGAAGTGGCACATGGCGGCGCTGTCGCAGGGCTCGCTGGGCCTGGACGACCTGGAGAGCGAGCTGTCGGCGCTGTAGGCCGCACGGGGCAGGAGGGGCGGCGGCCCGCGGACGGCCGCCGCCCCTCCCCTCTGTCGTCCGTCGGACGCTGTGGACGGCAGCGCGTCCGTGAGAATTCCGTGGCGGCCGGAGAGGGCGGTCCGTAGGGTCCCTCCCCATGACCCTCCTCTTCCTCTTCCCCGGTGATCCGCTGCAACCGGGCCGCCCGGACCCGGACTTCGCGTGCGAGGCCCGGGCCGCCGGCGCGGCGGGCGCGCGGGTCGCGGTCGTCGACCACGAGGCGCTGCTCGCGGGCAACGCGACGCGGGCCGTCGCCGGCGTGCCCGCCGGGCCCGGCCCCGTCCGGTACCGCGGCCGGCCGCTGCCCGCGGGGCGGGGCGCCGAGCTGGCCGCCGCGCTCGCGGACCGGGACCGCACGCTGCTCACGGACGAGGAGCGGACCGACGGCCTCGGGCCGGTCACGGACGACGCGGAGGCGGCACGGCTGTTCGAGGCGCTGGTCGCCGCGGCCTCCGGCTTCCCGCTCGCGCTCACCGCGGGGCGCGTGACGCTGCGAGCGCTGCCGCCGGCCGAGTGCGCGCGGCTCACGGACGGCGGCACGGCCGGGCTGACGTGGGTGGACGGCGCGCCGCCCGAGGGCACGGTGGAGGGCGCCGGGATCATGGTGCGGCTCGCGGCGGCAGGGCTGTACCGGCCGGGCTGGGGCACGTACGCGATCACCCGTACCGAGGACGGCGTCGCCCTGGGCGGCATCGGCTTCCACGGCCCGCCGGACGAGGCGGGGACGGTCGAGCTGGGCTACGACCTGTCCCCCTCGGCGCGCGGCGCGGGCTGGGCGACGGACGCGGTACGCCTGCTCGCCTCATGGGCGGCGGCCCGTCCCGAGGTGGGCACGCTGGTCGCCACCACGGAGCCGGCGAACGTGCCCTCGCAACGCGTCCTGGAACGCGCCGGCTTCGTCCGCGCGGGCGAGCGGTCCGGCATGTACGCCTTCGAGTACGCGGGGAGCGGGAACGGTGGTACGACCGATGCGGACGGGGCCCTCAGCGCTGGAACCCGCCCTCCGAGTTGATGACCTCGCCGGTGATCCAGGCCGCCTCGTCCGTGGCCAGCCAGGCGATGAGGCGGGCCGGGTCGTCGGGCGCGCCCCACTCACCGCCGGGGAAGCGCCGGGCGACCCGTTCGCGGAGCTCACCGACGGCGTAACCGGTGTCGACCGGGCCGGGGTTGACGGTGTTCACCGTGACGCCGAGGGGTGCGAAGGTCGTGGCGAGCGTGCGCGTGGCCGACGCCAGCGCGCCCTTGGCCAGCCCGTACGCCACCTCCTCCGGCATCCCGCCGCCCTGGTCCTGACCGGACGTCATCATGACGACGCGGCCGCCGGGCTGCCCGGGGGCGGGGTGTCGCGTGCGGTGTCGCGCGTACGCCTGCGCCAGCAGGATCACCGACCGCACATCGGTCGCCCAGTGCGCGTCCAGCATGGCCGCGTCGATGGTGTCGAGGGTGCCGTCGTGGCCGCTCAGCGCGTGGTTGGCGACGAGGATGTCCAGCCGGCCGCCGAGCGCGTCGGCGGCGGTGCCGAGCAGGCGGGCCGGCGCTTCGGGCGCGGTGAGGTCGGCCGGCCCGTGCGTCACCACCGCGCCGGGGACGGCCACCTCCCGGACGCCTGCCGCGACCGCGTCGGGCCCGCCGGGGTCGGCGCCCCACGGCTGCCGCGCATCGTGCGGGACGTGGTGGTGCAGGTACACACTGGCGCCGTACGCGGCCAGCCGGCGGGCGACCGCGTAGCCGATGCCGCCGCGCCGGCTCGCGCCGGTGACCAGCGCGGTACGGCCGCGCAGCGGGTACGGTGCGCGGCGCAGCGCGGCGGCGGACGGGGACGGTTCGGTCGCGTGCGATTCGGTCGCGTGCGGTTCAGTCGCGTGCGGTTCAGTCGCGTGCGGCTCGGTGTTCCGGTCGTGCGTCGTGGCCATGGTCGACCACCTTGACCGCCGAGGCGGCCCCTGTCATCCCGTTTTCCGCGTTTCCCCACTCATGAGAAAAGGCTCCCGTCATGCCAACCACCCCCCTCCCCGCCGACCCGACCGTGCTGCACCCGATGCCCGAACAGCCCCGGGTCGTGCTGCTCAAACCGCTCGTCACCTCGCCGCTGATCGAGGTGGGCGAGTTCTCGTACTACGACGATCCGGACGAGCCGACCGCGTTCGAGACCCGCAACGTGCTGTACCACTACGGGCCGGAGAAGCTGGTCATCGGGAAGTTCTGCGCGCTGGGCGAGGGCGTGCGGTTCCTGATGAACGGTGCCAACCACCGGATGGACGGCCCCTCCACCTTCCCCTTCCCCATCATGGGCGGTTCCTGGGCCGAGCACTTCGACCTGATCACCGGGCTGCCCGGCCGCGGCGACACCGTGGTCGGCAACGACGTCTGGTTCGGCTACCGGTCGACGGTGATGCCGGGCGTGCGCATCGGCCATGGCGCGGTCATCGCCTCGGGGGCGGTCGTCGTCGACGACGTGCCCGACTACGGCATCGTCGGCGGCAACCCCGCCCGGCTCCTCCGGCGCCGCTACAGCGAGGCGGACATCGCCCGCCTGCTGGACCTGGCCTGGTGGGACTGGCCGCTCGACCACCTCACCGCCCATCTCCGTACGGTCATGTCCGGCAGCGTCGACGAGCTGGCGGCCGCGGCGCCGGGGCGGGAGCAGCCCTTGACCCAGTAGCCGGGGGAATGGCGTGACTTGGCGGTCCGAGCGGCAGCTCGTTGTGTGAGGCTGGCTCCCTTCCTTTCCTAGTAAGGGGGCACAAATGGCGGTTTCGACCACAGAGGGCTTGCGCTGGGGAACGCCGGTCAACCTCGGGGGATCGTTCACCGAGGACGTGGCGGTGGCGGCGAACGCGGACGGCCGCCTCCTGGTGATCTACCAGGGCGGCGGCAACACCATGTACGCGAGCTGGCAGAACCAGGACCTCAGCTGGACCAAGGACCGGGAACTGGTGCCCAACGCCCGGCTGGTGGGCACGCCGGCCGCGCTGCGCGGCAAGGACGGGCGCATCTACGTCTTCTGGCGCAGCCAGGACAACCGGCTGATGCGGGTACAGCAGAACCGGATCAACGGCGACTTCGGCTCTCCGGACGCGATCACCACGGGGGTGAACAGCAATCCGGCCCCGGTGCTCAACGCCAACGGGCGGATCTCGGTGTTCTACATCGGCGGCGAGCGCGCCATATGGGAGACCCGGCAGAAGTCGCTGTCCGGCACGGACTTCACCACCCCTGTCAGCCTCGGCGGCGAGGCCAAGGGCGAGCGGCTGGCCGCCGCCCTGGCCGCGGACGGCCGGATCTCCTTCGTGCACATCGGCCGCAACGACGAGTTGTGGACCAACACACAGAAGGCCGACGACGCCACCGAGTGGGAGGGCTACGCCAAGATCACGACGGGTGCGAAGGGCGGGCTGCACATCTTGCCCGACTGCAACGGCCACCTCGATGTGCACTACTGGGGCTCGAACAACGAGTCGTGGTGGTTCGGGCAGGTCACGGGCTACGGCAGCTTCTCCACCTCCACCCGGAGCCTCGGCGGCACCCTCAACGGCATTCCGCGTTCGGTGCTGGCCGCCGACGGCCGCCAGCACGTGTTCGCGCGCGGCAGCAGCGACGCCCTGCTGACCGCGGCCCAGAAGGACCCCGGCAGCCTGGAGTACGTCCCCTTCGGCGACATCACCGGCGGCGTGCACAACAACCCGGTCCCCGCGCTCAGCCGCGACGGCCGCGTCTTCGTCTTCTACCGGGGCGGCGAGGGCGCCCTGTGGTACGCCTTCCAGGAACGCGTCTGACCGCGTAGGCCGCCGGGGCAGTGACCCGGTGGCAGCACCGTTCGGCTCCGGTCGGCTCCGGCAGAACCTTGATCTACCGGGGATTCGACTGCTAGACAGCGATCATGACGAGCTCTTCCCGGTACTCCCCCGACGCCACCGACTGGCGCATACTCGACGCCCTCCAGCAGGACGCGCGTGCGGGCTACGCCGTGCTGGCGCGGGCGGTGAACATGTCGGCCAGCGCCGTCACCGAACGGGTGCGGCGGCTGGAGGAGGCCGGGGTGATTCGTGGGTACGCGGCCGTGGTGGATCCCGAGCGGGTCGGGATGCCGGTCCTGGCCTTCGTACGGCTGCGGTATCCGAGCGGCAACTACAAGCCGTTCCACGACCTGCTGGACAGCACGCCGGAGATCCTGGAGGCGCATCACGTCACGGGTGACGACTGCTTCGTCATCAAGGTCGCGGCACGGTCGATGCGGCATCTGGAGGAGGTGGCGGGCCGGATCGGCGCGCTCGGCGCGGTGACGACCAATGTGGTGTACTCGTCGCCGCTGCCGGGCCGGCCGATCCGGCCGTGATGTCCGTCAGCCGGTGCCTTCGAGGCTGTCGGGGGTGCGGAGGCGGACCGTCGAGCCCGCGCGGTTCTTGACGACCTCCAGCTGGGCCGGGATGCGCTGGCGGAGGTCGGCGACGTGGCTGACGATGCCGACGCTGCGGTCGCGCTCGCGGAGCGAGTCCAGTACGTCCAGGACCTCGTCGAGGGTCTGTTCGTCGAGGCTGCCGAAGCCCTCGTCGATGAAGAGGGTGTCCAGGCGGGTGCCGCCGGCCTCGTCGGTGACGACGTCGGCGAGGCCGAGCGCCAAGGAGAGCGAGGCGAAGAAGGTCTCGCCGCCGGAGAGGCCGGCCGTGTCGCGTTCCTGGCCGGTCCACGCGTCGATGACGTGCAGGCCGAGGCCGGAGCGGCGGGCGCCGCCGGCCCGTTCGTCGGAGTGCACGAGCGTGTAGCGCCCGGCCGACATGCGGGTGAGGCGGGCGCTGGCGGCGGCGGCCACCTGTTCGAGGCGCGCTGCCAGCACGTAGGACTCCAGGCGCATCTTGCGTTCGTTGTCCGCCGAGGTGCCCGCCGTGAGGGACGCGAGGCGGGCGACGCGGTCGTACTCGGCGCGCAGCGGGGCCAGTTCGCGGGCGTCGGTCTCGGCGCGCGCGGAGAGCCGGTCCAGTTCGGCGCAACGGTCGCGGGCGGTGGCGTGCGCGGTGGCGGCGTCCCGCAGCCGACGAGCAGTCAGTTCGCTTTCTGCCCGGGCCTGTTCGGCGTCGGCGGGCGGCAGGGCGGCGGCGTCGGCGGTGCGCGGGTCTGCGAGTTCCGCGGCGACCGCGGCCTCCTCGGCCTGCCAGGCATCCAACTGTCCCTGAACGCGCCGCCATTCGTCGTCGCCGAGCAGGGCGGCGGCAGCCTCGCGCGGGGTGTCGAAGCCCGCCTTGTACGCGGCGTCGGCGAGGGTGGCGTCGGCTTCCTTCAGGCGCTCGGCGGCGGTCTCGGCGGCCCGTACGGCGGTCACCGCCTCCGCGAGCAGCGTGGTCTGCCGTTCCAGCCGGTGGGCGCGCTCGGCGACGCTCGCGCTGTCGCCGCGGGCCCGGCGCAACCCTTCGGCCAGCGCGTTCTCCTCGCGGTCCAGGGCCTCGCGGCGGGAGTCGCGGGCCGCGGTGCGCTGCTGCGCGGCCTGCTGTTCCGCGCGGCGCCGCTCGTACTCGCGCTCGGCGCGGGCGAGGGCTTCGCGGGCGGCGTGCAGCCCGGCGCCGGTGGTGTGCGCGGCGGTGTGTTCCGTCCGCAGTTCTTCGAGGTCCTGGGCGAGCGCGGCGACGGGCGCGTTGCCGGCTCCCGCGGTGGCGGCGGCCAGCTCCTCCTTGACGGACTGCTGGACCCGCTCGGCCTCCTCGCGGGCGGAAACGGCACGCTCGTACGCGGCGAACGCGGCCTCCTCCCGGTCGCGGTCCACGTGACCGGCTTCCGTGCGGGCGGGCGCCGGATGTTCGGTCGCGCCGCAGACGGCGCACGGCGCGCCGGCTTCCAGGTTCTTGGCCAGTTCGGCGGCGATGCCGTGCAGCCGCGCTTCCCTGAGCTTCAGCCACTCTTCGTGGGCCGCGGTCGCGGCCTCCCTGGCACACAGCAACTCCCGCTCGGCATCGGTGAGTTGGGCGGTGGCGCGGTCGCGGCGGCGGGCGGCGGCCAGGCGGGTCTCGGCCGGTTCGAGGCGGGCGTGGAGCTGTTCGGCGCGGGCCGCCGCCTCCTGGGCGGCTTCGATGCGCTGCTGGTGCGCGGTGCGGGTGGTCTCCCAGCCGGTCAGCCAGTCGGCGGCGTCCAGGAGGGCCTGTTCGTCGTCGCGGGCCTCGCGGTCCAGTGCGGCGCGCTCGGTAGCGATGTCGGCGGCGCGGCGCTCGTCGCGGCGGGCCGCGTCCAGCGAGCCGAGCTCGCCTCTCAACCGGTGTTCGAGCGCGGCGAGTTGGTCGCTGCCCGCGTCCACGAGGTCGGAGCGCAGCCGCTCGCGGGAGCGGCGTTCGGCGGCGTGCGCCGCTTCGTGGTCGCGCCAGGCGGCGTCGCGCAGCGCGAGTCCGGGGGCGACACGCTGGGCCTTGCGGGCGCGGTCCAGCCGCTGCCGGGCCCGGTCGCGGTCGGCCGCCTGCGCTTCGAGGGCGTCGGCGCGGCGGCGGGCGTCGGCGTATCGCTGCTGGAGCCGGGCGCGTTCGAGGGTGTCCTCCAGGGTGCGCGCTGCCTCGGCCGCCGCCGTCTCGGCTGTCGTGGCCGCCGCTGCGGCGATCTCCAGCCGCTCGCGCGCACCGGCCCGGGCGACGGCCGCCCATGCCAGGACGGTGGCGGCGAAGCCCGGTTCGCCGGGTGCCGGCGCGGCGTCCGTACGGCTCGGGGCGGCGGTCTTCTTCGTTCGCGTACGAGAACCACGGCCGGTACCCGTGGCGGGCTCCTCCTCGGCCCGGCCCGGAGCGGGCACCGAGGCGTCGCGCAGGTCCGGGGTGTCACCCGCGGCCTGTGCCATCCGGTGGGCGAGCGCGAGCAGCCGGTCGTCGGCGGCGGTGACCCGGTCGGCCGCTGTCTTCCGCAGCCCGGCGAGCCGCTCCTCCAGGGCGGCGAACCGGCGGGTGTCGAAGAGCCGGCCGAGCAGCTTGGCGCGGGCCTCGGCGTCGGCCCGCAGGAACTTCGCGAACTCGCCCTGCGGCAACAGCACGACCTGGCAGAACTGCTCCTTGCTCATGCCGAGCAGCTGCTGGACCTCCTCGCCGATCTCCTGGTGGGACCGGCTGAGCGCCCTCCACTCCCCCGCCACCGGGTCGAACTCGCGCAGCGCGCTGTACGCCTTCTCCATCGTCGTGCCCGTGCCGCGCTTCTTCAGGCGGGGCTGCTCGGGGCGCCGGGTGATCTCCAGCCGGCGGTCGGCGACGGTCAGGTCGAGGACGACCTCGGTGAGCGTGCCGGGTGCGGCGAGGGCGCTGCGCAGGGACTGGCCGCCGGGGCGGGCGCCGGGCACGGAGCCGTACAGCGCGAAGCAGACGGCGTCCAGGACGGAGGTCTTGCCGGCGCCGGTCGGGCCGTGCAGCAGGAAGAGCCCGGCGCCGGAGAGCCGGTCGAAGTCGACGGTCTGGGCGGCGCCGAACGGCCCGAAGGCGGTGAGGGTCAACCGGTGCAGCTTCACGCCGACTCCTTCGCCGCCTGGTCGGTCCGTACCTCGTCGAACGCCGCGCCGAGCAGAGCGCGCTCCGCCGCGTCGGCGGCGCGTCCGGGCCGCACGTGGGCCACGAAGTCCTCGGCGATCTCCTGGTCGCTGCGGCCGCGCAGCCGCTGCGCGTAGGAGACGTCGGGGCCGCCGTCGCGTGCTTCGGGCTCGAAGGCGAGCGCGAGGGTGTGCGGGAAGCGCGCGGTGAGCCGGGCCATCGGCTCGTGCGGGCGCGCGGGGTCGGTGAGGGTGGCCTCGACCCAGGACTCCTCGTGCCGGGCGAGGCCGGGGTCGGCGAGCAGGTCGTCGAGGCGGCCGCGGAGGCGGGCGAGCGGGCGCGGCACGGGGCACGGCAGCCGCTCGGCCTCCACGGCGCCGTCCGCGCCCAGGTCGATGAGCCACATCGACTTGCGGTGCTGCACCTCGGAGAAGGAGTAGGCGAGCGGGGAGCCGGAGTACCGCACCCGCTCGGTGATCATCTGGCAGCCGTGCAGGTGGCCGAGGGCCGCGTAGTCCACGCCGTCGAAGACGTCGGCCGGTACGGAGGCGACGCCGCCGATGGTGATGTCGCGCTCGCTGTCGCTGGGCGCGCCGCCGGTGACGAAGGCGTGCGCGAGGACGACGGAGCGGGTGCCGGCGGGCCGGTCGGCGAGGTCGGCCCGCACCCGGTCCATGGCCGCGCGCAGTACCGGGGTGTGCTGGGCCTTCTCGGCGCCGAGCGCGTCGCGGACCAGCGCGGGTTCGAGGTACGGCAGGCCGTAGAAGGCGACGTCGCCGTGCTCGTCGGTGAGCACGACGGGCGTGCCGCAGCCGGCTGGGTCGGTGCGCAGGTGGATGCCGGCCTTCGCCATGAGGCGGGCGCCCACGCCGAGCCGGCGGGCCGAGTCGTGGTTCCCGGAGATCATGACGGTGGGTACACCGAGGTCGGCGAGGCGGTGCAGCGCCTCGTCGAACAGCTCTACGGCGGCGAGCGGCGGGACGGCCCGGTCATACACGTCGCCCGCGACGAGCACCGCGTCGACCCGCTGCTCGCGGACGGTCTCGACGAGGTGATCGAGGAAGGCGCGCTGGTGGCCGAGCATGTTCACGCGGTGGAAGGAGCGACCGAGATGCCAGTCGGAGGTGTGCAAGATTCTCAACAGACGGCTCCGACCTGCATGGTTTCCTTCTTCCGCGCGATGCGTCCGCGACCGGCCCGCAGCCGGTGGTCAACGGCACGCACCACGCTAGCGCCCCTGGGCCCCCGGTTTCCCACGGACCTCGGTTTTCCGTGCACCGGGCGGCCTTCCGCCGGGGATCGTCCGAGTCAGCCGGCGCCCTGCGGACGGGCGCGTTCGGGCACGACCTTGCCGGGGTTGAGGATGCCCTGCGGGTCCAGCGCGGTCTTGATCGCGTGGTGCATGTCCAGGACGGGCGCGGACAGCTCCTGTGCCAGGCCGTCGCGCTTGAGGAGCCCGACGCCGTGCTCGCCGGTGACCGTGCCACCGAGGTCGATCGCGTCCGCGATGATCTCGTGGAAGGCAGCCTGCGCGCGCTCCTGGGCCGCGGTGTCGCCGGGCGGGGTGATCAGCAGCGGGTGGAGGTTGCCGTCGCCGGCGTGCGCGATGTTGGCGATGAGGGTGTCGTGACGGGCGGCGGCGCGCTCGATGCGGGCGAGCATCTCGGGTACGGCGGCCTTGGGGACGCACACGTCCTCGGTGAGGACCGGGCCGAGGCGTTCCAGCGCCGGGTAGGCGAGCCGCCGGGCCGCGAACAGCGCGTCGGCCTCCTCCTGGTCGGTGGACTGCGCGGCCCAGGTGGCGCCCGCCTCCTCGAAGCAGGCGAGCATGTGCGCGGCCTCCTGCTCGCCGGCCGGACCGGGCGCGTCCGTACGGCCGAGCAGCACCACGTCCGCGTCGACGGACAGGCCCATGTTCTTCCACTTGTCGACGGCGGCCAGGCAGTGCCGGTCGATCAGCTCCAGCGCCGAGGGGGTGAGCCCGGCGGCGCCGACCGCGGCGACGGCGCGGCCCGCGTCCACGACGGAGGAGAAGTACCCGGCGACCGTGCGCTCCGGCTCGCGCTGCGGGCGCAGCCGTACGGTGATCTCGGTGATTACCCCGAGCGTGCCTTCGGAGCCGACGAGGAGTCCGGCGAGGTCGTACCCGGCGACGCCCTTGGCGGTCCGCCGGCCCAGCCGGACGAGCTCGCCGGTGCCGGTCACGGCCTCCAGCCCGAGCACGTAGTCCCGCGTGACGCCGTACTTCACGCAGCACAGGCCGCCCGCGTTGGTGGCGACGTTGCCGCCGATGGTGGACCAGGGGGCGCTGGCCGGGTCCGGCGGGTACCACAGGCCGTGCTCGGCGCAGGCGGCGCGCAGGTCGTCGTTGACGACGCCGGGACCGACGACCGCGAGCCGCTCGACCGGGTCGATCTCCCGGATCGTGTTCATGTGCTCGGTGGAGAGCACGACGCAGCCCTCGACGGCGTTGGCGCCGCCGGAGAGGCCGGTGCCGGCGCCGCGGGTGACGAGCGGGACGCCGTGCCGCAGGCAGGCGCGGACGACGGTGCGTACTTCCTCCGCCGTGCGCGGCCGGACGACGACGCGGGGCGTGCCGTGCGGCGCCCACTCCGCCTCGTCGTGCACGAATCCGGCGGCGACCTCCGGGTCCTCGACCAGCCGCCCGTCCGGCAGCTCCTGCCGCAGCTCATCGATCAGCACGCCGGATCACCCGCCACTTCCTCGAACATGTCTGCCATCTCCGCACCGTATCCGCAGCCCCGAGGGGCGGTGATCACCGCCCCTCGGCCGGGTGCTGCGCCGTCTCAGCGCAGCGTGCCCGTGAGGTGGTAGCTGCCCGAATCGAGCAGGTACTCGGCGGTGCCGTCGGCGAAGCCGAGGAACTTCACGCCGGACGCCCCGGCCAGTGGGGACCGGTCCTCGCGGACGGTGGACGGATCGGCGGTGGGGATGCGCAGCGTCGCCTTGCTGTTCGGCGGGACGACCGCGTGGTACGTCAGCGTCTCGCCGTGTACCCGCCACTCGCTGACGATCCTGCCGTACGGCGAGCGGTGCGCACCGGTCACCTCCCGGATCCTTCCGGTCGGATCGGGGTGCGGCTGGAGGAAGAAGTGCCGGAATCCGGGGTGGGCCGGGTCCTTGGCGATCCCGGCCATGTCCTCGTACATCCACTCCACGATGGCGCCGTAGGAGTAGTGGTTGAACGAGTTCATCTCGACCGGGCCGAAGCCGTCCTCCTTGGAGTAGGAGTTCCACCGCTCCCAGACCGTGGTGGCCCCGTTCTTCACCGAGTACAGCCACGACGGCATGGCGTCCTGGTGGAGCAGCCGGTACGCGAGGTCGGGCCGGCCTTCGGCGGTGAGGACCGGGGCGAGCACGTTCACGCCGAGGAAGCCCACGGACAGGGTGTACTCGTCGTAGTCCACCCGGCTGCTGTCCGGGTGGGCCCGCTTGTAGGCCGCGCTGTTCTCGATGTTCTCCGCGAGCAGCTCGACCAGCTGACGGCGCTGGGCCTGCGTGTCGTACAGGCCGAGTTTGAGCACCCACAGCAGTGCGGTCTGCGTGTTGTCCTCGGTGGGCTGCTCGCTGCCGCCCGGTTCGACGGCCGAGGCGCCGTCCAGGCCCGACCGGACCGTCAGCCTGCCCGCGGAGTCCGTGGCCAGGTACTTCGCCGTGAACGCCCCCTTGATGCGGGAGAACAGGTCGCGGTACTCCTTCACTTCGGCGTCGCGGCCGATGGCGCGGGCCATGTCCGCCATCAGCCGGGTGGAGTGCGCGTAGTAGACGTCGCTCATGAACTGGGCGCTGGTGCGCTGGAAGGCCAGCCAGTCTCCGAAGATCGCGCCCGGACCGGCGTACTTGTCGCCGGTGCGCCGGCGGATCCAGTCGAGGTACTTCGTCATCGCCGGCCAGCAGCGCTCGACCACGGTGGCATCGCCCGACATCTGCCACACGGTCCAGGGCACGACCACACCCGCGTCGGCCCAGCCGCTGCACGGCTGCTTGGGCTCGTACCGCGCCCCCGGTGCCACCGCGGTGAACTGCGCGCCGTCGACGCCGTACACCTCCTGCGATGCGGCCAGGTTGTACTCGGCGAAGTGGCTGAGGAAGTTCACGGCGTCGGCGTTGTAGAGGCCGGTGTTGGCGAAGAGCTGCGTGTCGCCGGTCCAGCCGAGCCGCTCGTCGCGCTGCGGGCAGTCGGTGGGGATCCACAGGTAGTTGCCGCGCTGGCCCCAACGCGCGTTGCCGAACAGCTGGTTCACCTGCTCGTCGTCGGTGGTGATGCTGCCGATGTCGTCCAGGGCCGAGGTGGCGACCTTCCCGGTCACCTCCGAAACGGTGACCGCCGCGCCGGCGGTGGCCACCGTGACCTCGACGTAGCGGAAGCCGTAGAAGGACAGCGAGTCCTGGTGGGTCTCCGGCGCGCCGCCCTTGAGGGTGTATGTGCTGGTCGCCTTGGCGGAACGCAGATTCGCCCGGTAGACCGAGCCCTCGGGGCCGTCCGCGCCCGCGCTGTCGTCGTTGAGCATCTCCCCGAACCGGAGAACGACCTGGGCGCCCGCGGGGCCGCTGACGGTGTAGCGGGGCACGCCGACCATGTTCTGGCCGAGGTCGAAGACCGCGGTGTCGCCGGCGCGCAGGGTGACGGCGGTGTGTGCGGCCTTTTCGGCGTCGGTGGTGGACCGGGACCGGTCGACGACGATGTGCCCCTTGCCGTTGGCGCTGGAGCTCTTGCCGGCGACCGTGCCGTAGACGACGACGGACTGCGGTCGCCGGTCCCACTCGGGCGCCAGCCGTGCGGACTCACCTGGGTACGCGACGAGCCCGGCGCCGGGAAAACGGGCGGTGAAGTCGTCCTCGTCGGCCGCCTGCCAGGCCGCGTCGTCGAAGCCGTTCGCCGCCCAGCCGGGCAGCTCCTTGCGCGCGTCGTAGGTCTGGCCGTCGTAGATGTCGTCGGCGCGGTAAGGGCCCGTGTCCGTCGCCTTCCAGCCCGCACCGGGCTCGGTGACCACCGTCTGTGTGGTGCCGTCGCCGTACCGGATCAGCAGTTTCGCCTTCAGCGCCAGGCGGTGGCCGCTCTTCGCGTAGTACGTACTGCCCTCGGAGATCCGGCTGTTGTACCAGCCGTTGCCGAGCACCGCGCCCAGCGTGACCCGGTCGCGGTCACGGGCCACCAGGTCGGTGACGTCGTACGTCAGATAGCTGACCGTGCGGTCGTAGTTGGTCCAGCCCGGCGTCAGCAGCTCGTGCGTCTCGCCCTTGCCGTGCGGCACTCCCACCCGGCTGCCGTTGACGTAGGCCTCGTACACGCCCAGCGCCGAGACGTACAACCGCGCCTCGCTCACCTGCCCGGAGCTGCCTGCTCTGGCTGCCTTGCCTGCTCTGCCCGCTTTGCCTGCGCGCAGGGGCACCTCGCTGCGCAGCATCGGCGCCCCGGGGCTGTTGGGCTTCTTCCCCGCCATCCCGATCCACTTGGCGCCGTCCCAGCCGGCCACTCCGTCGGTGCTCAGCAGGCCGGTCTCGAAGTGGGCGGTGGGGCTGTGGGAGACGGGGCGGCCGTCCTTGTCCCAGACCAGGACGGTCCAGTGGTACCGCGTGGACGCCGCGAGCCCCTTGCCTCCGTACGGCACGGCCACCGAGTCGGCGGAGGTGACACGGCCGCTGTCCCATACGTCGGCGGAGCCGGGGCTGTTCAGGCGCTGAGGAGTGGTGGCCACCAGGATCCGGTAGGCGGTCTGCCGCTGCCCGCGAACGGCAGACTCCAGGCGCCATCCGAAGCGGGGCCTGGCCGCGTCCACTCCGAGGGGCGCGGTGCGGTGCTCCACGGTCAGCCCGGTCACGGATGTCCCACCGGAAGGCATTCCGGCGGACGCCGGTATCCCGCCGAGGACCGGCTCGGCCGCTGCCGGGGTGGCGGCCCCCAGTCCTCCGGCCAGGGCCACGGAGGTGGCGCCGAGAGTCGTGGCGAGCACGGTCCTGCGCGCCACCCCACCGCTTCCCGTGCCGCTTGCTGCCTCGGTCATACCGTCTTCCCTTCAGCTTGGCGAGTCCCCGTAGAGTCATATCCGGATTGGATCGTTTCAACGCGCTGTCGCTGGAAGGTAGTAGGCGGACACGCGAGTGTCTACCACTCACGCAGCGAAACAATGAAACATTTCAAACAGCACCTGCAAAAAGCAGCGGCTCCCGGACGTGCCGCCGGGAGCCGCTGCCTCTCAGGGACGCGACAGCTGTCTGCTGATGACCAGCCGCTGGATCTGGTTCGTTCCCTCGAAGATCTGCATGATCTTGGCTTCGCGCATGTAGCGCTCGACGGGGAAGTCCCGCGTGTAGCCGTATCCGCCGTAGACCTGCACGGCGTCCGTGGTGACCTTCATCGCGGCGTCGGTCGCGATGAGCTTGGCGACGCTGGCCTGGCGGCTGTACGGGCGGCCCGCGTCGCGGCGGCGGGCGGCGTCGAGGTAGGTGGCGCGTGCCGAGTCGACGGCGGCGGCCATGTCCGCGAGGACGAAGCCGAGGCCCTGGTGGTCGATGATCTTCCGGCCGAAGGCGGTGCGCTCGTTGGCGTACGTGACGGCCGCGTCCAGGGCCGCCTGCGCGACGCCGGTGGCGCACGCCGCGATGCCCAGCCGCCCGGAGTCCAGTGCGGACAGCGCGATCTGCAGGCCCTGGCCCTCGCTGCCGATCAGCCGGTCCGCCTCGATGAGCGCGCCGTCCCAGTGCGCCGCCGTGGTCGGGATCGCGTGCAGGCCCATCTTCTCCTCGGGCCGTCCGAAGGTCAGCCCTTCGGCGGCGCCGGGCGCGAAGAAGCAGGAGATGCCGCGGCTGCCGACGGCGGTGCGGGCGAAGAGGGTGTAGAAGTCGGCCTTGCCGCCGTGGGTGATCCACGCCTTGCTGCCGGTGATCCGGTAACCGTCGGCGTCCCGCACGGCCTTGCAGGTCAGCGCGGCGGCGTCCGAGCCGGCCTGCGGCTCGGAGAGGCTGTAGCCGCCGACCTGGTCACCGCCGAGCATCCCGGGCGCCCAGCGGTGCCGCTGCTCCTCGCTGCCGTACGTCATCAGGGCGTACGCGGACATGGTGTGCACGCTGGCGGCCACCGCGACGGCCGCCCAGCGGGCCGCCAGCTCCTCAATGACCTGGAGGTACACCTCGTACGGCTGGCCCCCGCCGTCGTACTCCTCCGGGTAGGGCAGGCCGAGCAGTCCGGCCGCGCCCAGGGTGGTGAACAGGCCCTCCGGGTACAGCTCTTCGCGCTCGTGCTTGTCGACGCGCGGCGCGAGCTCCTTGTCGGCGATGTCGCGGGTGAGGTCGAGCAGGTCCTCGGCCTCCCGGGTGGGCAGCATCCGGTCGACGGTCATCGTGCCTCCATGTGCGTGCCCGCTGCGGGACGGGCAGTGGTGGTACCGAGACCCGCGAGTGCGGCGCGGGCCTGCTCGCGGAAGTCCGCGACGCGCGCGAGCTTGATGTCCTCGTACCCGCGCACGAGGTCCGGCAGCTCCGCGACGGCGCGCACGGCGTCGGCGCTCTCCGGCGTGAGGTGGGCGAGCGCGCCGCGCACCAACTGGCGGTACTCGCCGATCAGGGCGCGCTCCACGCGCCGGACCTCGGCGTACCCGAAGAGGTCCAGGGAGGTGCCGCGCAGCACGCGGCCGGCGCGCAGGGACCGGAAGGCGACCGGCGCCGTGCGGCGCAGCCGGATCTTGCGCTTCATGCCGAGGGCGCGCAGAACGGGCGGGTGCAGCAGGACGGAGACGCTCGATCCGGTGCCGAATTCGTCGTCCAGCTTGGCCTGTTCCGTGGCGTCGAGATGCAGCCGGGCCACCTCGTACTCGTCCTTGTACGCCATGAGCTTGTGCAGGCCGCGGGCGTAGGCGAGGGCGATGGAGGCACCGGCTTCGGCGCCGCCGCGCTCCTGGGCGAGGGCCGCGACACGGGCGACGTCGTCGGCGTACCGGCGGGCGTACCGCTCGTTCTGGTAGCCGATGAGGTCGGCGGTGCGGGTGGCGATGGCCGCGCGCAGCTCCTCGTCGGCGAGGTGCCCGGTGGTGTGCTCGGCGGCGATCGCCGCGGCGGCCGGGGTGATCCGGACGACCGGGCGTTCGGGGGCGGCCAGTGCGGCCGTCACGGCGCCGCGGTCGAGCACCGCGGCGCGGCCCCAGCGGAAGGCGGCGAGGTTCTTCTCGACGGCGGCGCCGTTGAGGCGGATGGCGTCCTCGACGGCCTCGGCGCTCAGCGGGAGGCAGCCGTGCTGGTAGGCGGCGCCGATGAGCACCATGTTGGCCGGCATGTGGTCGGCGAAGAGGGCTTCGGCCAGGCCCTGCGCGTCGAGGTAGAGGTTGTCGTCGCGGCGGGTGACCGACTCGATGCGTTCCAGGGCGTCGTCGGGCGAGCCGGGCAGCACGACGCGGCCGGTGACCATGGCGGCGGTCGGTACGACGGCGGTGTTGACGACGGCGACGGTGTGGCCGGCGCGGGCCACCGCCATGTTGCTGTCGGAGGCGGCGCCGAGCAGGTCGAAGCCGACCAGGACGTCGGCGGTGCCGCGCGAGGCGCGCAGCGCGCCGGTCACCGGCGTCTTGGCGATCCGCAGGTCGCTGAGGACGGGCCCGCCCTTCTGCGCGAGGCCGGTCTGCTCCAGCCCGGCCGCGTACAGGCCGTCCAGCCGGGCCGCCATCTGGAGGATCTGGGAGACGGTGACCACGCCGGTGCCGCCGACGCCGGGCATCCGCAGCAGGGTGCCGGCAGGGCCGAACCGGCGGGCCGGTTCGCGCAGTTCCACCGGCAGGTCGGGGATCTTCCGGGGCTCCTTCCGGCCCGGCTCGACGAGCAGGAAGGACGGGCAGTCGCCCTTGAGGCAGCTGAGGTCGGTGTTGCAGGACGCCTGGTGGATGCGGGTCTTGCGGCCGAACTCGGTCTCGACGGGCTGCACGGAAAGACATGTCGATTTGTCGCCGCAGTCCCCGCATCCCTCGCAGACCCGCTCGTTGATGGCGACCTTCTCGACCGGGGTGGGCAGCTGGCCGCGCTTGCGCAGCCGCCGCTCCTCGGCGGCGCAGCGGTCGTCGTGCAGCAGGACGGTCACGCCTTCGGTGGCGGCCAGTTCCCGCTCGGCCTCGGCGAAGTCGTCTCGGTGCCGCACGGTCGCGATCGGGTCCAGCCGTACGCCGCGGTAGCTGCCGGGCTCCGCGGTGGTGACGACGACCTTGCGCACACCTTCGATGGCCAGCAGTCGGATGACGGCGGGGATGTCGAGGCGGCCTTCGGCGCGCTGGCCGCCGGTCATCGCGACGGCGTCGTTGTAGAGCAGCTTGTACGTCATGGTGACGCCGGCGGCGACGGCGGCGCGGACGGCGAGCGAGCCGGAGTGGTGGAACGTGCCGTCGCCGAGGTTCTGCACGAAGTGCGCGTCGTCGGTGAAGGGCGCGATGCCGATCCACTGGGCGCCCTCGCCGCCCATCTGGGTCAGCCCGATCTGCGTGCCGCGCCCGGCGCCGTCCAGCGCGATCATCGCGTGGCAGCCGATGCCGACGCCGACGAGCGTGCCGTCGTCGGTGCGGGTGGAGGTGTTGTGCGGACAGCCGGAGCAGAAGTACGGAGTGCGGGCGGCGACGGTGGGCAGGGTGATGCGGGCGGGGCGGGCCGGGGTGAGCGCGTCCAGGTGCGCGCGGGCCCCGTCGGGCAGCCGGTCGGCGCCGATGCGGCGGGCCAGCGCCCGGGCCACGTCCTCGGCGCCCAGCGTGCCGCGCGCGGTGAGCAGCGGCCGCCCGCTCTCCTCCCGGCGCCCGACGACGACGGGCGCGTCCGCCGTCCGGTACAGCGCCTCCTTGAGCAGCCCTTCCAGGAACGGCACCTTGTCCTCCACGACGAGGACCTGCTCCAGGTCGCCGGTCATGGCCACCAGATCCTCGTCGGCGACGGGGAACGGCATGCCCATCCGGATCAGCCGGATGCCCAGCGCCTCCATGGCCGCCTCGTCCAGGCCCAGGTCGTCCAGTGCGCGCTGCACGACGGCGTACGAGGTCCCGGAGGCGAGCACGCCGAGGGTGGCACGGCGGGCGCTGAAGGTCACCTTGTTGAGCCCTGCTTTACGGGCGTAGGCGCGGGCCAGGTCGAGGCGGCGGGTGAGCATGTCGTGTTCCGCGTCGAGCGCGGCGGGGCCCACGAGGGCGGGGGCCGTGGGGCGCACGGTGCGGTCCGGCTCGGGGATGCCCTGGCGCACCGCGTCGAAGTCGACGGTCGCCGAGGCGTCGGCGATATCGGCGACGATCTTCAGTCCGGTCCACAGGCCGGTGGCGCGGGACAGCGCGACGGCGTGCAGCCCGAACTCGATGATCTCCGCGACGGACCCGGGCGCGAGGACGGGCATCGCCAGGCTCTGGCACATCCGCTCGCAGGTGCTGGGCACGGTGGAGGACTTGCTGCCGGGGTCGTCGCCGATCCAGGCGACAGCGCCGCCGAGCGGTGCGGTCCCGGCGAGGGTGGCGTGCCGGATCGCGTCGGCCGCGCGGTCCAGGCCGGGGTTCTTGCCGTACCAGTAGCCGGTCACCCCTTCGTGCCGGCGGCCGGGCACCTGGCCGAGCATCTGGGTGCCGGCCACCGCCGTGGCGGCCAGCTCCTCGTTGACGCCCGCCTTGAAGACCACGCCGGCCTCGTCCAGGAAGCGGGCCGCGCGCCCCATCTCCAGGTCGACACCGCCCAGCGGCGATCCCTGGTATCCGCTGACGAAGGCCCGGGTGTCCAGGCCGCGGGCCTCGTCCAGCCGGCGCTGCTCCAGCGTCAGCCGTACCAGGGCCTGGACGCCCGAGATCAGCGCGCGGCCGTCGGTGGCCGTGTACTTGTCGTCGAGCGACACCGCAGCGGGTGGGGTGCTCACGCAAGCCTCCTCGACATCGTTGTGAAGGATCTTGGAAATGAGGTGGTGACGAACGGGCACAGCACAGCAACGGGAAGCGGAACGCACAAGACTCGAAACAAAACTCGGCGCCAACGCGCAAACTATTTACGAATGATCAGCTGCGACATACATTCCTTTGCATGACTGAGGTCGACGACATCGATCACCGCCTGCTGCGACTGCTGCGCGAGGACGGCCGCCGGACCTTCTCCGAGATGTCCGCCGAGGTGGGCCTGTCGGTCGCCGCGGTCAAGCGGCGCGTGGACCGGCTCAAGGACATCGGGGTGATCACCGGCTTCTCCGTGCAGATCGACCAGAGCAAGCTCGGCTGGGGCATCGAAGCCTTCGTGGAGCTGCGGTACGCCGGCACGACGCGGGTCAACGAGATCGTCCGCTCGGCCTACAACGTCCCCGAAGTACAGGCCGTCTTCACCATCGCCGGCGACCCGGACGCCCTCATCCAGGTCCGGGTGCGCGACATCGCCCATCTGCAGCAGGTCATCGACGGCCTGCGCAGCGCGGGCCGGGTCACAGGCACGAAGACGCTGATGGTCCTGGGGTCGTGGAGCCGGACCTGAGGATCACCGGTCACACCTCGCCGCAGAGCCGCTGTACGGCATCGCGCGCGCACTGTGCCACCTCACGGGACCGTTCGGCCTGGCGCCGGTGGTCGTCAGCGGCGTCCGGATACTCCGTCATGAGGCGGTCGTGGCGGCGGGCGAGCTCTTCCTCGGCGGCGGCCAGCCCGACCGCCGCCGCGAGGAACTGCGCACGCAGCCGGGCCACCACGCCGTCGGGGTCCGCCGCCTCGCCGAGGACTTCCGCGTCCGCCACGTCCGCCTCGTCGTCGAGGCCCTGTTCGCCGCGGCCGGTCGCCCCCTGCCGCTCCGAAGCCCTGAGCTCCCGGTCGACGGCCTTCTGGTCCCGGTCGTCACTGGCGTCCGCGCGGCGCAGCGCCGCGTGACTCCGCTCCAGGCCCGCGGCGGTCGCGTCGAGCAGGGCGCGGGACCGCTCCACCGCCTCGTAGGACCGCTGCCGGCTGCCGGCCGACATCAAGCCCATCTGCTGTGCGCGGTGGTCCAGCCGGCGTTCCAGCTCACGCAGGCGCACCTCCCGGTCGTCCGCGGCGCGCTCCCGCTCGTCGGCGAGGCGTTCCCGTTCATCCGCCAGGCGTTCGCGCTCGTCCGCGGCGCGGTCCCGTGCATCGGCACTGCGGTCTCGCTCCTCCGCCGTGCGGTCCTCTTGCTCGCGCGCGTATCGGTCGCCCCGATCGGCGCCCGATGTGTCCGACGGCTCGCTGTCCATGCCGCCAGTATGCGTCGCTCCGCCGTCCGCCGGGCTTCCGTCCGGGCGCGTTCGGGGGAGGGTGGCTCGTTACCGCTCAGGGCATATGCCCGGATTGACGTCACCCGCCCGCGGGAAGCCGTGGGTACATGGCACAGGATCACACGCAGGCCCCGGTTCTCGAAGCGCTCGCCGACTACCGCGAGCTCGGCCGGCTCTCCTTCACGCCCCCCGGACACAAGCAGGCCCGCGGCGCCGATCACCGCGTCCGCGAGGTGCTGGGCGACGCCGTCTTCCACGGCGACGTGCTGGCCAGCGGGGGCCTGGACGACCGGCGGACCTCGGGCCGGGTGCTGGAGCGCGCCGAGCGTCTGATGGCCGATGCCGTGCACGCGTCGCACACCTTCTTCTCGACCTGCGGCAGCTCCCTGTCCGTCAAGGCGGCGATGCTGGCCGTCGCGGGGCCGCACGAGAAGCTGCTGATCGGCCGGGACGCGCACAAATCCGTCGTGTCCGGTCTCATCCTGTCGGGCGTCAACCCGGTCTGGGTGGACCCGCAGTGGGACGCCGACCGGCACCTCGCGCACGCGCCCTCGCCCCAGGCGTACGAAGCCGCCTTCGACGCCTGCCCGGACGCCCGCGGCGCGCTGGTCACCAGCCCCACGCCGTACGGCAGCTGCGCCGACATCGCGGCCATCGCCGAGGTCTGCCACCGCCGCGGCCGGCCGCTGATCGTGGACGAGGCGTGGGGCGCTCATCTGCCCTTCCACCCCGATCTGCCGTCCTGGGCCATGGACGCGGGCGCCGACGTCTGCGTGACCAGCATCCACAAGATGGGCAGCGGCCTGGAGCAGGGGTCGGTGTTCCATCTGGGCGGCGACCTCATCGACCCGGCGCTGCTGAAGTCCCGCGCCGACCTGCTCGGCACCACCAGCCCCTCGGTACTGCTGTACGCGGGCATGGACGGCTGGCGGCGGCAGATGATGCTGCACGGCGAGGCGCTGCTCGGCCACGCGCTGGAGCTGGCGGCGGAGGTGCGGACCGGGATCGAGAAGATCGACGGGCTGCACGTCAACGACCGGGCGGACTTCTGCGGCCCCGGGCTCGGGCACGACTTCGACCCGCTGCCCGTGGTGATCGACGTCAGCGGGCTGGGGACGACGGGCTACTGCTGCGCCGACTGGCTGCGCGCGCACCGCGGCATCGACGCCCATCTCGCCGACCACCGCCGGATCAGCACGCAGCTCACGCACGCCGACGACCGCGGCACCGCCGACCGGCTGCTCGCCGCGCTGCACGATCTCAGCCGGGCCGCGCCGGAGCTGCGGCCGGCGCCGGAGATCGAGATCCCGCCGCCGGCCGGGCTGCGGCTGGAGCAGGCGTGCCTGCCGCGGGACGGGTTCTTCGGGGCGACGGAGGACGTGCCGGTGGCCGAGGCGGCCGGGCGGATCTCGGCGGAGATGCTGACGCCGTACCCGCCCGGCATCCCCGCGGCCCTGCCCGGCGAACGGCTCACCGCGCCCGTACTGCACTACCTGCGCACCGGCATCGAGGCGGGCATGAACCTGCCGGACGCCACGGACACCACGCTCGGCACGGTCCGGGTACTGGTGGAGGAGACGCACCCGTAGAGGTACGCACGGGGGCGAGCCTCTGCCCTCAGATGCCTTCCGTGACCGTGAAGAGGCCGCCCTCCGGGTCGCGGAGGGCGGAGCGGTGGCCGCCGCCCTCGGTCTCCACCGGCGGGGAGGCGACCGCGCCCCCGGTCGCGACAGCGGCCTCGGCGGCCGCCTTCACGTCCGGTACGCAGAAGTGCACGTGCCAGCGCGGCCGGACGTGCGGGTCGGGCGCCGACTCGACCGCTCCCCCGCGCAGCTCGGCCACCGTGTTGTCGCCCTCCCGCACGATCACCCGCTCCTGCTCGTACGCCACGTCGCAGCCCTTGCCCTCCTCGGCCGCCCACTGCAGTACCTCGGCGTAGAAGATGGCGGCGTCGAACGCGTCACGCGTCCGCAGCTCCAGCCAGGCCGGCGCGCTGCCCCGGCCGACGGACCAGCCGGCGGGGACGCGCCCCTCCCAGATCCCGAAGGTGGCGCCGTCCCGGTCGGCGGAGATCGCGGCGCGGCCGGGCCCGAAGGACCGGGGGCCGACGGCGACCGTGCCGCCGCGCTCCCTGATCCGGGCGGCGCAGTCGTTCGCGTTCGCGACGGCGAAATAGGGGGTCCAGGCGACGGCGACGTGCAGGGCACCCGCGAGCTCGCCGAGGCCCGCGACCGGATTGTCGTCCATGTAGGCGACGGAGAACTCCTCGCCCAGCGCCCCGGGCCGGAAGGTCCAGCCCAGTACCGCGCCGTAGAACTCCTCGGCCCCCTTCAGGTCGCGCGCGCTCAGGCTGACCCAGCACGGAACTCCTGGCACAGGTTCGGTCGACGCCATGCTGGACGTCACTCCTTTCGCTCCGGCCGGGCTGCCCCGCACCGGCCTCCCGCTCCGCGGCGCACGGGGTCCGGGCCCGGCCTGATCCATTCGCCCCACAGTGTCATCCGTGGGCCGGGGACACGCGTGGACGACACCCCGGTACCTCCCGTCCGAAACCGCAGGAAGTACGGACAGCGGGACGGATCCCGTGCTCGGGCGCTCAGCGCACCGGCACTCCCGAGGCTACGCCTGCGAGCGGAAAGTGGCAGGCCACGCGGTGTCCGGGCGTCGCCGGCTCGGCGGGCGGCGGCTCGGTGGTCGCGCACAGCTCCCGCGCGGCGGGGCAGCGGGTGCGGAAGCGGCAGCCGGAGGGCGGCTCGGCGGCCGAGGGGGTCTCGCCGCCCAGCGCCGCGGCGGCGGGCACGGCCCGCGGGTCGGGGATGTTGACCGTGTCGAGGAGGCCGCGCGTGTACGGGTGCAGCGGGCGGCCGAGTACGGCCTCGGCGGGCCCGGTCTCCACGAGCTTGCCGAGGTACATCACGCCCACGGTGTCGGCGAGGTGGCGCACGACGGCCAGGTCGTGGGAGATGAAGAGGTAGCCGATGCCCTTCTCGCGCTGCAGGTCGCGCATGAGGTTGAGGATCTGGGCCTGTACGGACACGTCCAGCGCGGAGACCGGCTCGTCGGCGACGACGAGGGAGGGGTCCAGGGCGAGCGCGCGAGCCAGGCCGAGGCGCTGCCGCTGGCCGCCGGAGAACTCGTGCGGATAGCGGTCGGCGGCGCCGCGCGGCAGCCCCACGTCGTCCAGCAGCCGGCCGACCCTGGCCCGCTGCCCGGCGCGGTCGCCGATGCCCTGAATGGCGAGCGGTTCGCGCAGGATGGCGCCGACGCGCATCCGCGGGTCCATCGAGGCGTAGGAGTCCTGGAACATCAGCTGGACGTCGCGGCGGTGGGCGCGCAGCTCCCGGCCGCTCAGGGCGGCGACGTCGCGCCCGGCGAAGCGGATGGTGCCGGAGGTGGGCGCCTCCAGGCCGACGACGAGCCGGCCGAGGGTGGACTTGCCGCAGCCGGACTCCCCCACGATCCCGTACGTCTCGCCGCGCCGTACGGTCAGCGAGATCCCGGCCACCGCGCTGACCTGCCGGGCACCGCGTCCGGGGCCGCGCCGCAGGGTGAAGGGGCCGGCCCGCAGGGGGTAGTCCTTGACGACGTCGGTCAGGCGCAGCAGGGTGTCCGGCTCCTCGGTGGCGGCCGGGGGCGCGGCGGCCGCCTGTACGGCTTGGGCGGGTGCGCCTTCGCGGGCGGGCCCGACAGGGTGGAAGCAGGCGAAGAGGTGGCCGGGCGCGGTGGCCGCGTCGCCGGTCAGCTCCGGTGCGTCGGTGCGGCAGGCGTCCGTGGCGTAGCCGCAGCGCGGCGCGAAGCGGCAGCCCGCCGGGAGGGTGTCGAGGGCGGGCGGCAGGCCGGGGATGGTGGCCAGCGGCTGTGCCGCGTCGGTGGCCCGTTCGGGGAGCGCGGCGAGCAGGGCTTCGGTGTAGCGGTGCCGGGGTGCGGCGAACAGGTCGTGCACAGGGGCTTGTTCGACGACCTTGCCGCCGTACATGACCGCGACCCGGTCCACCCGGTGGGCGATCACGCCGAGGTCGTGGGTGACCAGGATCAGCGCCATGCCGAGGCGGTCCCGCAGCTCGTCGATGAGTTCCAGGATCTGTGCCTGCGTGGTGACGTCCAGCGCTGTGGTCGGCTCGTCGGCGATCAGCAGCCGGGGCTCGCAGATCAGCGCCATGGCGATGGCCACGCGCTGTCGCATCCCGCCGCTGAGCTGGTGCGGGTAGTTCTTCAGCCGCTCGGCTGGGCGGGGCATCCCGACGAGCCGCAGCATCTCCTCGGCCCGCTCCCACGCCTCGGCGCGGCTCGCTCCGGTGTGCAGCAGGAGCGGCTCGGCGACCTGGGCGCCGATGGTCATGGTGGGGTTGAGGGAGGTCAGCGGGTCCTGGAAGACCATGCCGACGGTGTTGCCGCGGACGTCGCGCAGCGTGCGTTCGGGCGCGGCGGCAAGGTTCGTGCCGTCGAAGCGGATGCGGCCGCCGGTGATCCGCCCGCCGCCGGGGAGCAGTCCGAGTACGGACAGCGCGGTGATGGTCTTGCCGCAGCCGGATTCGCCGACGACGCCGAGGGCCTCTCCGGGGGCGAGGTCGAGGCTGACCCGCTCCAGGGCCTGTACGGTGCGGCCACGCCCGGTGATCTCGACGCTGAGGTCCTCGATGCTGAGGAGCGGAGGTGTCATGACGGTGCCTCAGTTCTTCTGGAGTCGCACGTCGAAGGCGTCCCGCAGGCCGTCGCCGAGGAAGTTGAAGGCGGCGACGACGAGGACGATGGCGATGCCCGGCGGGAAGATCAGCCACCAGTGGCCGACCTGGGTGTAGGTGATGCCGGCGGAGAGCATCGAGCCCCAGTCGGCGGCGGGCGGTGGGATGGACAGCCCGAGGAAGGACAGGTAGGCGACGTAGAGGATGGCGTCGGCGATCTGGAAGGTGGCGTTGACGACGACGGTGCCGAGGGCGTTCGGGACGATGTGCCGGAAGACCGCCCGGCCTCCGCCGCCGCCCATCAGGCGCATGGCGTGGACGTAGTCCCGGCTGCGCAGGGCCAGTGCCTCGCCGCGGATGAGCCGGGCCGGGGAGAGCCAGGCGACGGACGCGATGATGAGGATGAGGACGGGTTTGCTGGGCGTGACGATGGCGGCGACCACGACCAGCAGGAAGAGCGCGGGGATGGCGAGCGCGGCGTCGGTGATCCGCATCATGGCGGCGTCGAGCCAGCCCCCGAAGTACCCCGCGACCGCCCCGTACACCGTCCCGAAGAGGGTGGCGAGCAGTCCGGCGGCGAGACCCACTTCGAGGGAGGTCCGGCCGCCGTACATCAGCCGGCCGAGCATGTCGTACCCGAGGTCGGTGGTGCCGAGGAGGTGCCCGTCGGTACCGGGCGGGAGGCTGGCCCGGGAGAGGTCGGTGTGGACCTGGTCGGTGGGGTGGAGCAGCGGGCCGAGGAAGCAGAGCGCGAGCAGCGCGGCGAGGACGATCAGTCCGGCGAGCGCGAGCCTGTTGCGGGCGAAGCCGGCGGCGGTGCGGCGGGCGAGGCTCGGCGTGGCGGCGGCCGGGCCGGCGCCGCCGGGCACGGGGAGTTCGGCGGCGGTCATGCGACGCTCCTGATGCGCGGGTCGAGCAGGGCATACGCGATGTCGGCGAGCAGCGAGCCGAGCACGGTCGCACAGCCGACGACGAGGGTGACGCCGAGCAGCACCGGGAAGTCGCTGCCCTGCGCCGCGTTCCAGAACAGCAGCCCCATGCCGGGGTAGTTGAACATCGACTCGACGACGAGGGTGCCGCTGAAGAGCGTCGGGAGGTAGAGCCCGAGGAGGGTCGCGAGCGGGATGAGGGCGTTGCGCAGCACGTGCCGGGCCATGATGCGGGCGCCGGACTGGCCCTTGGCGCGCGCGGTCCGTACGTATTCCTCGCCGAGGTTGTCCAGCACGGCCGAGCGCATGTAGCGGCTGAACGCGGCGATAATGCCGAGCGCCGTGGTCACGACGGGCAGCACGAGGGCGCGTGGCTCGCCGAGGATGCCGCCGACGGTGTCGGCCTGCGGCGCCTGCGCGGGGAAGACGGGGAACTGCTGGCTGAAGACCAGGATCAGGACGAGGCCGAGGAAGAAGACGGGCGTGGCGTAGGCGAGGAAGGCCGCGCCGGTCAGGACGTGGTCGGCGGCCTTTCCGCGGCGCACGGCCTGCAGGATGCCGAGCGGCACGGCGAGGACGGCGGCGAGCGCGATCGCCAGGCCCGCGAGCAGCGCGGTACGGGGCAGTCGCTCACCCAGCAGCGAGGTGACGGACTGGTTGAGCTTGTAGGACTCCCCCAGGTCGCCGCCGAACAGCCGCCCGAGGTACAGCACGTACTGCTCGGGCAGCGAACGGTCGTACCCCTGCTGGTGGTTGAAGTGCGCGACGGCCTGCGGGGTGGCCTGGACGCCGAGGATGGCGCGGGCCGGGCCGCCGGGCAGCAGGTGCAGGAGGACGAAGACGATGACGGAGACGAGCAGGAGCACGACGGCGGCCTGCGCGAGCCGCGTGAGCAGGAAGCGGGTCATGTGTCCCGGCCCCCCTTCTTCACGAAGTACCAGTCCTGGGGTGCCAGGGTGAGGGTCGGGTTCTGGTCGATGCCGCGCAGGTCGTTGCGGATGACGGAGACCTGGTAGGCGGGGTTGGGCGTCCAGAGCACGGGCAGCTGTGCGGCGACCCGGCGACCGTAGTCCCGCATGGCGCCGGGGTCGTCGGAGAACTCCGTCGCCTTGATCAGCCGGTCCGTCGCGGGGTCGGACCAGTTGCCCATGTTGGAGGGCGCGCCCGTGGCGAAGAGCTGTTCGCCGCTGGGGTTCACCGGGAAGTACCAGCTGCCCTGGGTGCCGAAGAAGCCCAGCTGCCAGGCCGAGCAGACGGGCTCGGTCCTCTCGCAGGGCACGGTCGTGCCCAGGACGGTGTTCAGCGGCTGCTGCCGGATGTCGAGGGCGACGCCCGCCTTGCCGAAGGAGGACTTGATCTCCTGCATGGTGTTGGAGGTCTCGGTCGAGCCGGACTCCGTGAGCAGTTCGAGCCGCAGCTCCTGACCGCGGGCGATGCCCTTGCCGCACTCCCCCGGCCCCGTCCCGGGGCGCGCGCAGCGCAGTACCCCGTCCGGGTCCGCCGCCGGCGCCCGCCAGCCGTGCCGCGCGAGGAGCCGCGCCGCCGCCTTCGGGTCGTAGGGGTACGGATTGTGGTCCATCAGGCTCGCGGGCACGGGCCCGAGCGTCGGCTCGGCGCTGCCGTGCCAGATGACGCGCGAGATGGACTCCTGGTCGATGAGGCGCTGCAGGGCCTGCCGGAGATAGGTCTGGCGGAGCATGGGCCCGGCGGTGGGGTGGTGGAAGTTCAGTACGAGATAGGTGATCGCCCAGCCTTCCCAGGGATCGATCCGGTATCCGAGCTTCTTGAAGGTCGTGGACTGGGCCATCACGGAGGGCGGGATGTAGCCGTAGTCGACGCCGCCCGCGCGGAGCACGTTGAACTCGGAGTCGGCGGTGGTGAAGGGCTTGAGGACGACCCGGTCGAGGTGCGGCTTGTCGGGGCCCCGGTACTTCTTGTTGGGCACCAGCGTGACCTGCCCGGAGGTGTTCCACTTCTCGATGGTCCAGGGGCCGTCGACGGTCTTCCACAGCGGATCGGTGGCGAACGTCGACAGCTTCTTGGCGTGGCCCGTCAGCCGCGCGAAGACCTTCTTCGGCCCTTCGCCCTTCGGGTTCCAGGCGTGCTCGGGCAGCGCGGTGAAGTTCTGGAGTTCGTTGGCGGTGAACCAGGCGGGGTTGTACGCGCGGCGGAGCCGGAGCCGGAAGGTGCGCTCGCCGACGACCTCGAACCGCTTGACGTCGTCCGGCATGAGACCGGGCGAGTACCCGACCCACTCCTTCTTGTTGTGCCGGATCAGATCGAACCAGAAGGCGACGTCGCGGGCGGTGACGGCTTTGCCGTCGGACCACTCGTACCCCGGCTTCAGGGTGACGGTCACCGTTCTGTTGCCGTCGCTGTAGCGGGGCTGCCGCGCGAGGTTGCGCCGGCTTTCCATGGTGAGCGCGTCGCCCTTGGGCTCGGGCGTGTAGAGCGGCAGGAACAGCAGGTTCTGGATGGCGCTGTTGTACGACGCGAGGTAGCCGGGCGCCGCGATCGGGAAGATCCAGTTGGGGGTGGCGGCGGGCGGCAGCGCCATGGTCGCGGTGCCGCCCTCGACTCTCGTGCCGCCCGTGGCGCCGAGGCCGGTGACCCGTTCGCCCCTCGGGGCGCAGCCGGCGAGGAGCGCGAGGACGAGCAGGGCAGCACCGATGGCCGTCAGCGGGCCGCGTATTCGGGTGGAACGCGGTCCCATGCTGCCTCCGCTGTGGTCGACCGGCCGAAGATAGCGAGCAAAGTACGGATGACCGCGAAAAGAAGTCAAGGGTCTGGCGCAACTCCCGCAACTACTGTTCACTGGCCCGCAGTTCCTTCCCTCTCTTTCTTCGAGAATCGAAGGAAGTCATCACCGTCAGGAAGCCACACCGTCGTCACCGAAAGGCTCGCGTCACCATGACCGCCGCCGAGGAGCAGCCCGGATCCGCCGCGCACGTCCTCGAACTCGTCGCGAACGGCTCCGCCGCCTCCCGCGCCGACCTCGTACGGGAGCTGGGGCTCGCCGCCTCGACCGTCTCGGCGCGCGTCCAGGAGCTGGTCGACGCCGGGCTGCTGGCCGAGGACGGCGAGGGCGCCTCGCGCGGCGGCCGCCGCCCGCGCCTGCTGCGCGTCCCGGACAGCGGCGCCGTCGCGCTCGCCGCCGACCTGGGCAGCCGTCACATCCGTACCGGCGCCGTGGCCCTGACCGGCGCGGCCTTCGACGTCGAGGAGCAGGCGTACGACCTGACGGCCGGGCCCGGCCCGGCCGTCGAGCTGCTCGCCGAGCGCCTGGCGTCCCTCGCCGACCGGCAGCGCGCGGCGGGCCGTACGGTACGCGGCGTCGGTATCGCCTTCCCCGGCCCCGTCGACCCGGCGTCCGGCCGGGTCATCGCCCCGTCCCGGATGCCCGGCTGGCATCTGTACGAGCTGCGCGACACGCTCGCGGACCGCCTCGGGCTCCCCGTCGCCGTCGACAACGACGCCAACGCCCTGGCGCTGGGCGAACACCGCGCGGCCCACGCCGCACTGCGCCACCTGGTCGTCGTCAAGGCGGGCCGCGGCATCGGCTCCGGTGTCATCAGCCACGGCCGGCTCTACCGCGGCGCCCGCGGCTCGGCGGGCGACATCAGCCACGTCCGGGTGGACGCGGCCGCCGAACGCCCGTGTTCCTGCGGCAACGTCGGCTGCCTGGAGACGGTGGCGAGCGGCGCCGCGATCGCCGCCGCGCTGCGGGCCGAGTCCATCGAGGCGGACTCCGCCGCCGACATCCTCCGCCTGGTCGAGCACGGCGAGCCGCACGCAACGACGCTGGTCCGGCAGGCGGGGCGGCACATCGGCGCGGTGCTCTCCGTCGTCGTCAACTTCTTCAACCCCGAGGCGGTGGTGCTCGGCGGCGCGCTGGCGGGCGCGGAGCCGCTGGTCGCGGCGGTGCGCGGGGTCCTGTACGAGCGCTGCCTGCCGATGGCGACGAGCGATCTGACGATCGTGGCGGCGAGCGGCGGCCCGGACGCCGGGCTGCTGGGCGCGGGATACGCCGCTCTGCACGAACTGCCCTCTGCCATCAGCCCGCACTGATTTCCCCACCGCCTTGTTCCACACGGGAGTTGCCATGCTCAGAATCGCCATCGGGGGTATGTCCATCGAGTCCAGCCAGTTCTGCCCGCACCGCTCGGCGTACGACGACTTCCGCGTCACCCGCGACGGCGAACTGCTGGACCGCTACACCTGGACGCAGCCCGAGAGCGATCTCGCCGACCTCGTGGAGTGGGTGCCGCTCGTGCACGCCGTCGCCCTGCCCGGCGGACCGGTCGAGCGCGCCACGTACGACCGCGTCAAGGCCGAACTCACGGACCGGATCAGGGAATCAGGGCCGCTGGACGGACTTGTCTACGACATCCACGGCGCGATGAGCGTCGTCGGCATGGACGACGCGGAAGCGGATCTCACTGCGGCCGTACGGGACGCCATCGGCCCCGACGCGCTGATCTCCGCCGCGATGGATCTGCACGGCAATGTCTCGCGGGCCTTCGCCGAACCCCTCGACCTGCTCACCGCGCACCGCCTCGCGCCGCACGAGGACGCCTGGGAGACCCGCGAACGCGCCGCCCGCAAGCTCGTCGAGCGGCTGGCCGCGGGGCTCGGCCGTCCGCACCGCGCGTGGGTACAGGTGCCGGTCCTGCTCCCCGGCGAGAAGACCAGCACCCGCCTGGAGCCGGCGAAGTCCCTGTACGGGCGGCTCGCCGCCGTCGAGGCGCTGGACGGCATCGTCGACGCGGCGGTCTGGGTCGGGTACGCGTGGGCCGACGAGCCCCGCTGCCGGGCCGCCGTCGTGGTCACGGGCGACGATCCGGACCTGGCCCGCGACCAGGCCCGTTCGCTCGCCCAGCGGTACTGGGACGTACGCCGCGACTTCGTCTTCGTCGGCCCGACCGACGACGCCGACGGCTGCGTCCGCCGCGCCGTCGCGTCCCCCGCCCGCCCCTTCCTGATCAGCGACTCCGGCGACAACCCGACCGCGGGCGGGGCCGGCGACCTCGCGTACATGCTCGGCCGGCTGCTCGCGCACGAGGGCCTGGCGAGCGGCCGGGTCACCGCGCTGCACCCGGGTATCACGGACCCGCAAGCGGTCGCCGCGTGCTTCGCCGCGGGCGTGGGCGCCGAGGTGACCCTGTCGGTGGGCGGCCGCTTCAGCGCGGGCACGGGCCCGCACGCCGCGCCGTACGAACTGACCGGCACGGTCACGGCGTTGGAAGGCCCGGCCCCCGCATCGGGCGACGCCCCGCGGGGCAATCCCGCCTATGAGCAGGGCGGCCGCCGCGCCGCCGTCACCCGCGGCGGCGTCACCGTCGTGCTCACCGAACGCCGCACGCCGTTCCACACACGTGCCGACTTCGGCGCACTGGATCCGACGGCGTACGACCTGGTCGTCGTCAAGATCGGCTACCTGGAGCCGGAGCTGTACGACATGGCCGCCGACTGGCTGCTCGCGCTGACCCCCGGCGGCGTCGACCAGGACCTGCTCCGCCTGGGCCACCACCGTGTCGAGCGCCCCCTCTACCCCTTCGACGACAAGGACTTCGAGGACCCGGACCTCACGCCGGTACTCCTCCCGCGCTGATCCCGCGTGTTCATCCCTGTCATCCCTGTCATCCCGGTCATCCCTGATCCTGATCGGAGCCGTGGCGACGGGAAGCGCTGCGCCGCGCGTACACCGGGAGCGCGAACCAGCACAGGATGAACCACACGAGCATCCCGCCCACCAGCCACAGCGCACCGGAGCCGTGCAGCGCGACGCGCAGGATGAGCAGCATGGCCGACGCCATCGTGCACAGCAGCAGCACCAGCCCGAGCACGGTGAGGCGGGAGGCCCACGTCACCGTCTGCGGCTTGAGGCGGTGCCCCGTCACGAGCCGGTGCAGCGACACCGGGCCGATGAGGGAGCCGGTCGTCGCGGCGCCGAGCACGACCGTGACGACGTAGATGTCCCGGCCGATGTCGTCCAGGCGCGCGAAACCGGGCTGGAAGACGACGGTGAGCAGGAAGCCGAAGAGGATCTGTACGCCGGTCTGCGCGACGCGCAGCTCCTGGAGCAGCTCCGCCCATCGCCGGTCCGCCCGCTCCTCGGGGGTCTCGCGCCGGCCTCTGACCCGGCCGTCCGGCCCGCCGCCGTCGGTCATCAGTCGGGTGGCTCCGGCGCCGGGGCGCCGGGCGGGGTCTCCGGCTGCTCGTCCGGAGGCGCGTCGGGCGCCGCCGGGCCGGGGGTGACGGGCGCCGGTTCGTCGGGGGTCTGCTCGGGCGGTTCGGGATCGCGCGGTACGGGTTCCGGGTCGCGGGGAGCGGATCCGGGCGCGGGCCCGTACGTTTCGGGATTCGGTGCAGCGGTGCTGGTCATCGCACCTCCTCACGCGTTGAAAGGGACAATCCTGCTCGCCCCGCACGTGACCGGTTACCCGGCACCGCGGGGCTCAATCAGGACAACCCCGCTACGCCGCCGTAGGACTACTCCGCGTGGGACTACTGGCCGCAGGACTACTGGCCGCAGGGCCACTCCCTGTACGGCTACTCTCCGTACGGCTACTCTCCGTACGCCTCGCCGCCCAGCTCCAGCGTGGCCGTGCCGGCGGTGGCGTCGGCGAGCCAGGCACGGAAGGCGGGCAGCTCGCTCTCGGGGAGGCCGATCTCGAAGGTGACCGCCTCGGCGTAGCGGACGTCCCGGACGTCGCGCCCGGTGGCTCGCAGGTCGTTCTCGACCTTGCCGGCCCGCTGGTGGTCGACGGTGACCGTGACCAGCCGGAACCGGCGGCGGGTGACGGTGCCCAGCGCGTCCAGGGCCTCCCCGACCACCCCGCCGTACGCCCTGATCAGCCCGCCCGCGCCGAGCTTGATGCCGCCGAAGTAGCGGGTGACGACGGCGACGACGTACCGCATCTCGCGCCGCACGAGCATCTGCAGCATCGGGACGCCCGCCGTGCCGCCCGGCTCACCGTCGTCGCTCGCCTTCTGGACGCCGCCGTCGGCGCCGATGACGTACGCGAAGCAGTTGTGCCGGGCGGTCGGGTGCTCCTTGCGGATGCGCGCGATGAACTCCTGCGCCTCGGCCTCACTCGCCACCGGCGCGAGCGCGCAGATGAAGCGAGACTTGTTGATCTCGATCTCGTGGACGCCTTCGGCGGCGAGGGTGACGTACTGCTCCTGCATCACGCCACCCTACGGGGCGGCCCGGGCCCCGCCACAGGCGGACCGGCAGGACGGTCACCGGCCCCTGCAGCCCCTGCAGCCCCTAAAGCGGACGGGCAGGGCGGTCACCGTTCCCTACAGCCTCGACAGACGGACCGGCAGGGCGGTCAGCCGCCAGCTGCCCGGTACCGGTGCCCGCTGCAGCTCCGCCGGGTCGACGGCGAGGGACAGGCCGGGGTACCGGGCGAACAGCCGGCCGAACGCGACTTCGCCCTCCTGGCGGGCGAGCGAGGCACCCAGGCAGTAGTGCATGCCGTGGCCGAAGCCGACGTGGTCCTCGGCGCGCCCGGCCGGGTGGCGGGTCAGGTCGAGCCGGTCGGGGTCGGCGTAGTGGCGGGGATCGCGGTTGGCGGCGACCAGGAGCAGCTGCACGGCCTCACCCTTGCGGATGCGGGTACCGGCAATGTCGGCGTCCTCGGCGGCGTACCGCAGCTGGGTCATGTGCACCGGCCCGCACCAGCGCAGCAGCTCGTGGACGGCGGACGGGAGCAGCGCCGGGTCCGACCGGAACAGGCTCAGCTGGTCGGGATGGGTGAGCAGCGCGGCCGTGCCGTTGGTGATGAGATGCGCCGTGGTCTCGTGCCCGGCCAGGACCAGCGTGAGGATCATGGTGACCATCTCGACGTCGCTGAGCCGGCCGCCGTCGTCGTCATGGGCCCGTATCAGCTCGCTGATGAGGTCATCGGTGAGCGCGCCGCGCCGCTCCCTGACCAGCTCGTGTATGTGCTCGATCATGGCGGGGAACGTCCGGCCCATCCGCTCCGGGTCCATCGTGAGGAGGTCGGCGCCCCAGGCCCGCCACTGCGGGCGGTCCTCCTCCGCGATGCCGACCAGCTCACAGATGACGGTGATGGGCAGCGGGTACGCGAAGTGTTCGAGGAGGTCGACGACGCCGTCCTCGGCGTGCTCGGGGAGGCGGTTCAGCAGGTCGTCGGCTATCTCCTCGACCCGCGGCCGCAGATCGGTGATCTTGCGCGCCGTGAAAGCGCGCGACACCAGGCGACGGAGCCGGGTGTGGTCGGGGGCGTCGTTGTTGAGGATGGAGCCGCGCATGTAGACGTGCAGGTGCTCGGGCATGCCGAGCATGTCCAGCAGCCGGATCAGCGGGTCCTCGCGCGTACCGTCCGCCGCCACCACCGCCGGGTTGTTCACGAACCGCTGATCCCGCAGGACTGCGCGTACCTCGTCGAAACGGGTCACGAACCATACGGGCGAGTCGTCCACGAACCGGCCGCGGACGACGGGCCCCTTCTCCCGCAGCGCGCCGTAGCCGCCGAACGGGTCGGCGAGGAGCGCGGGGTCGGCGACGTTCGGCTCGCCGGGGTGCTTGCCGACGTGGGCGGTCATCGGGGAGGCCGGGGTGGCGGGTGCTTCGGTCATCGTGCGTTCTCCTCCAGGTCGTGGGGGGTCGGTCACGTCAATGACGCAATTGCCGCCGCATTTCCTGCTCGCTGAGCTCTTCGAGGCGCTCGTAGAGCGGGATGATCTCCAACGCGGCGGCTTCCGCGGCCGCGCGGGTGCGGGCGGGGGCGGGGGCGGTTCCGGGGTCCGGGTCGGCTGAGGTCTCCAGCGCACTCCGGATCGTGTGGGCGAGGATGGCGGACCGGTCCTCCGCGGTGTGCGGGGCGCGGTCGTGCAGCAGCGCTTCGGACAGGAAGAAGCCGGAGGCCGTCGCGAGCAGCGCGTACTGCTGCTGCACGACGTCCATGTCCGTGCGCACCAGCCCGTGTTCGCGCAGCACTTCGAGGTAACGGCGCACCACCTGGTCGCCGTACGCCGAGAGCTCGGCGAGCTCCTTCTTGGCGATGTCGTTGAACTGGCCGAGAACGTCGGCGTCGTCGTTGTAGAAGGCGCGCAGTACGGGGTCCGCCAGGAAATCCTGGTACACCCCGCTCATCATCCGGCTGGGCAGCACTTCCAGCGGGTCGGTGCGCATACGGGCCGACTGGGCACGGTGGCTGCGGAGTTTGGCCTGCAGGACGACGGCCAGGAAGAGCGCGTCCTTGGTCTTCCAGTGCAGGTAGACCGTGCCCTTGCCGACCTGGGCGCGACGGGCGATCTCGTCGATGGTGACGCGCCGGTACCCCCATGCGACCAGCAGCTCCCCCGCCGCCTCCAGAATCCGCTCACCACGCTCCACCTGCTCGCCTCCTCCATGTACCGCTCTGACTTCATGACCAATTTCGAAATCTGGTCACGAGGTCAACGTAGAGCGGCTGCAAGCATGGCCGTAAGACGCTTTCCGGCCAGGAGCCACGAACCAGGGGTTACAAAAACGAGGTGCCCGTACCTTCCGGTACGGGCACCTCGTCATGTCATCTCAGCTCAGAGCGCGCGGACATCCACGGCCTGCGGGCCCTTGGGGCCCTGGACGACGTCGAACTCGACCTGCTGGTTCTCATCGAGGCTGCGGAAGCCCGCGCCGTCGATCTCCGAGTAGTGGACGAAGACGTCCGGGCCGTCGGCCTGGGCGATGAAGCCGAAGCCCTTCTCGGCGTTGAACCACTTAACGGTGCCCTGGGTCATTTTCTGCTCCTTACAGGGGCTGTGTCGGAACTCGCACCGTGCGAGATCCCGGCCGCCTCACGACGCGACTGCTCCTGGAAGGAAAGCTCCGCGCTCGCAACATCGTTTCTCTGCGAGCATGCGACTGCACAAACACAAGCAAAAACTGCGACCGACCTCTTCAACGAACACCCCGGCAGAATCATTCCCGACCGGACAAACCCCAGGTCATCCCGGTCAGCGAGGTGGGTCGGGTGCCGTGGTGCCGGAACATCGGCGTCATCATGGACTGATATTTTCACCTGACAACCGCAGGAGGCACCCATGTACGGCGATGACGACTCGGCGACCATTCGCAAGATCCTGACGGAGCTCGGGGACACCTGGGCCATCGTGGGCCTGTCCTCGAACCAGCGGAGGGCCGCGTACGGCGTCGCGGACGTACTGCAGCGATTCGGCAAACGGATCGTCCCCGTGCACCCGAAGGCGGAGACGGTGCACGGGGAACGGGGTTACCCCTCCCTCGACGCCATCCCCTTCGAGATCGACGTCGTCGACACCTTCGTGAACAGCGCCCTCGCGGGACAGGTCGCCGACCAGGCCGTCGCCATCGGCGCCAAGGCGGTCTGGTTCCAGCTCGGCGTCATCGACGAGGCGGCGTACGAGCGCACCCGCGCCGCCGGACTCGACATGGTCATGGACCGCTGCCCCGCGATCGAGATCCCCCGGCTGGGCTGAGAACCGACAGCTGGGGCTGAGAACCGACGGCGCCCCGGCCTGAGCCGGGGCGCGGACGGGGGTTACGGGTGGTCGAGGTGGTCGACGGCTTAACGGCTCGTCGACAGGCGTACGGGTCGTCGTCGGCCTTACGGGTCGCCGTCGGCGTCGTCGTCGGACTTACGGGTGCTCGGGGCTCTGATCGGCAGGGACGCCGCCACCCGGGCCACCGCCCTTGCGGCCCTTGTCGGTACCGTGCGCGTGCTCGGCGCCGCCGGGGCCCACCTTCCGGTCGGAGCCCGCCTTGGCCTCGGCCGCGTCCTGGACGGCGGCGCTCTTGCCACTGCGGCGCAGTTCGTTCGACTGCGGGTTCTTGCTCTTGCTCACCGCGTCCTCCTCAGGAGTTCCGCTGGTCGTCGCGTTCGTTGCGCTGCCCCTTCGGGCCGAGCCCGCGCTCCGTCCGGGGGCCGTGGGTCTGCCAGTGCGGGTCGTCCTCGAGCCGCCCCTTCGCGTCCTCGTTCGCGTGCTTGTCCGGGATTCCCTGGTCCTCGGCTTCCCGACGGAGCTTCGCCCGTCGCCTGTCGAACTTCTTGCTCCCTGGTTCGGGCATGGCTTCCACACCTCCACTGGACCGGTTCTCCTCTCCCAGGATCCCAAAACAACCAAAAAGCCGCTAATGGCCAAGGCGCTGCGCTCACGACGTACGCATACGTGCGCCGGCGCCCCGCGCGCGTGCGCTAGCGTCCGGTCATGATCGAGATACGACAGGCAGGCCCCGAGGACGCCGAGGAACTGGTACGGCTGCGTCGGCTGATGTTCGCGTCGATGAACGGCTCCGACGAGCCGGGCAGCTGGGAAGAGAGCGCCGCGGAGATCGCGCGCCGACAGCTCTCGGGCCCCGACCCGGTGCTGGGCGCCTTCGTCGTGGACGCGGACGGCGCGGCGGACGAAAGCACTGCTCCCCGACTGGCCGCCTGCGCGGTGGGAACGGTCGAGCAGCGGCTCCCCGCACCGCAGCACCCCACGGGACGCTTCGCCTTCATCTTCAACGTGTGCACGGACCCGGAGTACCGCGGCCGCGGGTACGCCCGCGCGACGACCGAAGCGCTGCTGACGTGGCTGGCCGAACAGGGCGTGTCCCGAGTCGACCTGCACGCCACCGACGAGGCGGAGGCCCTGTACCGCGGCCTCGGCTTCGCGGAACACTCGACACCCCTGTCCCTCGACGTCCGCACCTACGCGAATGCACGCCGCACGTAGTCACATCTCGTACATAGGCACATCTCATACGCGTGGGCACAGCTCGTACGTGGCCATACATCGCACCCACCGCCGCTGACCTGCCACTTCGGCCATACACTGCCACCCGGATCTGGTCCCGATTCTGGTTCTGGTCCCCACTCCGACTTCGGCCCTCACTCCGACTTTGGTCGTCGCTCCGACTTTGGTCGTCGCCCCGCCCCGCCCCGTCCAGTCCCGTTCCCTTCCGCACCGCCGCTCCCCCTTCCCCCCGCCGCCCCCACCCTCATGAAGGGACCGCCATCGTGGCCGACTCCCCCGCCACCGCGTCCTCCCGCGCCGACCAGGCGCACCGCACGTCCGTCGTCATCATCGGCGCCGGCCCCGCCGGGCTGACGCTCGCGAACGTCCTGCACGCCGCCGGCGTCGGCTGCGTCGTACTGGAGGCGGGCAGCCGGGAGTTCATCGAACAGCGGCCGCGGGCCGGCTTCATCGAGGAGTGGGTGGTACGTGCCCTGGACCGGCACGGGCTGGCCGACGGGCTACTGGAACGGGCCGAGCGGCAGCGGTCGTTCGAGTTCCGGTGGGACGGGGAGCGGCACGTTGTGGAGCCGGGCAAGTTCTCCGGGCAGAGCCATTTCGTCTACCCGCAGCCGTTGTTGGTGACGGACCTGGTCGCCGCCTACGCGGACACGGCACGCGGCGACATCCGCTTCGGCGTACAGGACGTCCGGCCGACCGGCATCGACACGGACCGACCCTCCGTCTCGTACACCGACCCGGAGACGGGCGAACGGCGCCGCATCGACTGCGCGTACATAGCCGGCTGCGACGGCGCGCGGAGCGTGGCTCGCGCCGCGATACCCGCCGACCAACTCCGCATCTCCCGCCTGGACTACGGCATCGGCTGGCTCGCGCTGCTCGCCGAGGCCCCGCCGTCCGCCGAGGGCGTCGTCTTCGGCCTCCACGAGCGCGGCTTCAGCGCCCAGATGGCGCGCACGCCCGAGGTCACCCGGTACTACCTGGAGTGCCCGCCGGGCGACGACCCGGCGAACTGGCCGCACGAACGGATCTGGAGCGAGCTGCGCACCCGCCTCGCCGCGACCGGCGCACAGCCGCTCACCGAGGGCCGGATCATCGAGAAAACGGTCCTGGACATGCACAACTACGTGGTCGAGCCGATGGGATACGGCCGCCTGTACCTCGCCGGCGAGTCGGCCCACCTGGTCGCCCCGATCGCGGCCAAGGGCATGAACCTGGCCGTACACGACGCACTGCTGCTGGCCCAGGCGCTCATCGCGGCCTGCACGACGGGGGACGAACAGGCGCTCACCCGCTACTCGGACGCCTGCCTGGGGAAGATCTGGCAGTACCAGGAGTTCTCCCAGTGGCTGTCCGAGGTGATGCACGGGGCGTCATCCGGCGACCGCTTCCGCGCGGGCACGGCGGCGGCCCGGCTGCGCCAACTGTTCGCGTCGGACGCAGCGGCGGCGGCCTTCGGCGAGACGTACCTCGGCTCGGCCACGGACATCACGGCGCTCTGACCACGGCCGGCACCCTGGCCGCTGCCGCCGACCACCTGCCTCCCCCGCCCCCGCCCCCGTCCGCTCAGCCGGCGGCGCGCCCCAGCCCTTCCAGCACCCGCGCCCCCGGCAGGTTCGCGAGCGCCTCGCCCGGGACGATGAGCTTGCCGCGCCGGGCGCCGCTGCCGATCAGGAGGTACGGGGCGGCGGCGACGGCCGCGTCCACCAGGAGCGGCCAGTCGGCGGGCAGCCCGATGGGCGTAATGCCGCCGTACTCCATGCCGCTGCGGTCGACCGCGGTGTCCATCGGGGCGAACGACGCCTTGCGGGAGCCCAGTTCGCGGCGCACGACGCCATTCACGTCCACACGAGTGGTGGAGAGCACCACACAGCCGGCGAGGGTGACGGTGTCGCCGCGCTTGCCCGCCACCACGACGCAGTTCGCGGACTGTTCGAGCAGCCAGGAACCGTAGTGCTCGACGAGCAGCGCAGTGTCGGCGATGGCCGGATCGGTGTCCACGTGAACAAGCTGCTTGACGTCCACCGGCCCCTGCCAGTCGCGGATCGCGGCGGCAACGGGCTCGGGCAGCAGATCCAGGCACTCGACGGCGGGCCGGACATCATCGAAAGCGTCCATGGGCGTGGCCGACGACGAAGAGGAGGGGAACGGGAACGGAGACGAGGACGGAGACGAGGCCGGGGAAGGAGAGGGCGGAGGCATTGAAGTCGGCATGTCCGTCAAACTAACAGGGTCACGGGCACAGCTGACTCCTGTCCCAACTCCCAGACTCAACGGCCAGGCTCAACGGCCGGACGGAACAATCACCGCCATCGTCATCTCCACGACCTCCTCGCCGTCATTGCGGTACTCGTGCGCGGCCGACGCCTCGAAGGTGGCCGAAGCGCCCGCCGGTATCGCATGTTCGGCCCCGTCCACGACGAGGATCAGCTCCCCGCGACGTACGTGGATCAGCTCCTTCGTCCCCGCCGGATGGGGATCCGACTCACTGTGGTCACCCGGCATCAGCCGCCAGTCCCACATTTCGAACGGGCCGGGCGCCTCCGTGCCGACGAGCAGCGAGGTATGGCTGCCGGTCTCGGTGGACCACATCCGTACCGCGTCGCCGGGCGCGACGATCCGCACCTGCGGCCCCTGGTCGTACTCCAGAAGCGTGGTGATGCTGATGCCGAGCGCGTCGGCGATCTTCACGGTCGTCCCCACGCTCGGGTTCGTCCGGGCCTGCTCGATCTGGATGATCATGCCGCGGCTCACGCCCGCACGGGCGGCCAGGGCATCGAGCGTGTAGCCCCTGTCGGTGCGCCAGTGCTTGAGGTTGCGCGCCAGCGACTGCGTGAGCTGATCGAGATCCGTCACCGTTCCATCCAGTCCAGTTCAGTTCAATGTTCAGTTCAATAAAATGAATGTGACAGTCCAGCATTCTGCACTACGCTGTCTTGCACTTCACCGTTCACCACACTGTACTTGCGAGGACTGACACCATGACCGCGGTATTCGCTCTGGCCAGCAGTTTTCTGTGGGGAGCCGCCGACTTCGGCGGCGGGCTGCTCACCCGACGCATGCAGGCACTGACCGTCGTGGTAGTCTCGCAGGTGATCGCCGCGACGGTGCTCGGCGCGATCGTCGTCGCCACCGGCGCCTGGCACGCGGCGACGCCGCAGCTGTGGTTCGCCGTCGCGGCCGGCGTCGTCGGCCCGGCGGCCATGCTGTGCTTCTACCGCGCGCTCGCGCTCGGCCCAATGGGCGTGGTCTCGCCGCTCGCCTCACTCGGCACGGTCCTCGTGCCGCTCGGCGTGGGCTTCATAGCCGGCGAACGCCCGGGCCTGGTGCAGATCGCAGGTATGGCGGTGGCCGTCATCGGCGTGGTACTGGCCGGCGGACCGCAGCGCGGCGGCGGTTCGGTCAAGCGCGAGGCCGTCGTCCTGACCCTCATCGCAGCATTCGGTTTCGGCGCGGTGATGGCCTTCATCTCCGAGGCGTCCACGACCGTGACCGGGCTCTTCCTCGCCCTGTTCGTGCAGCGCGTGTGCAACGTCGCGGTCGGTGGCGCGGCCCTGTACGTGGCGGTCCGGCGCGGCACACCCGCACTGCCCGAAGGCGGTATGGCCGTCATCCGCGCCGCGCTCCCGGCACTGGCGTTCGTCGGCATCGCCGACGTCGCGGCCAACGGCACATACGCCATCGCCACGCAGAGCGGCCCGGTCACCATCGCCGCCGTACTCGCCTCGCTCTACCCCGTCGTCACCGCGGTCGCCGCGATGGGCGTACTCAAGGAGCGGCTGCGTGCCGTCCAAACAGCAGGCGCCTCACTGGCCCTCGCGGGGACGGTTCTGCTTGCTTCCAGCGGGTGAGGTGATTGAGACGGTTGGAGCGGTGGTTGGAGCGGTGGTTGGAGCGGCGGTTGGCCGGCCTTACTGTCCACGTCCGGCCTCACTGACGATGCCGGCGCCGCCGGTCTCGCCGTACGGACCGTGCCCACTGGGCCTGTCGGTCCCCGACTCCGCCAGCGCCAGCAGCTGATCCGGGGTGACGCCCTCGGGGATCGGTACCGGCGGCGGCGTACGCAACGGAGGCTGCCAGCCCGCCGCCGGATCCCAGGTGCGGACGACCTTGGCGGGCGCCCCGGCGACCACGGCGTGGTCGGGCACTTCACCGCGTACGACCGCGCCCGCCGCGACCACGACGTTCCGACCCAGCCGCGCGCCCGGCAGGATCACCGCGCCCGCACCCAGCCAGGACCCGCTGCCGATCTCGACGGGCGCGGTCCGCGGCCACTGCTTGCCCACCGGCTGCGCCGGATCGTCGTACGAATGATTGTCGCTGGTGATGTAGACGTACGGGCCGCAATAGACCTCGTCGCCGATGGTGACCGTCTGCGAGGCGACGACGTGGCTGCCCCGGCCGAGTACGACGCCATTGCCCAGCCGCAGCACCGAGTGCGGGCCGAGATCGAGCCCCGGCATCATTCCGGCGGTCAGCGTGACCTGCTCGCCGATGATGCAGTACTCGCCCAACTCGATCCACTGCTCACCGAAGACCGTGCCCTGGGGGTAGGCGAGCCGGGTACCGCCCCCGATACGGCGGAAACGGTACGGCCCGGGCCGCTCGGCCGTCACCGCGCCGGCCTCCTGGACCCAACGCGTACCCCGGTGTACGGCCCACGACGCGGCCCGGCGCCGCCAGGCCCCGACAGATGAGAACACGTTCTTCTTCGCACGCACCCGCTCACCGTACTCACCAGTAAGACCGACGCACCCCGCCCCGAGCTGTGATCTTCACCCCATGGCCCCGACATCCGCCCACCACATCCCGCCCCCTACCAGGACCGGTACATCCGGAAGCCCCCCTTCGCTCGACAGGTCCGGCCCGACCCTCACATCTCCGCCTCCGCCTCCGCCTCCGTCTCTAGCTTTGCGGCCTCTCCCCCTCACACCTCTTCCGGCGCGTCCCCGAAGTCCGGTACCGGCAGCCGCTCCCCGCCCCGCTGCGCCGACTTATGGGCGACGATGCCCGGCAGGGTGTAGCGGGCGGCGACCCAGGCATTCACGGAGGGCAGCATGCGGGTGTTGACGGCGGTGACGAAGTCGTCGACCAGGAAGTGGTGGCTCCCCTCATGACCGTTGTGCATGTGATCGAACTCCCGCGGCAGCCGGGACCGGTCGTGCACGGGCGCCGAGCCTGACGTGAACGCGTCGCGCAGCGCGGGTGCGACGTGGCGCAGCGACGGGTCGTTGGGCGACAGGGTGGGCTTGGGCTGCAGGAGCTCGGTGATGTCCTTGACCCCCTTCTTGTCCTGCCAGCAGCTCACCGCGGCGAGCTGCTCCATGCTGCCGTCGGTACCGAAGAACCGGAAGCGCGACTCCCTTATGTGGGAGGGGTAGCCCACCCTCCGGAACTCGTTTGTACGGAACGCACCGCCACCCGCGACCTCGAACAGCGCCGTCGCATTGGACATGTCGTTACCGAACTGGCTCACCCCCTTGTCGAACACCCCGTCCCCCCGGTTGTCCGTGACGCCGATGGCCGAGACGCTCACGGCATGCGTCCGCCACGCGCCGAGCACGCCGCCGACGGAGTGGGTCGGGTAGAGCAGCGGCGGGTAGCTGGCGGTGGCCTTCCAGTTCTCGCCGCCGCTGTACTGGTACGCCTCGTAAAAGCCGAGGTCCATGTCGTGGACGTAGTCGCCCTCGGCGTAGAAGAGCCGGCCGAAGGCGTCGTCCGCCAGCTGGTTCCGGGCGTAGACGGTGGCCGGGTTGTACTGGCTGGTCTCACCCATCATGTACGTCAGGCCGGTCTCGCGGACCGCGTCGATGATGGCGGCGATCTCCTCCTCGCTCACCGCCATCGGGACTGCGGAGTACACATGCTTGCCCGCCCGCAGCCCCTGTACGACGAGCGGGCCGTGGGTCCAGCGCTGGGTGAAGATCGCTACGGCGTCCACATCCGACGCGAGCATGTCCTCGTACGAGGAGTACGTGCCGGCGAGGCCCTCGGCGGCGACCAGGTGCTCGGCGCGCTCGGGGAGCAGATCGGTGACGTACACCTCGCCGACTCCGGGATGGGCGTGGAAGAGCGTGGCGAACTGCCCGGAGAATTGCCCGGCGCCGACGATTCCGAGGGAGAACGTCATGGAGATGGGTCCCTTCGCTGAGTGAGAGGGCTTCCCTCACTGGGAGAACATCACTGGGAGAACAGCAGATTGATCTGGCGATTGGTCCGGGGATGTCGCCGGTCCGGCCGTCGAGGAGGCCATATCCGCCAACCGGCACCCCTTGGCGGACCCCATCGCCATGGAAACCAAGGTCTCCGACTTCCACCAGTGGGCCCGCGGCGCCGCGGTCCTGGCCATCCAGGTACTGGTCCTGGGCGCGAAGGAGGGGTGAGCGGTCGGGGAGGGCAGCAGCCGCACATTGTCGGTGGCAGTGGGCGGTGGAAGGCGGCTTGTGGCCTGTGGATTGTGGTCTGTGACCGACGGAGCGTCAGGTGTGGTGCGTCGGCGGTAGGTGGTCGGTGCTTGGCGATAGGTGGCAGATGGCGGGTGGCAGGTGATCGTGTGACAGGCAGAGAAGTGATAGGTCGCTAGGCCATAGGGCAGACGCTGAGGGGGTGGGTGCGGGATGCGACGAGCGGGATGTGGCACGGTGCAGGTGCGTCTCGTGTCTGGAACCGCCCGTGCGGTGCCTGGGCCGTGGGACGTGAACGCAAGCACAACGAGGAGGAGAGTCCATGTCGAATCCGCCGCTTCCCGAGACCGCTGTCGCCATGCTGCGGAAGCCGAATCCGGCTGTCATCACCACGCTCCGGTCCGACGGCCAGCCGGTGTCCACGGCCACCTGGTACCTCTGGGACGACGGACGGGTGCTGGTCAACATGGACGAAGGCCGTAAGCGGCTGAGCCATGTGCGTAAGGACCCGCGGGTGACGCTCACCGTGCTCGACGAGGAGAGCTGGTACACGCACATCAGCATCATCGGGCGCGTCGTCGAGCTGCGTGACGACGAGGGCCTGGCCGACATCGACCGGCTGGCCCAGCACTACATGGGAAAGGAGTACCCACAGCGGGACCGCAAGCGGGTCAGCGCCTGGATCGAGATCGACCGCTGGCACGGCTGGGGCACGCTGAAGGACAGCAGCCAGCCGGGCTGATTCCCCGGCGAGGGACGGCTCCGCCTGCCGGGCCCCGCTCGGCCCGGTCTGCAGTGCCGGCCCGTCCGCGGTACCGGCCCCGGTCCGCGGTACCAGCCCGCGCCTCGTTCGGGCACCGGCGGCCGGCGCCGGGGGTGCCCGGGTGCCGGGGCCGTACGCGGCGAACCGGATTGCGGGCGCCAGTCGCAGCCGTACAGCTGGTGCCGGCGGCGGATCGGGTCCGGGCCGGGCCCCAGCTGGAGCCGCGGCTCGGCGCCCGTCACCGCCCCCTGTTGCTGCCCCGGTGCCCGCTACGCGCAGCTCGGCTTCGGCTCAGCCGCGGCTCGGCGTCGGTAGTCGGTCACCGGCGGCTACGGCTACAGCTACGGCGGCTATGCCTCGTCGGGCTGGGTCGGCTTGGTTGAGTCGTTGGCGGGCTGGACCGTCTGGCGGTGGCGGATGGCCAGGTCGACGTAGACGGCGGCGTTCAGCTTGATGGACTCGCGTTCTTCGTCGGTCAGCTCGCGCTTGACCTTGGCCGGCACTCCGGCAACCAGCGAACCGGGCGGCACCTGCATCCCCTGCGGGACCAGGGCCTGCGCGGCGACGAGGGAGCCGGCGCCGATGTGGGCGCCGTTCAGGACCGTGGCGCCCATGCCGACCAGTACGTCGTCCTCGATGGTGCAGCCGTGCAGTACCGCGTTGTGCCCGACCGACACGCGCTCGCCGACCGTGACCGGGAAGCCGGGGTCGACGTGCACGGTGCAGTTGTCCTGGATGTTGCTCTCGGCACCGATCGCGATGGGGCCGCCGTCGGCCCGCAGGACGCTCTGGTACCAGACGCTCGAACCGGCAGCCATGGTGACCTCGCCGAGTACGACGGAGGTGGGAGCGGTGAACGCCTCGGGGGCGATCCTCGGCTCCGGCCCGCCGACCCCGGAAATCAATGCCTGTTCCGCCATCGCTGTCTCCTCGTCGCGTGTCGTCACGTGTCTCGTCGCGTGTCGTCAAGTACGTGTACCGGGCGGCGGCACACGGTGTCAGTGCCGTATCAGTGGCGGTGTGGGTGCCACGTCGGTGTCACCGACACTGACACCGACGCCTACGCCTACGCGGACACCGGCACGGCAGTCGCTGATCGTGTTGCGCCGAGAGCACCGTAGGCGACGCACGTCGGGGCCTCGCCTCACTGGGGCGAAGATCACAAGAGGAGATCACGAGGGACGGACACCGGCGTCGCGTGAGACACGTGCCGAAGGTGACCACGCACGCCACGGAGTGATCCGGGCAGCGGTCAGTCCGTGGCCGCCGTGGCGGCCGGCTGACGGTCCTGCTGGTCAGCGGTGGCCTTGGCCGCCCGACGCTTCATGACGACCAGCGAGCCGAGGCCGAAGAGGAGCGCGGCGACCAGGCCCAGCCAGGAGAAGCGCTTCAGCCAGGGCTCCGCGACGATGCCGACGCTGTAGATCAGCGCGGTGGTGCCGCCTGCCCAGACGATGCCGCCGAGGACGTTCGCGATGAGGAACTTCCAGTACGGCATCCTCAGCACGCCCGACAGCGGTCCGGCGAAGATCCGCAGCAGGGCGATGAACCGTCCGAAGAAGACCGCCCACATGCCCCACTTGTCGAACTTCGCTTCGGCCATCGCGACGTGCTCTGGCCCGAAGTGGCGCGGGAATTTCCGCCCGGCCCAGTCCAGCAGTGGCTGGCCGCCCTTGCGGCCGATGACGTACCCAATGGAGTCGCCGACGATCGCGCCGACCGACGCACACAGCCCCAGCACGACCGGGTTGATGTGGTCCTGCGTCGCGGCCAGCAGGGACGCGCTGACGAGAACGATCTCGCCCGGCAGCGGAATGCCCAGGCTCTCCAGCCCGATGACCACCCCCACCAGGAGGTAGACGCTCACCGCCGGTACGGACTCGAGCCACTCCTGGACGTGCAACGCGGCTTCCTCCACCTCATATCGGGCCCTCGTACGGGCCGCCCCCTGACGCGCGATGCCGCACGTCAGGGAAGGGTACTCGATCTCCTGGTCACGACCGCGGGTGCCGCGCGTGGCGCACGGCAGCCGGCAGTCGCTGTTCAGCGGCATCGGCCACTGGTCGTCAGAGGGGGAGACGCAACATGGAGCACATCAGTTGCCCGCGGGCGCCGGCGGATTCTCCGCCGAGCCTGCTGTGCGGCAAGAGGGACGCCTCAGCGGGACGAGTGGACGAATGGACGAGACGAAGGAGACGGACGCTCGGACTCCTCCTATACCTCTATACCTCGCTGCCCTCACTACGGCGGCCCATGCCCTCACCGACCGCGGTATCCCTTGAGGCCGCCCGCCGCGGCGGGGCCGGCCAGATGCGGTGGATCCGGCCGACCCGGGGCGGGTGAAGCGTCAGCCTTGTGCCAGGGCTGCGATCTCGGCCGCTGTCAGCGTCTTCCCGTATACGCGGAAGTCGTCGACCGCCGCCTTGAGGTACGGGTCGGGGTACTGCGACTTGCCGATGTAGGCAGCGGGGATGTGGTTGCCGAACCAGTCCGGCTGGGCGGTGACCTTCTCGTTGCGCCCCGCCTCGCGGCCGTTCACGTACAACACCGCCGTCCCCTTCCCGTATGCCACGGCGACGTGCACCCACTCACCCGTCGGCAGCGGGTCGGCGTCGATGCGCTGCTCGGTTCCGCCTCCTCCGACGGTGATGGCGTACCGCAGGGTTCCCGCGTCGCTGCACGGGGTCAGGAACATGTTGGCCGTCGCGCCGGTGCCGAAGTCGAAGATCCTGCTCCAGGTCGCCGGCTGTCCGTCGAGCTTGACCCAGGTCGCGACGGAGTACGCGGACGCTCCCACGAGGATGTCCTCCGCGAGCCGCACATGCCCGCCCCCGCCGTCCAGGGCCACGGCGCCACCTGTCTTCCCGGTGGCCCATGATGCGCCGCCCACCAGCTGCGCGGCCTTGTCGTTGCCGGTCGCGTCGACCGCCGTCGTCCCAGAGGTCTCGTCGAAGCGGTACCAGGCGGCGAACGCGGGCGGGGGCGACGGCGGTTCGCCGGTCAGCCAGTAGACGTTGTAGCGCTGATGGTGCACGCGCGCGATCGGCAGGAGGGTGACGGCCTCGTCGTCGGCGCGGGCGGTGAACCGCATCGGGACGGCCGTCTGCTTCTCCACGGTCTCCGGGTCGAGCCGTGGCATGCGCATCGCGCCGCGGTCACCGTACGCCCCGGCGAGTACCACCGGCCCGTACAGCACCGCCTGCACATCCGGGTCGTCCGGCGTCGGCTCGGTCGTCAGCCGCATCGGAAGCGTCACCTCCACCCGGTCCCCGGCCCGCCACCGGCGGTCCAGCACCAGCCAGCTGCCGGGCTTCGGGCGGTCCTGGAGCATCCGGCCGTCCAGTTTGACCCGCGCGCCGGAGGCCCAGGACGGGATGCGGATGCGCAGCTCGTGTTCCGCCTCCCCGGAGGCGACGGTGAGGAGGGTCGAGGACCGGTCCGGGAAGTCGGTGGTCTGCCGCCAGGTGATGCCCTTCTCCCGCCACGTCACCTCGGACGGGATGAAGAGGTTGACGAGCAGGCTGTCGGCGCGGTGCGTGTAGACGGTGTCCGCGAACTTCGCCTGCGTCTCCATGCCGGTGCCGTGGTCGCAGGAGAAGTTGTCGTAGTCCGTGGAGTAGGCGTTCGGGTCGCTGCCCATGAAGGACGGCTGCTGCTTGAAGGATCCCGGCGCCAGGCCGGTGTAGTAGATATTGAAGCCGTGTTCGGAGTCCGGGTCCTGCTCCCCGAGCATCTGGTTGAACAAGGCGCGCTCGTAGTAGTCGAGCAGGTCGGTGCGTTCGGGCGCATGGAAGTGCATCAGCCGCGTGAGCTTGAGCATGTTGTAGGTGTTGCAGTTCTCGCAACAGCCATTGGACAGCTGGGAGGCGATGGCGTCCGGTGCGTGGAACGCCTCACCGTTGCTGTTGCCGCCGATGACGTATGTGTGGTGGTCGGTGACGATCTGCCAGAAGTTCTCGGCGATGGTGCGGTACCGGTCGCTCAGCCCCTCCTCCCAGAGCCGGATTGCGCCGACCATCTTCGGTATCTGGGTGTTGGCGTGGAGTCCGGCGAGCCGGTCCTCGTTCCTCGCGAGGGGATCGACGACGTGGGCGTGGGTGAACCGCTCGGCGACCTCCAGCCACTTGGTGTCGCCGGTGATCGCGTGCAGGTCGGCGAGGACGTCGTTCATACCGCCGAACTCCGTCTGCAGAACGCGCTGCATCCGGTCGTAGCTCAGCTTTGCCGTCCGCGCGTCCACCCAGGCGGCCTGGCGCAGCACGACGTCGAGGGCCTGCTCGCTGCCCGCCAGCCGGTACTGGTCGACGAACCCGGCCATGATCTTGTGGATGGTGTAGTACGGCGCCCAGACTTCGGTGCCGGCCTCCAGCCGGTCGAAGAAGCTCTCCGGGAACGCCGACACATAGCCCTTGCCGTATCCGGCCCGGGGCGACGCGGCCTGGCACTCGGCGAGCGCGGCGACCAGCCTGCGGCCCTTGTCGCGCAGCGCCTCGTCCCCGGTATGGGCGTAGGTGAGGGCGAGCCCGGAGAGCAGATGCCCGGTGCTGTGGCCGCGCAGCTCGACTTTCGGGGCCTCCCAGCCGCCGCACGGCTGTGAGCCGCTCGGCAGACCGACGTTGAGGCGGAAGGTGTGCAGCAGCCGATCGATGTCGACGAAACGCAGGTAGGCGGTGTTGCGCGCCTGGTTGTCCTGGAAGGCGCCCGGGAGCAGGGTCACGGCGTCGAGTGGGAACGGCCGGACCGCGCCGTCCCGCACCGCCGCCCGCTGCGTCCCGACGCCGTCGCGCGGAGTGCTCGCGTGCGCCGTACCGCTGCCGGCCGTGGTGAGCACCGCGGCCGCGGCGCCTCCGGCCGCCGTCGCGATGAAGTGCCGTCTGTCCAGGGGGGTGTGCGGGGCTTGTTCTGTCATCGTCTTCTCCCTCAGCACGCGTCTTTGACCGAGGTCTGCGAGGCGTCTCTCGGCGGGATCTTCGGTGCGGCTCGCGTCGCTCCCCTCAGGAGTCCGGTCGCGCGGGCCCATGGCCCCACGTGTTCGTGATATCGAACGCTATCCATAACTTCGAACGCGAAGATAGGGTGAACGGGCAGGGGCGTCAACGCTCCGCGTAGATCTCTCTCGCAGCGCGACCGCCGCCTTCCTCGGCCCCGTCACTGCCCAGACCTGCCGCAAGAAGCTCACCAGGGCGACGACAGAGGCTCATTCTGACGTCCCGTCAGGTCGCCTCGCGGACGGGCGGGTCATGGGCGGCACGCCGCTGCGGATCGCGTCGTGGGGGTTTACAGACGCCTCACGGTCTGTGCTATATCACATGTCACCTGTCACCCATTGAGCTGTGTGAGTCCGGCAGCAGGTCACGGACTCGGATCATCAGGCATGTCCCGACCCCGCGTCGCGCCCCTCAGAGCAGGAGACAGCCTTGCGTAGAAGACGAAGCGCCTCGATAGCGATCGCCGCCCTCCTCTTCACCGGCGTCGGGGCAGCACCGCCTGCCAGTGAACGCGCGCACGCTGCACCCGCTTCGAACACTGCGCGGTGCAAGCTGCCCGCTGCGACCGACGACCTGGGCTCCGGCTTCCCTGTCGACAACCAGGCCCTGCCCGCCGTCGGGAAGCTCAAGTCGGCGATGCTCTTCGTCGATTTCGAGGATCACCCCGCCACCCGCGGTTCGCTGCTCAAGGCCGAGTCGAACCTGCGCTCCGGCGTCGAGTACCTCGAGAACGTCTCGGGCGGCAAGCTGGATGTCGAGGTCACGAGCTCCGACCGCTGGGTACGCATGCCCGAGCCATCGACCTCATACCCCTTCGAACGGGGCCTGAGCTACGAGGACCACGTCCGGTACATCGAGGACGCGATCGAGGCCGCCGACGCGGACTTCGACTTCTCCGACACCGACGTGGTCTGGGTGGTCGCCACCGAGCAGGCGAAGAACATCACCTACTCCCCCACCACCAACCACCTCGACGTCACGGTCGATGAGCACCACATCACGCATGCGATCACCTTCGGCTACGACCAGTGGCGGTGGGGCGGCCTGGTACTCGCCCACGAGAGCGGGCATTCACTCGGGCTGCCCGACCTGTACCTGTTCGAGGCGCCGACGGATGACCCGGGCAACTGGCATGCTGCCGTGGGCGGCTGGGACCTGATGGGCCTGATCTCCGGTCAAGCGCCCGAGTACTTCGCCTGGCACCGCTGGCAGCTCGGCTGGCTGGGTGACCGGCAAGTGGCCTGCGCACCGCTCGACTCGAGCACGACCACGACCACGACCACGACCATCGTCCCGGTCGAGAAGTCGACGACGGGCAAGCCCTCTGGTCACGCGATGGTGGTACTGCCCGTCTCGGAGACGAAAGCCGTCGTGGTCGAGAACCGTCAGGCCATCCGGTACGACCGGGAGATCCTGACCTCGGGCGCCCTCGTCTACACCGTCGACACCAGCGTGCGGACCGGCCACGGACCGATTCGGGTCGTGGACGCGACGCCCGAGTCGGCCCACCGCCTCGACGACGCCCCGTTCCAGCCGGGCACATCGTGGACCGAGCCGTCCACCGGTGCGGTCCTCTCATTCGAGGAGGCCCGCGCCGGCAGCCTCCGGGTCACGGTCGAGCCGGCGGCCTGAGAAACCCCTTACCGACTGAACGAAAGAGGCACCACCATGACCGGATCACCGTCACGCCGTACAGTGCTGAGTCTCGCAGCGGCCAGTGCTGCCGCGCTGCCACAGCTCACCTGGACCGCCACCGCCTCGGCCACCGCCTCCGCCGGAGCCTCCGCCGGGACCGCCGCGAACCCGCTCCCCGTCCCGGCGACCTGGCGGGTCACCCCCTTCCGGCTCGACCAAGTCTCCCTCCGCGACGGCGTCTTCCAGGCCAAGCGCGACCTGATGCTGAGATACGCCCGCGCCTACCCCGCCGACCGGATCCTCGCGGTGTTCCGCGCCAACGCCGGGCTCGACACGTACGGCGCCCACCCGCCCGGCGGCTGGGAGACCGCCGACGGCAACCTCCGCGGACACTACGCCGGCCACTTCCTCACCTTCGTCGCCCAGGCGTACGCCGGCACCCGCGAGCCGGCGCTGAAGGAAAAGCTCGACCACCTTGTCTCCGCCCTCGGCGAGTGCCAGGCGGCCCTCGCCGCCTCCGACGACCCGCCGAGCCACCCCGGCTACCTGGCGGCGTACCCGGAGACCCAGTTCATCCTGCTGGAGAGCTACACCAAGTACCCCACCATCTGGGCGCCCTACTACACCTGCCACAAGATCATGCGGGGGCTGCTCGACGCCCACGTGCTCGGCGGCAGCCAGGAGGCGCTGCGGATCGTCTCCGGCATGGGCGACTGGGTGCACAGCCGGCTGAGCCGGCTGCCGCGCGAGCAGCTGGAGAAGATGTGGGCGATCTACATCGCGGGCGAGTACGGCGGGATGAACGAGGTCCTCACCGACCTGGCCACCGTGACCGGCAAGCCCGAGCACCTGGCCGCCGCCCGGCTCTTCGACAACACCGCGCTGCTCGCCGCCTGCGCCGAGAACCGCGACATTCTCGACGGCAAGCACGCCAACCAGCACATCCCCCAATTCTCGGGCTACGTCAGGCTGTACGACGAGACCGGCGACGCCGAATACCTCAAGGCGGCGCGAAACTTCTGGGGCATGGTCGTCGGACCCCGCACGTACGCGCTGGGCGGTACCGGGCAGAGCGAGATGTTCCGCGCCCGCGACGCGATCGCCGCCACCCTCGATGCCAAGAACGCCGAGACGTGCGCCGCGTACAACATGCTGAAGCTCAGCCGATACCTCTTCTTCCACGAGCCCGACCCCGCGTACATGGACTACTACGAGCGGGCGCTGACCAACCAGATCCTCGCCTCCCGCCGGGACCAGCCGTCCACCCACAGCCCGGAAGTCACCTACTTCATCGGGATGGGCCCCGGCGTCACCCGCGACTTCGACAACACCGGCACCTGCTGCGGCGGCACCGGGATGGAGAACCACACCAAGTACCAGGAGACGGTCTTCCTCCGCTCCGCCGACGGGGAGACGCTGTACGTCAACCTGTACATCGCCGCCACCCTGGACTGGGCCGAGAAGGGCTTCGTCCTCACGCAGCAGAGCGACTTCCCGTACGAAGGCGACCGCGTGCTGACCGTGCGCAAGGGCAGCGGCCCACTGGAACTGAAGCTGCGCGTGCCGCACTGGGCCACCCGCGGCTTCTCCGTCGCTGTCAACGGCGTGCGCCAGGACCTCGACGCCCGCCCCGGGACGTATGCGAGCCTGCGCCGGAACTGGAAGCCCGGGGACGTAGTGCGCGTCCGCATGCCGTACGCGCTGCGCACCGAGGCCGCACCCGACGACCCGACGGTGCAGTCACTCTTCCACGGGCCGGTGCTGCTGGTGACACAGGACCGGGCGACCGAGCTGCTGGAGTACTCCTTCTACCGGCACCTCACCCTCGACGGCGACCTGTCGGCGGTCGTGCGGCAGGGACGGGAAGCGGGGCACTTCACCACACACGACCGCACCCTCGCCCCTTTCCACATCGGCGACGAGACCGCGTATCACGCCTGCTTCCGCCGCTCTGAGCCGGTCATCGCCTTCCGCAAGGCCGACTCCGAGGTGCCGAACCGGGCGGACGGCGAAGGGACGACGTACCTGGACCGGCTCTGGGCGCAGGCACCGTTCCGGGACCGGGCGGCGTTCCTGCGCACCGTGCGGGCGGTCGCGGACGAGTGGCAGGCGGCGGGCCGGCTCACCCCCGCCGAACGGGGCGCGGTGCTGGCAGCGGCCGCACGCGCCGACATGGAGCCGTAGCCCGGCGGCGCACGGCGGGCGGGGCACGGCGACCATCGGTCCGTGCCCCGAGCTACCGTCGCTACTCGGCCCAGAGCCCGCGGATGTGGCCGATGTGACGGGTCATCACTTCAAGCACGGCCGACTCGTCGCGGGAGAGCAGCGCGTCGAGGATCTCCACGTGTTCCTCGGCGGAGGCCTGCAACTTCTCCTCCTCCACGAGAGCCGTGAGGCCGTACAGCCGGGATCGCCTGCGCAGATCGCTGACGACCTCGACGAGGTGCGCGTTGCCCGCGAGGGCGAGCAGGCCGAGATGGAACCGCAGGTCCGCCTCGACATACGCGATGAGGTCGCCGGCGGCCGCGGCGGTCACGATCTCGTCGGCGATGGGCCGCAGCGCCTCCAGCGCGTCGGGATCCGCCGTGGAGGCGAGCCCGACGGTGGTCGGGATCTCGATCAGGGCGCGGATGTGCGTGTACTCGTCCAGCTGCTGGTCGGAGACGGCGGTGACCCGGAAGCCCTTGTTGGGCACCGTGTCGACCAGGCCTTCCTTGGTCAGGTCGAGCATGGCCTCGCGCACGGGCGTCGCGGAGACGCCGAAGCGCGCGGCGAGTCCGGGTGCGGAGTAGACCTCGCCCGGGCGCAGTTCACCGGCGATCAGCGCGGCGCGCAGCGCGTCCAGAACACGCTCGCGGTAGCTGCTCCGCGTCCCCCCGAGGGTGGGCAGAGCAGGGCCTGCGGTCTTGGCGCTGGTGCGCTGGGCGGTCATCGGGTTTCCTTCCATGCCATGTGATGTGCCACCAGTATCCAGGCGCGAGCGCCGAGCCTCCGATGCCTGCCCTCGCCCGCGCCGGTCGTGCCGCCGGCCACCGGGCCGCAGTCCACCAGGGCGACGCGCAGGCCGGCCCGGGCCGCGTGCAGGGCACAAGCGGCGCCCGTCATTCCGGCCCCAACGACCCAACATCGCAGGTCAGTTGCTTAGTCACGCCGGTACTATGTCACATTCCTCCTACTCGGCCAAGAGGTTCACAGCTCCACACGGCGCCCGGCCCTCCGGCGCCCCAGCCACTTCTTCCGCCTCCCACCGCCCACGTAAATTCCACGGAACAACCATTGCCGTCCTTCGAACCGCACCCCTAAGGTCAGCCCAGCACCGCAGTGCTATTGCACAGTGCAATGCCACATATCACTGGAGGGCAGCCCATGACACCGGAGCAGGCCAGAGCACGTTCAGGGGGCCGAGCGGGAGCCGTACGGACCGAGGCGGGGGCCGTTGCCCCGCTCTCCTCCGTGCACCTGACGGGCGGACTGCTCCGGCACTGGCAGGACCGCAATGTGCGGTCGACGATTCCGCACACCATCGAGCAGCTGCGCGCGGCCGGAAATCTCGACAACCTGAGCCGCCTCCTGGCCGAGGAGCCTCCGCCCTATCGCGGGCGTTACCCGTTCCTCGACACCGACCTGTACAAGACCCTGGAGGGTCTGGCGTACGAGATCGGCGCGGGCCGGACGGACGCCGGCGTCCGGGAGTTCTTCGACGAGGTCGTCGGCCTCCTCGAACAGGTCCAGGCCGAGGACGGCTACCTCAACTCGTTCCTCCAGGACGCCGCGGCGACCAAGAAGCCCTGGGAGGACCTGGCCTGGGGGCACGAGCTCTACAACCTCGGCCATCTGATCCAGGCCGCCGTCGCGGCCCGTCGCCGTATGGGCGACGACCGACTCCTCGCCGTGGCCGTGCGCTTCGCCGACCTCGTCGTGCGCCGCTTCGGCGAGGGCGGCGAAGCGGGCATCTGCGGGCACCCCGAGGTGGAGATGGCCCTGGTCGAGCTGTACCGGGAGACCGGCAACCGCGACTACCTCACCCAAGCCCGCCTGTTCGTGGACCGCCGCGGGCACGGGAACCTCCGGCACAGCATCTTTCCGCCCGAGTACTTCCAGGACCACCTGCCCTTCCGCGACCTCCCCACGGTCACCGGGCACGCGGTCCGCATGGCGTATCTGGCCGCCGGCGCGACCGACCTTTTTTTGGAGACCGGTGACCGAACCATGTTCGAGACTCTGGACAGGCTCTGGGACGACATGGTCGCCACCAAGCTCTACCTCACGGGCGGGCTCGGCAGCCGGCACTCCGACGAGGCCATCGGCGACCGGTACGAGCTGCCGTCCGAGCGCTCGTACAGCGAGACGTGCGCGGCCATCGCCCTGATGCAGTGGGCCTGGCGGATGTTCCTCGCCACCGGCGGCGCGAAGTACCTCGACGTCTTCGAGCGCGTGCTCTTCAACGCCTACGCCGTGGGCCTGTCCGCCGACGGGACGGCGTTCTTCTACGACAATCCGCTCCAGCGCCGCCCCGACCACGAGCAGCGCAGCGGCGCCGAGACCGGCGGTGCGGCGCTGCGCCGGTCGTGGTTCGGCTGCCCCTGCTGCCCGCCCAACATCGTGCGGTGGATGGCGCAGCTGGGCGACTACGTGGCCGCCGAGCGCCCGGACACTCTGCTCGTCGCCCAGTACGCCGAGGCGTGCATCGAGACGGACGCCCTCGCGGTGAGCGTCACCACGGACTACCCGTGGGACGGCGACGTGCGCCTCACCGTCGAGCGCGCCCCCGGCCGCCCCTACGCGATCAGCCTGCGGATCCCCGGCTGGGCCAGCGGCGTCACGCTCGACGGCGAACCCGTCACCGCCGAGGACGGCTGGCTGACCGTCGAACGGGAGTGGGCCCAGGGCGACACGCTCCGGCTGCGTCTGCCGATGCCGGTACGCGGCCACGCCTCGCATCCGCACCTGGACGCGACCCGTGGCGCGGTGGCCGTCGCCCGCGGTCCGCTCGTCCACTGCGTCGAGCAGCAGGACGCTCCCGCCCCGGTGGACGACCTCGTTCTCCCGGCCGACCGGCTGGCCGTCGCCGAACTCGCGCCCGCGCCGGAGGGACTGCCGGGAAAGGTCGCCGTCCGGGTCACGGCGGACGTCGCGCCCACCGCGCCGCCGGAACTGTATCCGGAGATCACCGGCCAACTCCTCGCCTCCGAACCGCCATTGACGGTTCCCGTGACTCTCGTCCCCTACTTCCTGTGAGGCAACCGCAGGGCCGAGGCCATGCGCGTATGGGTCAGGACCCGTTGACCGCATCCGTCGAGATGACCACATCCGTCGAGATAAGCACAGCCGTCGAGACAAGCACAGTCATCGAGATCGTCGACCGAAGGAATGCTCCATGAGGAGATCCACCGCGCTCACCGGCGTGACCGTACTCAGCACGCTGATGCTGGCCGCCTGCGGCGGCGGGCCGAACGCCTCGTCCGCCGGTGCCGGACCCGGGGGCGGGAAGCCGGCCACCGGTGGCACCGTGCGCTTCCTGGCCAACTCGGACTTCTCCCACCTCGATCCCGGGCTCGGGTTCGACGGCGGGGTCAACAACTTCTACCGGCTCATCTACCGCGGCCTGACCACCTTCGGGGCCGGACCCGGTGCCAAGGGCACCAAGGTCGTCCCGGACCTGGCGACCGACCTGGGCACCCCGTCCGACGACGGCAAGACCTGGACGTACCACCTCAAGGACGGGCTGAAGTTCGAGGACGGCTCCCCCATCGACAGCGCGTCCGTGAAGTTCGGCATCGAGCGGGCCTGGGACCCGGAGATGGGCGGCTCCCCGTATCCGAAGCAGCTCATCAAGGCGCCCGCCGATTACAAGGGGCCGTACCGGTCCGGAGGCCTCGACGCGATCGAGACGCCGGACTCCAGGACGGTCGTCTTCCACCTCAAGAAGTCCTTCGCGGACTTCCCGAGCGCGCTGACCATGCCGAACTTCACCCCGTTCCCCAAGGGGACCGGCGCGGGGCACGCCTTCGACACCAAGCCGATCGCCTCCGGCCCGTACAAGGTGGCGAGCCACACCCAGGGCTCGTCGCTCAAGTTGGTCCGCAACCCGCAGTGGAAGGCGTCGACGGACAAGGTCCGCGCGGCGAAGCCGGACGCCTTCGAGTGGACCTTCGGTCTCGACGCCGCCACCATCGACGAGCGCATGCTCGCCGGTCAGGGCGCGGACGCCGACGCCATCGCCGCGAGCATCCAGCCGGCGGCCCTCTCCCGCGTGCAGACGCCGCAGTTGAAGGCGCGCACCCTGTCAGGGCCCAACGGCTGCACCACGTACCTGGGCATGAACACCACGCGCAAGCACCTGTCCGACCTGAGGGTGCGTCAGGCCATCGCGTACGCCGTCGACAAGGGCTCGGTCGTCGCCGCGATGGGCGGCAAGCAGCTCGCCGCCAAGGGGACCGCGATCCAGCCGCCGCAGATGCTCGGCCGCACCGACTACGACCGCTACCCGCACAGCAGGACCAAGGCCAAGAAGCTGCTCGCCGAGGCGGGTCTTTCCGGCGGGTTCTCCCTCACCCTGGACACCCGCCCGGTGGCCCAACAGCAGGCGATCTCGGTCGCCATCCAGGAGGCGCTCAAGCCGCTGAACATCAAGGTGAAGATCAACAACATCGACACCTCGACGTTCTACGAGGTCATCGGCAGCACATCGAAGCAGCACGATCTGGCCCTGACCGGCTGGTGTCCCGACTGGCCTTCGGGCGCGACCTTCCTGCCCCCGCTGTTCGACGGCCGCAACATCACCCCGACCGCGAACACGAACATCTCGCAGATCGACAACGCCGCGATCAACAAGCGCATGGACGAGATCGCGGCCATGAAGGACGTGAGTGCCGCCAACAAGGCGTACGGCGAGCTCGACAAGCAGATCATGGCGCAGGCCCCGATCGTGCCGCTCGCCTACGAGAAGTACCTCTTCGTGCCGGGCGCCAACGTCGCGGGCGCCTATCGGTCGGACGCGTACACCGGCGGCATCGACCTCGTCTCGGTCGGCCTCAAGGACCCGGAGAAGTAGGCCGCTCATGACGATCGCCACCGCCACCGCGCGGGACGCGAAGGCCGATCCCGCGCCCGTCACCGCGGGCCGCCGGATCATGGGCGCGCTGTTGCACGACCGGGCCGCCCTGCTCAGCGCCGGATTCATCGCGCTGATGCTGCTGATGGCCCTCTGCGCCCCGCTGCTCTCCGCCCTCACCGGCCACGGGCCGACCACGTTCGACACGTCCGCCGTCGACGTCGACACGGGCGGGACGCCCAAGGGGTCGTTCGGCGGGATCAGCGCCGACCATCTGCTCGGCGTCGAACCGCTCAACGGCCGCGACGTGCTGGCCCGGATCGCGTACGGCGCGCGCGTGTCGTTCCTGATCGCCGCGTCGGCCACCGTGCTCACCACCCTGCTCGGGGTGGTGCTCGGGATGCTCGCCGGCTTCTACGGCGGCTGGGTCGACCAGGTCGTCTCGCGGGTCATGGACTTCCTGATGGCGTTCCCCGCGCTCATCTTCATGATCGCCATCCTGTCGTCGCTGCCCGCAGGCAACAGGTCGTACCTGCTCGTCGTCGTGATCAGCGTCTTCGGCTGGCCGTATCTGGCACGGGTGGTGCGCGGCCAGACGCTGACGCTGGTGAACCGGGACTTCGTGGAGGCGGCCCGCGCCTCGGGCGCCTCCACCCGCGCGCTGGTGTTCAAGGAGATCCTGCCGAACCTGCGCAGTTCGCTCATCGTGATGACGACGCTCGCCGTGCCCGGATACATCGGCACCGAGGCCGGCCTGTCCTTCCTCGGCGTGGGCGTCAGCCCGCCGACCCCGTCGTGGGGCCAGATGATCTCGAGTTCGGTCAGCTGGTACGCGGTGGATCCGCTGTACTTCGCGATACCCGGTCTCTTCCTCTTCCTGACCGTGCTCTCCCTGACCGTGCTCGGCGACCGCATCCGGGCCGCTACCGACGCCGGGGAGGCCTCCTGATGGCCCGCTATCTCGCAGGCCGGATCGCCGGGCTCGTGCTGATCCTGTTCATGGTCTGCCTGTTCACGTTCCTCATCTTCTTCAAGCTGTCGCCCGAGCCGGCGCTGATGATCTGCGGCAAGACCTGCACGCCCGAACGCGTCGACCAGATCCGCTCGGTCCTCGGGATCGACCAGCCCTTCCTCACCCAGTTCGGGGACTTCCTGGGCGGCCTGTTCACCGGCCGGGACTACGGGTCGGGCGCGAACCTCGTGCACTGCCCCGCGCCCTGTCTCGGCTACTCGTTCCAGACCAATCAGGCCGTGTGGGACATGGTCGTGAGCCGGCTGCCGGTCAGCGCCACCGTCGCCATCGGCGCCGCGGTGCTGTGGCTGCTCGCGGGTGTCACCGCGGGTCTGCTCGGCGCGGTCAAGGAGGGCACCTGGTGGGACAGGTCCGTGATGAACCTGTCGCTGGGCGGCGCCAGCATCCCCAACTACGTGCTCGCGCTGGCCCTGCAGTACGTCCTGGTCGTCCAGCTGCAATGGCTGCCGTTCCCGTCCGCCGTGGCGTTCGGCGACGATCCCGTGCGGTGGTTCGAGTCGTATCTGATGCCGTGGATCGTGCTCGCCACCGGCTACGCCTGCCTGTACTCGCGGCTGACGCGGGCCAACGTCATCGACACCCTGGCCGAGAACTTCATGCGCACCGCCCGCTCCAAGGGGCTGCCTCCCCTGCTCACGATGCGGCGGCACGCCCTGCGGCCCGCGCTCACCCCCATCACCACGATCTTCGGCATGGACTTCGCCGCGCTGCTGGGCGGCGCGCTGATCACCGAGACCGTCTTCGGCCTCAACGGCGTCGGCAAGATGGCCGCCGACTCGATCGCCAAGAACGACCAGCCGGTGATCATGGCGGTCACCCTCCTCGCGGCCTTCTTCGTGGTGGTCGGCAACGTGGTGGTCGACCTCGTCTACACCGGACTCGACCCGAGAGTGAGGATCCGATGAGCGAGCTCCTTGTGGTGGAGGACCTCACCGTGACCCTGCCGACCACGCGCGGCCCGGTGGACGTCGTCAAGGACGTGTCGTTCGCGGTCGGCCGGGACGAGACCGTCGGCATCGTCGGCGAGTCCGGCTCGGGCAAGTCGATGACCAGCCTCGCCGTGATGGGTCTGCTGCCGCCGGGCGCCATCACCCGGGGCAGCATCCGCCTCGACGGCGAGGAACTGCTCGGCCGCACGGACCGCGAGATGCGCCGAGTGCGGGGCGAGCGGGTCTCCATGGTCTTCCAGGACCCGCTGTCCTCGCTGAACCCGTACTACACGGTCGGCCTGCAGATCGAGGAGATGTACCGGGCCCACCGGGGCGGCAAGCGGAAGGCGGCCCGGGCGGTCGTCGTCGAGGCCCTCGACCACGTCGGCATCCCCGACCCGGAGCGGCGGGCGGGCTACTACCCCCACCAGTTCTCCGGCGGACAGCGCCAGCGCGTCATGATCGCGATGGCTCTGGTGTGTTCGCCCGCGCTGCTCATCGCGGACGAACCGACGACGGCCCTGGACGTGACCGTGCAGGCCCAGATCCTGCGCCTGCTCGCCGACCTGCAGCGGCAGACGCACACCGGGATGGTCTTCATCACCCACGACCTCGCCGTGATCAGTTCGATCGCGACGCGGGTCCTCGTGATGCGCGAGGGCGAGCAGCTCGAGTACGACACGGCGGAGCAGGTCTTCTCCGCGCCCCGGCACGCGTACACGCACCAGCTGCTCGACAGCATTCCACGGATCACCGACGAGCTCCCGGCCGAGCCGCCCGCCACGCTCCCGGCCGACACGTCCGACGCGTCCGACGAGGTGGTCCTGTGAGTGATGTGCTGCTCAGCGCCCGCGACCTCACCAAGCGGTTCACGACCGCGGGCCCGTTCGGCCGCAAGAGCGAGTTCACCGCGGTGGACGGCGTCAGCTTCGACGTGCGCTCCGGCGAGACGCTCGCCGTGGTCGGTGAGTCCGGCAGCGGCAAGTCCACCACCGCGCGGATCGTCGCCAAGCTCATGCAACCCAGCTCGGGCACCGTGGAGTTCGACGGGGAGGACGTCACCCGGGCCACGGGGGCGCGGCTCGCCCGGTACCGCTCCGACGTGCAGGTCGTCTTCCAGGACCCGTTCTCCTCGCTCAATCCCCGGCACACCGTCGAGCGGATCCTGATGGCGCCGCTCGACTACCAGCGGATCCCGCCGCCCGGCGGCCGGCGCGCGTACACCAAGGAGCTGATGGAGCGGGTCGGTCTCGAGCCGGACCACTCGCAGCGCTATCCGGCGCAGTTCTCCGGCGGTCAGGCCCAGCGCATCGGCATCGCGCGGGCCCTCGCCGTCCAGCCGAAGCTGGTGATCTGCGACGAGGCGGTCTCCGCCCTCGACGTGTCCGTCCAGGCGCAGGTCATCGAACTCCTGCTGCGGCTGCGGCGCGAGAGCGGCTTCAGCTGTCTCTTCATCGCCCACGACCTGGCCGTGGTCCGGAACATCGCCCAGCGGGTGGCCGTGATGAGCCAGGGGAAGATCGTCGAACAGGGGCCGTGCGCCCAGGTCTTCGGCGATCCACGCGATCCGTACACGCGGACGCTGCTGGCCGCGATCCCCCGCATCGATCCGGAGTGGGACCGCAGGAGGAGGGCTGCCACCGCATGACCGACACCGTCACTTACACGATCCCCGGCATGCGGGTGCGCGAGCACGTCCTCGACGTCCCGCTCGACTGGACCGACCCGGCCCGCGGCACGATCCGGCTCTTCGCCCGGGACATCACCGACCCGTCCCGGTCGCACGACGACCTGCCGTGCCTCGTCTACCTCCAGGGCGGTCCGGGCGGAAAGGGACCGCGCCCGCTCGACACCGGCGGCTGGCTCGGCGAGGCGCTCAAGACGCACCGGGTGGTCCTCGTCGACCAGCGCGGCACCGGTCGCAGCACCCGGATCGACGGCCGCCGGATCAGCGCGTTCGCGAGCGCGCGAGAGGGCGCGGACTTCCTCGCGTGCTTCCGGGCCGACTCGATCGTGGCGGACCACGAGCACCTGCGGCGCACCGTCTACGGCGGCCGGCGCTGGTCCACGCTCGGGCAGTCGTACGGCGGCTTCCTGACGCTGACGTATCTGTCGCAGGCACCGGAGGCGCTCAGCGCCTGCTACGTTACGGGCGGTCTGCCGTCCCTCGATCCGTCGGCCGCCGAGGTGTACCGGCGCACGTATCCGCGGGTGCGGGCGAAGAACGAGGCGTTCTACCGGCGCTACCCGCGGCACGTCGCCCACGTCGGCCGGATCGCCGACCGGCTGTCCGCGGGGGACGTACGGCTGCCCGACGGCGATGTCCTGACGGTCCGTCGGCTGCAGTCGCTCGGCATCGACCTCGGGATGCAGCCGGGCCATGAGCGCCTGCACTGGCTGCTCGACGAGGCGTTCACCGAGGCCGGGGACGGTGACGAGCTCTCGGCGACCTTCCTGCATCAGGTGCTCGCCCGCACGTCGTACAGCGACAACCCGCTGTTCGCGGTGCTGCAGGAAAGCCTCTACGGGCACGGCGCGGGCGCCACCGCGTGGGCGGCGCAGAGCGAGCGGGCCCGGCATCCGCACTTCGCCGAGGACGCCAGGCCGCTGCTGTTCACCGGGGAGATGATCTATCCCTGGATGTTCGAGGAGATCGCGGAGCTGCGGCCCTTCCGCGGGGCGGTCGAGCTCCTGGCCGCCCGCGACAAGTGGCCGCCGCTCTACGACCTGGACCGGCTGGCCGCCAACGACGTTCCGGTCGTCGCCGCCGTCTACCACGACGACATGTACGTGGACGCGTATCTGCAGCTCGACACGGCCGCCCGGGTCGGCAACGTCCACACCTGGATCACCAACGAGTACGAACACGACGGCATCCGCGACGCGCGCGTCTTCGCCCGCCTCACCGAGCTGATGCGCGACGCAGGAGGAGGAGTCACCGATGCGTGACGGCAGGCCCCCGAAACTCACCGAGATCCCCGCGTTCACCACCTACATGGGCACCGGCTGGGACACCCCCGACCGGACACCGCACGTCGTCCCCGGAGCGGCCGAGGCGGCCGCGGCACACCGGGCCCGGCTCGCCGAGGCGCTCCCCGGCTCGACCGTCGTGCTGGCGGCCGGTGAGGCACCCGTGCGCAGCAACGACACGGCGTACGACTTCCGCCCGGACAGTGACTTCTTCTGGGTGACGGGCTGCGCGATCGAGAACGCGGTCGTGGTGGTGCGCTCCGGCGACGCCACGCTGTACATGCCGCCGCCCGCCCACCCCGGCGAGCAGGACTTCTGGCGGGACGCCCGGTACGGCGAGCTGTGGGTCGGGGCCGCGCCCGGCCTCGACGACTGGGCCCGGGCCCTGGGCATCGAGGTGCGGCCGCTGTCCGAACTCACTGACGAGGTGACGGTCGACGAGGAGGTCGGCCGGACCCTGGCGCAGCTGCGCATGTACAAGGACGCATGGGAGGTCGGTCAGTTGCGGCGGGCCGTGGACCGCACCGTCGAGGGCTTCGCCGCGGTCGTCCGGGAGATCCCCACCGCGATCGAGGGCCCGGGCGAACGCTGGCTGCAGGGCACCTTCGACCGCTACGCCCGCGCGTACGGCAACGGTCCCGGCTACGCGTCGATCGTCGGCAGCGGCACACACGCCCCGACCCTGCACTGGGTGCGCTGCGACGGACCGGTCCTGCCGGACGAACTCCTCCTGCTGGACATGGGAGTCGAGGTCGACAGCCACTACACGGCCGACGTCACCCGCACGTTCCCCGCCTCGGGGCGCTTCTCGGCCGCCCAGCGGCAGGTGCACGACCTGGTGGAGAAGGCGCACCGGGCCGGGCTCGCCGCGGTGGGGCCCGGCCGCCGGTTCACCGACTTCCACCACGCATGCATGGAGGTGATCGCGCACGGCCTTGCCGACTGGGGGCTGCTGCCGGTCTCCGTCGACGAGGCGCTGTCCGACGCCGGGCAGCACCACCGCCGCTATCTGGTGTGCGGCATCGGCCACCATCTGGGGCTCGACGTGCACGACTGCGCGCGGGCCGGCGACGACGCGTACCAAGGCGCCGCGATGGCCCCGGGGATGGTGCTCACGGTCGAGCCCGGCCTGTACTTCCACGCGCACGACCTGACCGTCCCACCGGACCTGCGCGGCATCGGCGTACGCATCGAGGACGACATCCTGGTCACCCCCGAGGGCTCCGAAGTCCTGTCCGACGCGCTGCCGTTGGACGCGTCAGGCCTCGAAAAATGGATGACACACCAATGACGCCCCACTGAGCCAAGTGACCGTGTACCGCCCGGCCCACCGCCACCGCCTCACGTTCCGCAAGGAGACTTGGCCCGTGTCGTGCAGACCGCGGTGCAGGCGGCGCCCGACGGCTTCGGCGTCATGCCGGGGGTGGCCGCGTACGGCTCCCTCGAGGCCTGCCGCTGGGCGGAGCAGGCCGCCGAGGCCGGCGCCCACTCCCTCCTGCTGCTGCCGCCCAACGCCTTCCGCGCCGAGCGGGCCGCCGTCGTCGCGCACTACCGCGAGGTCGCCAAGGTGGGGCTGCCGGTCGTCGCGTACAACAACCCGATCGACACCAAGGTCGACCTGACGCCCGAGCTGCTCGCCGAGCTGTACCAGGAGGGCACGATCGTCGGGGTCAAGGAGTTCACCGGGGACGTCCGACGGGCGTACCGGATCAGCGAGTTGGCGCCCGGCCTCGCCCTCCTGGTTGGCGCCGACGACGTACTGCTCGAACTGGGCCTGGCGGGCGCGACCGGCTGGATCGCCGGGTATCCGAAGGTCAGCCGGTCGGGGCAGGGGCTCGGCGGCTGCGGAAGTGTGTCTCGATCTGTTCCAGCGTGCGGTTGCGGGTTTCGGGGATGGTCCTGGCGGCTGTTGCCACGGCGACGACGTTGACGGCGGCGAAGATCAGGAAGGTTGTGGTGCCGCCGACGCCGGCCAGGAGGATGGGGAAGGTGAAGGTGACCAGGGCGTTGACGAGCCAGAGCAGCAGGACGGCCGTGCCCATGCCGAACCCGCGGAGGGCCAGGGGGAAGATCTCGGAGAGCATCACCCAGGTCACCGGGGAGACGGCCGCCTGCTGGAAAACCAGGAAGGCGAGCATGCAGGCCAGGATGAGGTAACTGCGCCAGGTGGCGGCTTCGGTGCCGGGTTCGGTGTGGAGGGAGAAGGCCAGGCCGATGGCGATGAGCGAGGCGACGATGCCGAGCTGACCGGTGAGCAGGAGCGGTCGGCGTCCGACCTTGCCGATGAGGTAGAGGCTGGCGGTGGAGGCGGTGACGGCCACGACTCCGACGGCGATGGTGGCGGTGAGAGCGGCCTGGGAGCCGAGCCCGGTCTGCCGGAGGGTGGTCGGGGCGAAGTACATGATGGTGTTGATGCCGGTGACCTGCTGGATGACGGCCAGACCGAGCCCGATCAGGAACACCCGGCGTACCCACGGCACGGCCAGCTCGGCCCGGCCGCCGCCGGCGCGGGCGGCCTGCTTCTCCTGGTCGATGGCCCCTTTCATCTGGGCGAGTTCGGCATCGACGGTGTCGGCATCGCGAATGCGGAGCAGGGTGCGGCGGGCGTCGGCGAAGCGTTCCTTGGAGACGTACCAGCGGGGGGTCTCCGGCATGAACAGCATGCCGAGGTAGAGCAGGGTGGAGGGCACGGTGGCGAGTGCCAGCATCCAGCGCCAGGTCTGCTCGCCACCGTAGGCGGCGGCCAGCGCGGCGTTGGAGCTGTAGGCGATGAGCTGTCCGGTGACGATCATGAGTTGGTCGACGGCGACCAAGCGGCCCCGGGAGTGGGCGGGGGCGATCTCGGCGAGGTAGACCGGGACGGTGGTGGAGGCCGCGCCCACGGCCATGCCGAGGACGACCCGGGCTGCCACCATGACCTCGATGCCCGGCGCAAGGGCGGTGCCCAATGCGCCGACGATGAAGACGAAGGCCAGGGTGAGGATGTTGTGGCGGCGTCCGTAGCGGTCGGAGAGGCGGCCGCCGAAGGCGGCGCCGGCCGCGGCGCCGACCAGCAGTGATGCGGTGACGACACCCTCCGTCACGGGGGTCAGGCCCAGGCCCCCTTCGCGGCCCGGTTCGGCCATGAAGGGCAGTGCGCCGGCGATGACGCCCGTGTCGTATCCGAAGGTCAGCCCGCCCAGCGTCGCGACGGCGGCAATGGCCGACATCGACCGCCTCCCCTTGATGGGTGGCTGTGGCGATGCGGCCGGGGCGGTGTCGGCGAGGCCGGTGTTCGAGGCGCTCGGCATGGGTGCTCCTCTCAGCGAACGCCCGTCCCGGCGATCGCTTGATGACGGCTCTCCCGCGGGCAGCGCAGAAGATGGCGCGTGCGGAGGAGGGTGCGTTCCGCGCGCTGCCGGTGGCAGGAAGGAATGCCGCTAGGGAACTAGTACGTTCTAGAGCATGTCAAGACATTAGCTCGAACTATCTCGAACTCTTTTGACGGCGGGGTGTCGATGCCGGGATTCAGCGAGGCGCCGGGCCGGTGGTGGCCCGTTCGACCAGCCGGGGCGTGAGTACGGCTTCCTCCGGCGTGCGGCCCGCGATGAGATCCAGCGCGGCGGCCACCGCGGCGTCCGCCATGCGGCCGGCGTGCTGCGAGACGGTGGTCATCTGTACGTGCGGAATCTTCGCCAGCCGCGAGTCGTCGTAACCGACCACGGAGATATCGCCGGGCACATCACGGCCCCGACGTGCGAGTACGTCCAGGACGCCGGTGGCACAGCGGTCGTTGAAGGCGATCACGGCCGTGGGTGGCACCGGGCGGTCCAGCAGATAGCGCGCGCCTTCCGCCCCGGCGTTCTCGGTGAGGCCGCCGGCGAGTACGTCGGCGGAGTCCTGCAGTCCGTGGCGGGCCATGGCCTGCAGGAAGCCGAGGCGACGGTCGGAACTGCCCGGGGCGCCGGCGCCGTCGATGTGCGCGATCCGCCGGTGGCCGAGGGCGACGAGGTGGTCGACGGCAAGACCGATGCCCGCCGTGTCGTCGCTGCGGACGGCACCGACGCCCGGCAGGTCGGCCCGGCGGGCGACGAGGAGAGTCGGCAGCCGCCGGGCCAGGCGTGCGAGCTCCTCGACCGCCAGGCCGCTGCCCAGCAGGATCGCGGCCTCGCACCGTTCCCGCAGCAGCGCGTTGACCGCGGTGGACTCGCTGCGACTGGGGGCCACCGCGCTGATCATCGCTTCGTAGCCGTGCCGCGCCGCGGCGGCGTAGATGTGCTCCACGAGATCGCCGTGGAAGGGCTGTTGGAGCTCGAAGACGACACCGAGCACCCGTGAGCGGGACTGCCGGAGCTTCTGGGCGCGCTGGTCGGGAACGTATCCCAGTTCGTCGGCGATCTGCAGCACCCGCCTGCGGGTGGCGTCGCTGGCCCCCGGCACGCCGCGGATGACGATGGAGACCAGCGCGGTGGAGATCCCGGCGGCCCGGGCCACATCCGCCATGGTCGGACGCCCGCTCCGTGCGCGTCCGGTGCCGGCGGCGTGCGTACGGGGCGGCTCATCGGCGCCGTCGTGCGCGTCGCTCGACTCCCTCACTTCCGCCACTCCCACCTGGTCGAATCCGCTCCGCCACCCTGCCGGACGGCCTCTCGCCGAGCATATCGACCCCTTGACCGATCGCGGCGGGCGCTCTACGTTCCCTCACTAGAACGTACTAGTTGCCGTACCGGTTGCACGCACTCGTTGCACGTACTCGTTGATGTGGGAGCACAGACATGGTCGTCGCTGACACCACCCCCGGCCGTACCAGGCCCGCCTCGGACACCTTGCAGCTGGCCACGATCGGCGCAGGCCGCATCGGCTCGAACCATGCCGAGATCGTCGCCCGCCACATACCCGGCATTGCGCTGGCCGCGGTGAGCGACCCGGCCCCCGGCGCCGCCGAGCGCCTCGCCGCCGAGTTGGGCGCTCCGACGGCCACCACCGATGTGCAGGAGGTCCTCGGCCGGGACGACATCGACGGCGTACTGATCACCGCGCCGGCCCGGTCCCACACCGACCTGGTCGTAGCCGCGGCCGCCGCCGGCAAGCACATCTTCGTGGAAAAGCCGATGGCGGTGACGCTGGCGGACGCCGACCGCGCCATCGCCGCCGCGGAACAGGCAGGTGTCGTACTGCAGGTGGGCTTCAACCGCCGGTTCGCCCCCGGCTTCGCCGCCGCCCGCGCCCTGATCGACGAACGCAAGGCCGGCACCCCGCAGTTGCTGCGCTCGCTGACCCGTGACCCGGGCCCGTTCACCGCCGACCCGGCTCGCATCCCCCAGTGGACGATCTTCCTGGAAACCCTCATCCACGACTTCGACACGCTGTGCTGGCTCAACCCCGGAGCCACGCCGGTCAGCGTCCACGCCACCGCCGACGCGCTGGTCCGCCCGGACGCCAAGGCCGCCGGACACCTCGACACCGCCGTCGTCACCATCCGCTTCGACAACGGCGCCATCGCCACCGCCGAGGCATCCTTCTCCGCGCTGTACGGCTACGACGTACGCGCGGAGGTCTTCGGCTCGGAGGGCATGGTGACCGCCGGCAACGGCCGCAGCACCGACATGACCTTCTACGGCGCCCAGGGCATCCACGTCGACACCGCCCGGCGCGACACCGAGCTGCTGCGCGCGGCCTATACCGCCGAGCTGACCGCCTTCGCCGACGCCGTCCGCCACAAGAACCCGGCCCCCGTCACCGGCCACGACGCCCGCCGGGCCCTGTCCATCGCACTGGCCGCCATTCGCAGCGTGGACACCGCAGCGCCCGTCACGATCGCCGAGGTGACCGAATGACACTCCCCGCGAGTCCCTTCACCCTCGCCGCCAGTGCCGAAATGCTCTACCTGGACCGCCCGTTCACCGAGCGCGTGGCCCGCATCGCCGAGCAAGGCTTCCAGGTCGAAATCTGGGACTGGTCCACCAAGGACCTCGACGCCCTGACCGCCACCGGCGCCACCTTCTCTTCCATGACCGGCTATCTGACCGGCAACCTCACCGACCCCGACGGCATTGATGCCCTGCTGGCCTCGGCCCGTAAGTCCCTTGATGTAGCTACCGAGTTGGACTGCCCCCGCCTGAACCTGCACGGCACCGGCCTTGACGACAAGGGACTTCCCGTCCGCCCCGTCCACGAGGCCACTCCCGCCATGTGGCTCACTGCCACCGACACGCTGCGGCGCATCGCGGAACTGGGCGAAGCCGCCGGCCGCGTCTTCACCCTCGAAAACCTCAACCTCGCCGTCGACCATCCAGGCACCCCCTTCGCCCGCGCCGCCGACACCCTGGCCCTCGTACGCGCCGTCGACAGCCCGTACCTGCGGATGAACCTGGACCTCTACCACGCCCAGATCGGCGAGGGAAACCTCATCGAACTCTGCCGCCGGTCCCTGCCGTACATCGGCGAAATCCAGGTCGCCGACGTCCCCGGACGCTGCGAACCGGGCACGGGAGAAGTCCATTACGCCGCCATCGCGCGTGCTCTGCACGACCTCGGCTACACCGGCGTCGTCGGCCTCGAAGGCTGGGCCCGGGAAGACTCCGACGCCGCTCTGGAAGCCTTCCGAAGCGCCTTCACTCCCGGTGCCGACGCCGCAGCCGACCGCGGTACTGCCGCCGAGCCCGGCACTGCCACTGTCCGCCACTGAGGAACGGCAGGCGTCCCCGGCAGCGACGCCTCCGTGAGGTCATGCCGCCGCATGCGCAGCGGGTCCTCGTTCTTCGATGACCTCGCAGACGGGGCGCTGCGGCTGTCAGGCCCAAGGGTGTGTCGGCTCGGCCTGCCGCGCGCCTGCGTACCGGCCTACGGTGAAAACATGGGCACCACACCAACCGGCCTGGTGACGCTGTTTCTGAGCGGCGACATCATGCTCGGTCGTGGGGTCGACCAGATCCTCGCGCACCCCGGCGACCCGGAGCTGCGGGAGGACGGAGTACGGGACGCGCGTGCCTACGTGGAGCTGGCCCAGGCGGCGAATGGCCCGATTCCCGCTCCGGTCCCTCCGGCGTGGTTGTGGGGAGTGTCCCTACGGGTGCTGGAGGAGGCCGCCCCCGACGTCCGGATCGTGAACCTGGAGACGGCGATCACCGGCGACGGGGAGTTCGCGCACGGCAAGGCAGTCCACTACCGGATGCACCCTGCCAACCTGCCCGCCCTGACGGTGGCCCGGCCCGACGTCTGCGTGCTTGCCAACAATCACGTGCTGGATTTCGGTCGCCCGGGTCTGGCAGAGACACTCGACGTGCTGGCCGGGGCGGGACTGCGGACGGCCGGCGCGGGGCGGGACGCCGGGGCAGCGTACGCGCCCGCCGTGGTCCCTGTGGGACAGAACGCTCGTGTGCTGGTGTTCGCCATCGGAATGTCGTCCAGCGGCATTCCGCCGAGCTGGGCGGCGACCGCGGAGCAGGCAGGAGTCGCCTACGTTCCCGAGCCGACGAGCGTGGCGGCTGAGGCCCTGGTCAGACGCGTACAGCAGGCGAAGGGACCGGGCGACATCGCGGTCGTGTCCGTGCACTGGGGCTCCAACTGGGGTTACCGCGTGCCCCAGGACCAGGTCGCTTTCGCGCACGCCCTGATTGATGGCGGCGTCGACGTCGTCCACGGCCACTCCTCGCACCACCCCCGCCCTCTGGAGGTGTACCGCGACCGGCTGATCCTGTACGGCTGCGGAGACTTCATCGACGACTATGAGGGCATCGGCGGCCACGAGGGGTACCGCGACGACCTCCGCCTCGCCTACCTCGTCTCGGCGGCGGCCGACACGGGCCTGCTGGCCTCGCTGCGCATGGTGCCTCTGCGGGTCCGGCGGATGCGGCTGGAACCTGCGCCGAAGAGGGACCGTGCCTGGCTGTGGACGACGCTCGCGCGGATCAGCGAAGGCGTGGGGTTGGTGTGGGAACCCGACGGCACACTGGCCTTGGCCCACCGTACGGAGACGGTCCACCGTGCGGAGACGCCAGGCAGCGCCGGCCGCAGTTGAATACGCCGGACCGCGACCGAAGGGGCGGCCCGGCCCGGCAACACGTCTCAGAGAGCTCGTCCCTGCGTCCTCAACCGTTCAGCCGCAGCGTCCACACAACCGTCATCTCGCCGGTGACGGCCCCGTCCTCGCGCTGAATGGCGATGCCGACCGGGAACTCCGGCCGTTCGCCCGCATCGAGCTCGGCAACGACCTCGGCCACCGGGCGACCCAGGGTCGCCGTGGCGGTCACCGGCCCCTTGGCCACCTTCTTGTAGTCGATCTCGGCCCGCACCGCGAGCGGCACCGCACGAGAGAGCTGATCACCGAAGGCCTTGAGCACGATAGCGCCGCTGGCGGACTCGGCCAGCGTGAACATGGCGCCCGCATGGGGGCCGCCGATGTGATTGTGGAAGTCCGGCTGGTCCGGAAGCCGGAGCACCGCACGCTCCGAGGTGACCTCGACGAACTCAAGATTCAGGGTCCGCACCATCGGAACCGCGGCGGCCAGCATTTCACCCATCGAGGCGCTCTCAACTGTCATGAGCGGAATGTTACTGCCGAGTAGGCCAACTGGCCACCCCAGTCACTCCGGAAGGGCCAAGCCGCCGAGCTGCCGAGCCGCCAAGGCTCCAAGCTGCCAAGTCGTCCAGCCCCACGAAGCGCATGCCAAACTCTCCCGAAGTAGCTGCGAACGTCACGAGCGAACGTCCGGGTTCTGTCACGCCCCTGGGGCGACTGTGACACCTCCCACCTCGGACCTTTATCGTTAGCGCCCATGTGGCCAGGACAGCAGCCGCCCGGGGGCGAGCAGAACCCGCAGGATCAGAACCCGTATCAGCAGCCGGGTTATCAGCAGCCGAATCCGTACCAGCAGCCGGGATACCAGCAGCCGGGTTACCAGCAGCCCAATCCGTACCAGGGGCAGCAGCCCATGCAGCCCATGCAGCCTCCGCAGCCGCAGTGGCAGGGACCGAGCGGGCCACAAGGTCCCGGCGGACCGCAGTCGCCCAAGGGCAGCGGCGGCGGCAACGGCAACGAGAAGAAGACCACCGTGACGATCGCCGTCGTCGCGGCGGTCGCGGTCGTGGCGGCCGCCGTGGTCACCGGCGTCTTCGTCCTCCAGGACGACAAGAAGGCCGTCGCCAAGAACGACCCGAAGCCCACCCACTCCCAGTCCGCGACGGCCGAACCGACGGAGTCGGCGAGCGGGGAGAGCGGCGGCGCGGGGCCCGGTGGCGATCCGAACGCTCCCGATCAGCCGGTGATCAAGGGCTGGCAGACGGTGGTCAATGCCAAGCGGCATGTGGCATTCGACGTCCCCACCAAGGACTGGAAGATCACCTCGGCGGACACCTACACGGGGTTCCAGGACGAGAAGGACAAGTCCGGTTTCCCCAAGACCCTGATCTCGATGACCGCGCCGGCCTACTTCAAGGAGGACTGGTGCACCATCAAGGAGAAGGGCGGCGGTGAGTCCACCTCGTCGCTGGCCGGCACGGGCGTCAAGGGCGCGCAGGGCGCGAAGAGCCAGGCCGAGGCCGCCCAGAACGAGGCGCTGAACTGGGTCTGGGCCGGTTACGATCAGAAGAAGACCGGTACGTTCAAGGGCACCAAGGCGAAGTCCTTCAAGAGCGATCACGGCATCACCGGAAAGCTGTCAACGGCGACCGTGACCGGCGTGAAGAAGGGCAACAAGTGCGACTCGGACGGCAAGGCGTACGCGGTCACGTACACCGACACCACCGGTGAGTACGCGACCTGGATCCTCTACGCCGCCAAGGACGTCAAGGGCGAGCTCGACGAGGCCACGATCAAGAAGATCATGAGCTCCCTGCGGCCGCTCGAATGACCGAGCACAACCCACGGTGCCCACCGCGGGAAATTACCAAGTGACGCCTGCGGGCAAGAACGCGAAGCTGTTGTGATGAAGATGGAGCGCCCTGCCTGGGCGGGGCGCAATTACACGCTGCTGACGGCCGCCGCCGTGGTCACGGGTCTCGGAAGTTCCGGGGCCCTGATCGCGGCGGCGTTCGCCGTGCTGGCAGCCGGCGGTTCGGCGACCGACGTCGGTCTGGTCGCCGCCGCCCGTACGATCCCCCTGGTGATCTTCCTTCTCATCGGAGGAGCGATCGCCGACCGGCTGCCGCGACACCGCGTGATGGTCGCCGCCAACGCCCTGAACTGCGTTTCCCAGGGTGCCTTCGCGCTGCTCGTACTCACCGGGGAACCCCGGCTGTGGCAGATGGCGCTGCTGTCCGCGCTGGGCGGCACCGGACAGGCGTTCTTCGCGCCCGCCGCCGAAGGCATGGTCCTGGCCAGCGTCTCCGGTGAGCATTCGGGACGCGCCTTCGCCTTCTTCCGTATGGGCATGAACGGCGCGAACATCGGCGGCGCGGCGCTGGGCGGCGCACTGATCGCGGCGGTCGGGCCCGGCTGGGTACTGGCCGTCGACGCCGCCGCCTTCGCGCTCGCCGGGCTGCTGCGGGCGTTCCTCGACGTACGGGGCGTGCCGCCGCGCGAGCCGGGGCACGGCCTGGTCGCCGACCTCCGGGACGGCTGGCAGGAGGTGGTCTCCCGGCGCTGGCTGTGGGCGGTCGTCCTGCAGTTCGCCGTCGTCAACGCCGTGGTGGCGGCCGCCGAGTCGGTGTACGGGCCCTTGGTCGCGCAGGATCATCTCGGCGGTCCCGGTCCGTGGGGGCTGGCGCTCGCGGCGTTCGGTGCCGGTACGGTCTGCGGCGCGCTGCTGATGACCCGGTACAAACCGCGGTACCCGCTGCGCGTGGGCGCGCTCTGCGTCTTCCCGCTCGCCCTGCCCTCCGCGGCGCTGGCCGTTCCGGTGCCGGCCGGGGCTCTGACGGCCGTGATGTTCGGGGTGGGGATCACGCTCGAGGTGTTCGCGGTGACGTGGATGATGGCGCTGCACCAGGAGGTACCGGAGGAGAAGTTCTCCCGGGTCTCGTCGTACGACTGGCTCGGCTCCCTCGCCATGGTGCCGCTGGCCACGGCCCTGGCGGGCCCGGTCCAGGATCTGGTGGGCCGTACCGCCGCGCTGTGGGGCTGCTCGGCGCTGATCGCGCTGCTGACGGCGGCGGTGCTGTGCGTACGGGATGTGCGGTGGCTGCGGCGGCGGGCGGTGCCGGAGTCACCGTCCTCCGCGGCGGGGACCGCCGAGCACGCTCCGGCCGAGGCGCCGGGTCAGGTCCCGGTGACCGGCCTCCCGGCCACCGCCGCGACCGACGACGTCACCCACGCTGAACGCGGCTGAACGCGGCTGGACCCGGCTGGGCGCGACCGATGACGTCACCGTCACCCCACGCTGAACGCGCCCGTCGGCGGCTCCGGAGACGGGACCGCCTCCGCGTCCCGTACCGGCTGCGCGTCGCCGATGAGCTGCCGCAGCCGGGGGCCGTGCTCGACCCGGGCGGGGAAGGCGTCGGCCGTCACGCGCCGCGCGATGTCGGCCAGCGGCAGCTCCTCCTGCGAGGCGACCAGGATGGCGTTGCCGAACCGGCGCCCCCGCAGCATCGACGGCTCCGCGATCAGGCACAGCTGCGCGAAGACCGCCGTGAAATTGGCGAGCTGGCCGCGCAGGAAGGCGAACGGGGCGCTGTCAGCGAGGTTCGCCACGTAACAGCCGCCGGGGCGTAGCACCCGGCCGGCGGCCCGCGCGTACTCCGCAGAGGTCAGGTGCGCCGGCACCCGCGATCCGCCGAAGACGTCCGCCACCACGACGTCCACGGAGGCCGCCGGCGCCGCTTCCAGTGCGGTACGGGCGTCGGCGGCGTGCACCGATATCCCGCTCTCCGCGGGCAGCGGAAGGTACCGGCGTACGAGGTCGAGCAGCCCGCGGTCGGCCTCGATCACCCGTTGCCGGGATCCGGGCCGGGTCGCGGCGAGGTAGCGCGGCAGGGTCAGCGCGCCGCCGCCTAGATGCAGCGCGTCGAGCGGGCGGCCGGGATCGGCCACCGCGTCCAGGACGTGAGCGATCCGGCGGGCGTACTCGAACTCCAAGTACGTCGGCTCGTCGAGGTCCACGTACGACTGCGGAGCGCCGTCCACGGTGAGCAGCACGGCGCGCGGCCGGTCCACGTCCGGCAGCAATTTGGCCGTGCCGCAGTCCACTTCCTGGGTGACGGGCACGAGGGACTCGGACGCGGAAGTCGCGGGCACGAGGGCCTCGTACGCGGCGTTCTCGGGCACGAGGGCCTCGGGTGCGAGAGCCTCAGGAGTCGCGGGTGCGAGAGGTGTTGGGACGTCGGGTCGGTCTGCCACCGTCCTATTGTGCGGTGCGCGGGCGGATTTCCGTACCGTTCGCCGTACCGTTCGCCGTTCCCCGACGCGGTCCCTCATCCCCCATCCGTCCACACCCGGGCCGCCTCCGCCGCCTGGGCGGTCGCCTGGATGCGGCCGGCGCGGGCCGCGGCGGCGCGCTTGGACGGGTCCAGGACGTTGCGGCCGAAGGCGGCCCGCGCGGCCCGGTCGGGCGTGATGACCAGTACCTCCGCTCCTTCCGCCGCGAGCCGCGCGGCCTGCGAGCGGGGCGTTGCGACGGGGCCGCCGCCCGACGCCATGGGCGCGATCACCACGACGCGCCCGTACCCGGCGGCGAGGTCTGCGTTCGCGCACGAGTGGACGCCGCCGTCGATCCACCGGCGGTCCCCGATCGTCACCGGCGGCCAGACGCCGGGCACCGCACAGCTCGCGGCGACCGCGTCGGCGAGCTTCACCCCGCTCCCGCCGTCGAACGCGCTGCGCTCCCCCGTGAGCGCGTCCACCGCCGTGATCATCAGCCGCCGGGCAGGCCACTCCTGCGAGAGCAGCCGTCCGGCGATCACGGCTCGCTGGGTGTTCTCGGGGCCCGTACGAGCGGCCAGCGCCAGCCGCCCCATCCGCGCGCCGAAGGTCACCGCGTCCCGCGACCGCAGCGCGATGGCCGCGAACCGGGCCATCGACACGGCTCCCATCCGCGCCGGCGCGCCGCCCCCCTGCGCGATGCCGACGCCGCCTGCGGATGCACCGACCGACGGGCCGCCCGAAGGTCCGACCAGCTGCCGCTCGTACAGCTCCTCCAACGTCAACTGCCCGGAAGTGAGTTGCGCGCCGACCAGGGAACCCGCTGACGTGCCGATGACGACGTCGGCCGTGCAGAGGTTCACCCCCGCCTCGGCCAGTCCGGCGAGCATCCCGATCTCCCAGCCGATGCCCGTCAGCCCGCCACCGCCCAGCACCAACGCCGTACCCGCCATGCGTGCCGCACTCCCATTCCTCATGGTTCCGACTTCGTCCTGCCTCGGGTTCCCGCTAGTGCTCGTGGCCCGAGGGTCCCGCCGGACGTGCAGTCTTCCATCGCGACGGCCCCGCCGACAGGCCCCATCCGGACCCCGCCCCGCACGCCCGGACACCCGCGCCCTTGCACGAGAAACTGCACGTGAACACGGGTGTGCAGGTGCACGCGTAAGCGCACTGGAGGGGCCCCGCGACCGCGCCGCGGGGCCCCTCCGTACGGTTCGCGCTCGGTACTTCAGTGCGTGTCGGTGACGACCGTGCGGATCGTCCCCGCGCCCACCGTGCGGCCTCCCTCACGCATGGCGAAGCCGAGGCCGGGCTCCAGCGGCGTGCCGCGGCCCAGCCGCACCGTGACGGGGACGGTCTCGCCGGGGCGGGCGGTGCCGCGCTCGCCGAGGTCCAGCTCGCCGACCACATCGGCCGTGCGGATGTAGAACTGCGGCCGGTACCCGGTCGACAGCGGCGTGCGCCGGCCGCCCTCCTCGGCGGACAGCACGTACACGTCGGCGGTGAACGCGCGACGCGGCGTGACGCTGCCCGGCGCGGCGATCACCTGACCGCGGCGGACCGCGTCCCGGGCCACGCCGCGCAGCAGCAGTGCCACGTTGTCGCCCGCCTCCGCGTGCTCCATCGGCTTGCCGAAGGTCTCCAGGCCGGTGACCACGGCCGTGGCGCCGTCGCCCGTCTCGCCCACGATCTGCACGCGGTCGCCCATGCGTACGCTGCCGCGCTCGACAGCACCGGTGACGACCGTCCCCCGCCCCGTGATCGTCAGGACGTTCTCCACGGGCAGGAGGAACGGCGCGTCCACGTAGCGCTCGGGCATCGGAACGTACGTGTCGATCGCGTCCAGCAGCGCCTCGATGGCCGCTGTCCAGCGCGGGTCGCCCTCCAGGGCGCGCAGCCCGGAGACGCGGACGACCGGTACGTGCTCGCCGTCGTAGCCGTGCGCGTGCAGCAGTTCGCGTACCTCCAGCTCCACCAGGTCGGTCAGCTCGGGGTCCCCGGCGTCGGCCTTGTTGAGGGCGACGACGAGGTGCCGCACGCCGACCTGCCGAGCGAGCAGCACGTGCTCGGCGGTCTGCGGCATGACCCCGTCGAGCGCGGAGACGACCAGGATCGCGCCGTCGAGCTGCGCCGCTCCGGTGACCATGTTCTTGATGAAGTCGGCGTGGCCCGGCATGTCCACGTGCGCGTAGTGCCGCGTGCTCGTCTCGTACTCGACGTGCGAGATGTTGATCGTGATGCCGCGGGCGCTCTCCTCCGGGGCCCGGTCGATGCGGTCGAACGGGACGTACGTGCCGCTGCCGCGGTCGCTGAGGACCTTGGTGAGGGCGGCGGTCAGGGTCGTCTTGCCGTGGTCGACATGCCCGATCGTGCCGATGTTGAGGTGCGGCTTGGTGCGGACGTAGGCCGTCTTGGGGCTCTGGGACATGGGTGTCTGTCTCCTTCGCGCGGACCGCGGCGGACGGCGTGCGTCGGCCGCGGAGCGCGGTGCGGAAGCGCTGGAGCAGGTCGATAACGGTACCGAGGCGGTACTCGTACGCGGCTGCAGCGCTGTGATGATGACGGCGGCTCAGCGCCGTACGGACCCCTCGACCGGCCCGACCCTCCCCCTGCGGGGCCCGCCGGACGATCCGGGGAGGGTCAGCTTCGGACGCCGTCGAGTGCGGCGGTGGCCGGCAGGACGGCGGCCCTGGCCGGGAGGACTACAGCCCTGGCCGGGGCGGTGACGGCAATCCTGGCCGGGACGGTGACGGCAGCCTTCGGCGCGTCCGCGGCGGCGGACGTGAGCGCGAGGAAGGCGAACCGGGTCATGCGCCAAAGGATCGCCGACGGGCGGCGCCGCGTCGACCGATTTATCGCGGGCCGCGGCGCGCAGCGGGCACTTGGAACAGGCAGGGATCAGCGGGGAACGAGCAGCGGGGCGCCCTCCTCCCCGTACACCTTGTTACACCGCTGCGACGTCGAGTCGGTTACGCTCCCCTGATGCTCGATTCCGCTACCCCGCCCGACGCCCTCGCCGTGCGCTGTACGCGGCTCCTCCTGTCGCCCTGGTCGCGGCTGGCGCTGCTGGTCGCGCTGCTCGCGTGTGCGGCGACCGCCATGTTCGTATGGGAACCGCAGCGCCTGCTGGCCCACGGGTGGCCGCCGCACCTCTCCGGTGGCGCGGCCGTGGTGCTCTTCACGGTCGCGTACGGGCTGTGCACGACCGCGTTCGTCCCGCGTCCCGTGCTGAACGCCGCGGCGGGCGCCCTCTTCGGCGCGCAGATCGGCACGCCGGCCGCGCTGTTGGGAACAGTACTCGGCTCCGCGCTCGCCTTCGGTCTCGGCCGGCTGCTGGGCCAGGACGCCCTGCGGCCGCTGCTCCGCACCCGCTGGCTCTCCGCGGCCGACCGGCAGTTGAGCCGGCACGGCTTCCGCTCGATGCTGGCCATCCGGCTCTTCCCCGGTCTGCCCTTCGCGGCCACCAATTACTGTGCCGCGGTGTCCCGTATGCGGTGGCCCGCGTTCCTCCTCGCGACCGCGCTCGGCAGCATCCCGAACACCGCCGCGTACGTGGTGGCCGGCGCCCGCGCGTCCACGCCCACGTCACCGGCTTTTCTGATCTCGATGGGCTTCATCGCCGTCACGGGTCTCGCAGCGGTCGCCGTCGCATGGTGGAAGCGCGGCGCACTGCGCGGCAGTTCGGATTCCTGAGCGCAATCGCATGCGTGTTTGTTATCGCTGCACTTACACACATGCATCCGCACGTGCATATGCGTTTTTCATTTGCCGTCCCCGTATAGCACACGGTAACGGGCTGAGGGATCACTCGGGATATCGGGAGACAAGAAGAGCGACCGCGCGCTGCGGGGGCCAGGCAGCACCAGTCGCACATTCTCATTCACCGTCAGCTATTCCCCTGACCAGTGCTGAGCAGTAGAACTCAGCCTCAATCGATTCCGGTCAATTGCCTGCCCGGTACGAGCCATTCCATTTACCGTCCGCGCCGCGTCACCGACGCGCCGTCAGACACAGCGCAGCGGAACGCGTGCGCCGGCGAGGTGCGCCGCCGTGCCGCCTCCGGTCGGAGCGGTCGTACGCGGTACCCAACTGACCGGGATCTCCGCCCAGCACCGCTTGCCCGTCGGCGTGCGCTCGGCGCCGTGGTCGACGGATAACGCCGCGACGAGGAACAGCCCTCGCCCGCCCTCGTCGTCCATGTCCGCGAGGCACGCGCTCGGAAGCTCGGTACTGGAGTCGGAAACCTCGATCAGCAGGGCCTCACCGTCCAGTCGTGCGCTGACGGCGACGGGTCCGCCGCCCGCGTGCTGGACCGCGTTGGTGATCAATTCGCTGGTTACCAGTTCGACGTTATCGAGTGACTGGGCGTCGAATTGCACGCTCCAGCCCCGTAAGTCGCTCACTACCCGGCGCCGCGCTGCTGCTGCGGCGGCGGGCGTACCAGGCACGGAGAAGGTGAGCCCGTGCGCTTGCATGAGTGGCCTCCTGACTGAGTGGGCAACTCAGGCAAGCAGCGATACGGCCGCGATGGCCAGATCGGACGCGGCGGCTGCATGACTCATGCAGAGGCTGCATCACTCTCGATTATGGTTTCATTACGCTCGGTTGAGCAGTCAGGATCGGCGACGGCAAAGGGGCCGTGGCACACATGGTCGACGCACAAAGTGAAGCGAAGAGGCTGGGCGAAGTGATCCGCCGGGCGCGAGTGCTGAAGAAGCGCTCGCAAGCGGATGTCGCCAAAGAGCTTGGCTATCACCAGTCGAAGGTGAGCCGCCTCGAAGGCGGCCGGGGTACCGAAGACACCCGCCTGTTGCGTGAAGTCGCACAGGTGCTCGGTATTCCGTTGGACAGTCTCGGCCTTGCTGCCTCCCCGGATGTAAGCACCGCCGACCCTGAGGCAGAGGACATGTACCGCCGCACCTTCCTCGCCGCGAGCATCGCCGCGCTCGCGACACCGGACGTACCCGCGCCCGTCGCCCATGACGACCTGGTCCGTTCGCTTCTTCCCGGACCGGGCAAGGCAGCCGCCCGGCCGGCACTGAAATTCGCCGAGCTGCGGGAGCGGGTGGCCGCCGTGCGCCGCCTGTTCTACAACTGCAGTTACAAGGAACTGGAGGGCGCCCTCCCCGACGTGATCGCCGATCTCCGGCACGCCACCGACGGCAATTCGGCCGAGCTTTCGCAGCTTTCCGGCCTCCTTGCCACCGCGTACCAGACCGCGGCCGGCCTGCTCCTGAAGCAGAGCGACCACGGGAACGCCTGGCTCGCGGTGGGCCGCGCGATGGCGGAGGCGGAGCGCTCGGAGGATCCGGAGGTGCTCGCGTCCAGCGTCCGCGTCCACGCGCACGTCCTGGTACGCGAGAAGCACGCCGCGCAGGCCGTGGCGATCGTCCGGCACACCGCCGATCAGCTCTCGGGCTCCTACGACCGCCGTACGCCGCGCTATCTGGCCGCGTTCGGACTGATGCTGCTGCGCGGGGTCACCGCGGCCAGCAGCAGCGGAGACCGGGCCGCGACGCGCGAAATGCTCGACGAGGCACGGGAGGTCGCGCGGTACGTCTCGCACGACCGGCCGGACGCCTGGGCCAACTTCAGCCCCACCAACGTGGAGCTGCACACCGTCAGCGCGGCCGTCTCGCTCGGCGACGCGGGGCAGGCGCTGGAGGCCGCACGCCCCCTCATGCGCCGTCACATCCCCGTACCGGAGCGCCGCGCGGGCCTGTGGGTGGACGTGGCCCGTGCGTACAGCCAGCAGGGCAAGCTCGCCGACGCCTTCCAGGCACTGCGCATCGCCGAACGCTGCGCGTCCCAGGACATCCGCCGGCCCGCGGTACGCGAGATGGTCGCCGACATGGCCGCCCGCGACCGCCACCGCGCCCTCCCTGAACTGCACCTCTTCAGCCGCCGCCTGGGAGCACCGGCGTGAGCGGTCCGAACGTGGCCGACGGGGACGCGGATCCGGGCGTGCCCGATAGGGACGCGATCGCGCCTGATGGCGACGCCGATCCGGGCGTGCCCGGCAGGGACTCGGACCCGGGCGTGCCCGGCAGGGACTCAGACGTGACCGGCAGCCGCCGGAAGCCCTTCCTGTACGTCGTGCTCTGCGCGGCGGGCATCGCCGACGACGTGGACAAGCTGATCACTTCCGCGCAGCAACGCACCTGGCACGTCGGCGTCATCGCCACGCCGCGCGGTCTGGAGTACATCGACGCCACCGCGATCGAGGCCCAGACCGGCTTTCCCGTGCAGTCGACCTGGCGCGCGCCGGGCGAGCCGCGCCCGCTGCCGCCCGCCGACGCGATCGCGGTCGCCCCCGCGACGTTCAACACGATCAACAAGTGGGCCCAGGGCATCGCCGACACCCTCGCCCTCGGCATCCTGTGCGAGGCACACGGCTTCGGCATCCCCGTTGCCGCGCTGCCCTACCTGAACGCCGCGCAAGCCGCGCACCCCGCGTACGCACAGAGCCTGGCCCGGCTGCGCCGCATGGGCGTCCTGCTCGGCGACTACGCCCCGCACCCGCCCCGCACGGGCGGCGGCCGCATCCGATTCCGCTGGGAACAGGCACTCGACCTGCTGGCACCGAAGCTGAGGCGAGCCTGAGCGCAACTAGGCGCAGCCAGGCGGAGGGTACCCCGGATCCCGTACCCGGACCGTGCGTGCGCCGGTCCGGGCAAGGCCGTCACGAACACAGGGCCGGGGTACGCCCCTCGTGGGTACAGGGCCGGGTACGACCGTCACGAATACCGAGCCGGTGAGCCGGGCGGTTACAAGAATCGGACCAGGACCGCCACAACCGCAGCCACAAACGCGGCCACAAGCGCCGGGGCAAGCGCAGCCACAGGCGCCGGGGCCAGCGCAGCCACGGGCGCAGGGGCAGACCGGGCCAGAACCGGGCCGATCGCCTGCCCGTCACTTCGGGACGCTACGCTGCCCTACGACCGGCGCAAGATCGCGTCGCAGCCCGCCCACGAGCCACACCACTCACCAGCTGTGCCATCCATCAGTGATCCGCACGTGCGTCTGCACGCGTACGCGCCCAGCGTCCCGCGTCCCGCGCCCCGTGTCGTACGCAGCGCGCCCTGCGCGTCACGCCTCAGGTTGCTTGATGCGGCATCAGCTCCGCCCGACCCAGCCAGCAACGCCAGCAAACGGCCGAGCCCGAGGACGACGACCACGACGCCGACCCCGATCCCCTCCCCCGAACCGGCACGCACCGCGGCCGCACGCATGACGGCCGCCACCCCGAACTCCCTGCCGACCTGCGCATTTGCTGGTCGCGGCACGATCACCTTCCGGATGGCGTACTACCCATGTCTTGGTTTGAATCATTCATCCTTGGGCTTGTCCAAGGCCTGACCGAATTCCTTCCGATCTCTTCCAGCGCGCATCTGCGCCTGACCGCGGCCTTCGCCGGCTGGCACGACCCCGGCGCCGCGTTCACCGCGATCACCCAGATCGGCACCGAGACGGCCGTACTGATCTACTTCCGCAAGGACATCGTCCGGATCATCTCGGCCTGGGCCCGCTCGCTGGGGAACAAGGCGATGCGGCAGGACCACGACGCCCAGATGGGCTGGCTGGTCATCATCGGCTCCATCCCGATCGGCGTTCTCGGCATCACCCTCAAGGACGCGATCGAGGGCCCGTTCCGCGACCTCCGCCTGATCGCCACCACGCTCATCGTGCTGGGCGTCGTCCTCGGCATCGCCGACCGCCTGGCGGCACGCGACGAGACCGGCGGCCGCCACCGGGCCGCCAAGCAGCGCAAGACGCTCACCGACCTCAGCGTCAAGGACGGTCTGCTCTTCGGCGTCTGCCAGGCGATGGCCCTGGTCCCCGGCGTCTCGCGCTCGGGCGCCACGATCAGCGGCGGTCTGCTCATGGGGTACACCCGGGAGGCCGCCGCACGGTACTCCTTCCTGCTGGCCATCCCCGCCGTACTGGCCTCCGGCGTCTACGAGCTGAAGGACGCGGGCGAGGGCCATGTGTCCTGGCCCCCCACCATCTTCGCCACGATCATCGCCTTCGTCGTCGGCTACGCGGTGATCGCGTGGTTCATGAAGTTCATCACCACCAAGAGCTTCATGCCGTTCGTCATCTACCGCGTCCTGCTGGGCATCGCGCTGTTCGTACTGATCGGAGCGGGTGTGCTGAGCCCCCACGCGGGAGAGTCGGCCGGCTGACCCCCGGCCGAAAGGAAGCCGACCCTTCGCCCCGGCCCTTCACCCCGGCCCCAGTAAGACCCAGTAAAAAAAGACCCAGTAAGACCCAGTAAGCCTCAGTAAGAGGGGTGGACTGTACGAGGGTTCGGGGAGACGGGCGGGTTCCATGAAGCGTTACTTGATGACGGCGTTCGGGGCGCGGCTGGCCGAGGAAGGCATGGCCGTCGCGCTGGTACTCCTCGCGATGCAGCGCACCGGGAGTGCGGCGCACGGGGCGTTACTCCTCACCATGTGGATGGCGCCGCACGCCGTCGCCGCACCGCTGACCGGGGCCGTCGCGGCGCGGATGCGGCGACCGCGCCTCTTCTACTGCGGCGCGCTGACCGGCTTCGCCCTGGCGATCGGCGGACTGGCGCTCACGGTCGGCCGAGCGCCCACCGGCCCGACGCTGGCGATCGCCCTTCTGGGCGGGAGCTGTGGCCCGGTCGTCTCCGGTGGCCTGTCGAGCCTCGTGGCCGTACTGGCTCCGGACGACACCAGCCGCGCACGTGCGTATGCACTGGACGCCGCGGTGTACAACGCGGCCTCGGTGACCGGCCCGGCCGTCGTCAGCCTCCTGGCCGGTATCTCCTCCCCCGCCATCGCGACACTCGCCCTCGCCGTCATCGCAGCTACCTCCGCGTCCCTGACCACCGTCCTCCCCCTGCACCACACCCCAGGCACCCCGGGCACCCAAGCCCCAGCGAAGCGTCCAGCAAAAGGTCCAGCGAAGAGTCCGGTGCAAAATCCGGTGAAAAATCCGGTGAAAAGTTCGGCGCGAAGCCTGGTGAAGAGCGTCGCGAGCGGAGGGGAAGCCATGTGGCGCGTCCCCGAGCTGCGCGCCATCACCGCCGCCACATCTCTCGCCTTCGTCGGCGTGGGCGGCCTGACCACGACGGCGGTACTCCTCTCCGAACACCACGGGCAGCCGGAGGGCGGCGGCGTGCTGATGACCGTCTTCGCGATCGGCGCCCTCGCGGGGTCGCTGCTTCTCACCCGCCGCAATCCGGCCCTGCCGCCACAGCGCCTCGTCAACTACAGCCTCGTGGGCACGGGACTGGCCCTGATGGCCGCCGCCGCGCTCCCTTCCTTCGCCGCGAGCACTGCGCTCTTCGCAGCAGCGGGGCTGTTCGACGGGCCTTTGCTCAGCGCCACGCTGCGTATTCGCGCCGCCCACGCGCCACCGTCCGTCCGCACCCAGGTCTTCACGCTGGGGGCAGGGCTGAAGATCTCCGCGGCGGCCTGCGGCGCGGCGCTGACCGGCGCGGCCACCGCGCTGCCGGCTCCGGTCCTCCTCCTGATCATCGCTGCCCTCCAACTCTGCGCTGCTGCGGCTTACATCGTCATGCGAGCGCGGGGCCGCGTGTCCCCGCAATCGGTCGTTCCCGGTGGCCCCACTCCCCGCGCTGTCAGGGAGTGGGGCCGGTCCGAGTAGCGCCAGCAGCTCGGATAGGAACATTGCTCACGGTAGCGGGGGCCACTGACAACCGCGGGCGCGCCGCCGGCCGGGCGAACCGTTTCGGGACGCCCCGGTCACCGAGTTCGCCCAGCAATTCCAAGGGCCCCGCCGTCGGCAATTCGCCCGCAGGAGTGAACTCGCCACGCTCCCCTACTCCTTGACGCACCCGTCCCCCTCCGAAAACGTAGCCGGAGCCCGACCCGGGGCCCAGGCCCGGGCTCCGGGGCCTGCCGATCGAAGAAGAAGGAGCCCCGTGGGCAAACACAAGGACAGCATGCTGGCCGGTGACTGGTACATCGCCGATGACCCCGAACTCCTCGCGGACACCGAACGCCGCATCGAACTCTGCGCGGCGTTCAACGCGACCGCCGGACACACGCCCGGCACGTACGACCCGGCCCGGCGCGACGCGGTGCTGGCGCAGCTGCTCGGTTCGGTGGGTACGAACGTACGGATCCGCCCGCCCTTCCACTGCGACTACGGATACCTCATCAGCATCGGCTCCGGCACGTTCGTGAACTTCGGGGCTGTCTTCCTCGATGCCGCGCCCATCACCATCGGCGCCCACGTCCAGATCGGCCCCAACGTACAGCTGCTGACCCCGACCCACGAGCTCGACGCCGAGCGACGCCGGGCCGGTTGGGAGAAGGGCCTACCGGTGACGATCGGCGACAACGTCTGGCTCGGGGGCGGGGCGATCGTCTGTCCGGGCGTCACCATCGGTGAGAACACCGTGGTGGGCGCCGGTGCGGTGGTCATCAAGGACCTGCCGCCGGGCGTTCTCGCCGTAGGCAACCCCGCCCGCGTGCTGCGCAAGCTGGACGAGACGACGAACGACACGAACTGACGGCCCGGCAGCCCGGCGTCCGGCATCCGGCATCCGGCATCCGGCATCCGGCATCCGGCCCCAGACATAACTCACAGTCGATTGTCAGTGCTTCCCCCTAATATGTGTCCCATGTCCGCAACTCATCTCCTTCCGGGCCAAGTCCGCCCCTCTGCCGCCGAAGTGAACGACTGCATACGGCGGTTCGTCCGGGCTCGGCGTGGCTGTGCCTGGACGGCCGAGGACCGCGAGGAGTACGCACACCTTCTCGCGGCATGGACCTCGGCGATGCGGGACGAGATCGTCACGGCGGCCTGAGACAGGACGGGCCGGACCGGACCGGCGACGTACAGGACGGACGACACAGGACAACGGCAGGACGACGCCACGACGACGACACCGCACGTCGCGCGCCCGGCCGCGCGACGAGGGAGACTGGCTCCATGTGCCGCAGTATCAAGACGCTCCGCCCACCGACCACCCCTGACGTGACAGAGGAGGACATTCACGCTGCGGCCTTGCAGTACGTACGCAAGGTCTCCGGATTCCGCGCACCCGCCGCGCACAACCGCGAGGTGTTCGACCAGGCCGTGGACGCCGTCACCGCCGCGACCCGTGACCTCCTGGCGGACCTCCACGTACGCGGCAGCACCCCACCCTCACGCGCAACACACCCAACACACTCGACGACCTGAGCACCACCCCCACCCCCTCACCGCCTACTCCCCGCTCACCGCCCATCACTCACCACTCACCACCCCACATCTGCCTGTACCGGCAGGTGATCACTCGGATACTGTCCGTCCTGCGCGAAGGTGTTGATCTCGGCGCGCAGCGTCCGCACGGACGGGGAAGTGAGCAGCCAGTCCACGCGGTCGCCGTCCGGGACGAGCGGCCGGTAGCCGTGGAACGTGGCGTACTGCGCGCTGCGCTCCTCCGCCACGTCCCAGGAGTCCACGAGCGACCCTGCGCGCAGCATCGTCTCGTACACCGGATTCCCGTGCGCGGCGACATTGAAATCGCCGGTCACGATCCTGGGCGGCCCCGCCTCCAGGCCGCGCAGCCGGTCGGTGATGAGCCCAGCGGAACGCTCTCGCGAGCCCTGGTGCGCATGATCAAGATGGGTATTGAGGGCGTAGAAGTCCGTGCCGGCCAACAGGTCGCGGAAGCGTACCCACGTCACCATCCGGATGACCGTGTTTCCCCAGGTCGCCGAGCCGATCACATACGGCGTACCGGACAGCCAGAAGTGGTCGTACTCAACAGGCCGCAGCCGCCGCGTGTCATAGAAGATCGCCGCGAACTCATCGCGGCTGCCGCCCGCACGCCCGGTCCCTAGCCAGGAGTACCGCGCTCCCAGGTCCTGCGCGATCTCCTGCAGCTGCCCGTACAGTCCCTCCTGCGTCCCCAGCAGGTGCGGCGCCTCCCGCCGCAGCAGCTCGCGCATGATCGGGCGGCGCCGATCCCAGGAATTCGGCCGCTCCTCCGAGGCGTACCGCAGATTGAACGTCATGGCCCGCAGCCGCTGCCCGACGCCTCCTCCCGCAGCCGTCCGCCGTTCCACAGCCACCACCTGAGCGACCCCACCGGCCCCACTGGCCCCACCGACGGACACACTCGCACGTGCGGATGCAGTTGCGACCACATCGCCTCCAGCCAACGATCCGAGCCCTATCGCCCTACCGCCCTTCCGCTCTCCTGCTCTTCCACCCTCTCCCTCCAGAACACCGGAGAGTCTCAGCCCTCCCCGTGATGTGGAAGTAGCCACCGACCGGCACCCACCGGAATTCGCCAGGACGCCCCCGGCCGGGCCCGGCGCTCGCCGGGAACACCAGCCGCCCCGCAACGCATCAATGGCTGACGAGCCCCTCAGCCACCGCTGCTGTTCGAAGGTCCCTCCCAGTCCGCGTACCGGATGCGGGAGATCTCCCGTACCTCCCCCACCGTCGCCCACTCGTCCCTGCCCAGCCGGGACAGCGGGCGCAGTTTGCGAATGTCCGGATGCCCGTCGGTCATGACGTCCTCGGCGACCACGGCGTGCACGACCTGCCCGAAGACGACCGTGGAGTCCCCGAAGCGCAGCGTGCTGTGCAGCCGGCACTCAAGCGCCACCGGCGAAGCGGCCACCCGAGGCGGCTTCACATACCGGCTCGGCTCCGTGGCGATCCCCACCTCCTCGAACTCGCTCACCCCGTGCGGGAAATCCGTCGCCGTCTCGTTGATCTGCTCGAAGAGCCCTTCAGGCGCGAGGTTCACGACGAACTCCCCACTGGCTTCGACATTGAGCAGCGAGTCCTTCCGCCCCACGGAGGTGAACTGCACGATCGGCGGCGAGACGGACGAGATGGTGAAGAACGAATGCGGGGCCAGGTTGGCGACGCCGCCGTCCTCGGCGATCGTCGACACCCACGCGATCGGCCGCGGCAAGACCGTAGCGGTCAACAGCCGATAGAACTCGTTGCGGGATACCTGCTGGGGATCGATCTCGATACGCATGATCACCAGTATCCCCAGACGCAACCGCGCAGGCTAACCCCAGATCGACGGCATCACCCAACCCCCACTTTCGGCAGACAGTGCCCGGTATCGGACTCACCGAGCACCAGGAGCCGAACCGTGACAGCCGTCCAGCCCCTCTGGGAAGACTTCGAGGTACCCGCCCACGCCCGAGGCGGTCAGGTAACCCTCAACCTCTACGACCACCTCGCCGCGTACGCCCCCAAGCGTCCCGGCGCCTACCTGCGCATCTCCTCCGACCGCTTCGGCCTGGAAGCCGGCGTCGACCGCCAGCTCGAAGACGCCGAGGACTCCCGGAAGCGTCTGCGCTGGGGACCGTTCGCCAAGCTCTACAAGGAGAACGACACCTCCGCCTTCAAGAAACGCAAGGTCATCCGCCCCGCCGGGGCCATCGACTGGATCGTCCTGCGCCCGGAGTTCCGACAGCTCCTCGCCGACCTGGCCGCCGGCGTCATCTTCTACGACCTCGACCGCCTCGTACGCCAGCCCCGCGATCTCGAAGACCTCATCGACATCGTCGAATACGTCAAGCGACCGGTCACCGGCGCCACCGGCGGCCGCATGAACCTGATCAACGACAGCGACCGGCACATGGCCCGCATGATGTGCGTGATGGCGCTGAAGTCCTCCGAGGAAACCGCCCGCCGCGTGGCGCGCCAACACCTCTCAGCCGCCCAGAACGGCATGGCCCAGGGCCGCATCGCCTACGGCTGGGTCCGCAAGGGAGAGCACAAGGGCGAGCTGATCCCTGACGAAGCCGACCTCGTCGTCCGCATCTACCAGGACTTCCTGTCCGGCGAGTCCGCATACGCCATCGCCAGGCGGTTCAACGCCGAGGGAATCAAGCCTCCCGAGGCGCGCACCTGGTCGTCCAACATGATCAACAAAATGCTGCGCAATCCGCGATATGCAGGAATGGTCGCCTACGGCGGAAGGCACCGCGTCGGAGGCGCGCGGAATGATGACGGCTGGTCACTGGTGCTCTTCGACGACGACGGACGTCCCTACCTCGGCTCGTGGGAACCCATCATCGCGCCCAAGCTCTGGTCGCAGGTCCAGTTCGAGCTGCAGCGGCGCCGCCAACAGGCCGGCATCCAGCCCGGCAAGGCCCGACCCGCCCCTGTTCGAAAGTACTTCCTCTCGGCCGTCCTCCGCTGCTCAAAGTGCGATCGTGGCCTGGTCGGCCACGCCTACAAGCAACGCAAGACAGGAAGGTCGTCCGCGACTACATCTGCCCACCCACCGTCCGAGGAGGCTGCGGCGGAACATCCATCGTTGCCGGCACCACAGATGCGGCAATTGAAGAAGCCATCAGCGCCTTCCTGCGCAAGCAGCTCCGAACTGCGGCAGACAACCAGGAGAGCACTGCTGACGCCATGACGGCCCTGCAGGCACGTGTGGACCAAGACCTCGCTCGGAAAAGCGATCTCATTCAACGCTGGTCCAGCGGAGCCCTTCATGAGACGGACCTGTCCGAAGAGGACTACTTCGCGATGCTCTCCGGGCTGAACCGGAAGATATCCAGGGCTCGCACACAGATAGAAGAGCTGGAAGGCAACCCACCTCCCAACATCTCAATCGATCAACTCATCCAGAATTGGGAAGGAGGTACGCTACATCAACGACGTGCGATAATCAGGCGATACCTCCACCACATCATGATTCTCCCTACTCCTCCACTCCAAGGATTCAATCGCAGTGAGACCGTGAAGGAACGTCTCGCCCCATCGTGGAAAACACCCGAAGAGATCGCCCACTAAGGGTTGTCCCGTAAATGATCTTTGCTGAGCCGGGGACACGGATGCTGTCGGGCGGGTGGTTTGCTCAGCCCGTCAGGGCGGGGTTGTGCAGGCGTGCGATGGCGAGTATCGCGTGGTGCACACCGTCGTCCTTGAGGCGGCAGTCGCGCAGGATCTTCCAGCCCTTCATACGGGCGAAAGTATGCTCAACGCGTGCGCGAACTCGCTTGTGGGAGCGGTTGTGTTCCCGTTTCCAGCCCGGGAGTTCGGCCTGGCCTTCCGCGCGGCGGTGCGCACCGCCGCGCGGGAGCGGACGGAGCTCCGCGTCAGCCCCGGCCGAGGACGCAGAACTTGTTGCCCTCCGGGTCGGCGAGGACGACCCAGGAGACGTCACCCTGACCCACATCGGCCCGTGTCGCGCCGAGACCTTCGAGCCGGGCGACCTCCTTCGCCTGATCCTCGACAGGGTCGGACATCACGTCGAGATGGACGCGGCTCCATACGACCTTGTCATCCGGCGTGCGGCGAAACTCCAGGTACGGCCCGACGTGCTTGACGGAGCGCAGCAGGGCGCGGTCGTCGGTCAGCTCATGGACGGTCCAGTCGATCGCCTCGCCCCAGAACCGGACCATGGCCCGTGGGTCGGCGCAGTCGACGACCACGGCGGCTATGGGCCCGGTGTCCCGGTAGAGCTCTCGGGGCTCCAGGACGCTGAACACGTTGCCTTCCGGGTCGGCCAACATCGTCCGCGGCACGTCGCCCTGGCCCACGTCGACGGGCGTCGCCCCGAGGTCTTTCAGGCGTGCTACCAACTCCGCCTGATGGGCGTCGGAGGTGGTAGCGAGTTCGATGTGCACGCGGTACTTCACCGTCTCCGGGTCCGGGACGCGGACGAGATCGACGCAGACGGCGGACGGGTCCGGCCAGTCGAAGCCCACGGGTTCCAGGTTGGTGACTCCAGGGCCTTCGCTGGAAACACCCCAGCCGAGCGCCTCCGCCCAGAACTGGCCGAGCGCCGAGTCGTCCCGGGCCTTGAGGTTCACCTGAACAAGTTGCAGCGTCATGCTGCATACCCTAAGGGTTGGTTGTCCTATAATGCCTGGTCACGGCTGAGATGGTCTTGGCGTGGCTGGTGTGATCACGGCGTCGGAGCCGTCCTGGACAGCCCCTTTCAGCGGGCTGAGCCCGCGCTGCTTCGGCAAGTTGGTGACCCTGGTGCGCCGCGAGACCGCGAACGAGGCACGGCTCGGACGTCCGTGGAGCCTGCCCCTGAAGGGCCGGGTTCTGCTGGTCACCGCTTACTGGCGCACGAACTTGACGCTGCGCCGGCTCGCTCCGCTCTTCGGCGTCTCCAAGTCGGCTGCCGACCGCATCATCGATCACCTAGGCCCCAAGCTCGCGCTTCAGCCGCGCAAGCGGTTCGCGAAGGACACCGTGCTCATCGTGGACGGCACCCTCGTGCCCACCCGCGACCACACGATGGCCGAGCAGTCGAAGAACTACCGCCACTCGACCAACCACCAGATCGTCATCGACGCCGACACCCGGCTCGTCATCGTGGTCGGCCGGCCGCTGCCCGGCAACCGCAACGACTGCAAGGCGTGGGCGGAGTCCGGCGCGAAGGACGCCGTCGGCACCACGACGACCATCGCCGACGGCGGCTACCCCGGCACCGGCCTGGTAATGCCGCACCGCCGCGCGGAAGGTCAGGTCGAACTCCCGGGCTGGAAGCGGGAACACAACCGCTCCCACAAGCGAGTTCGCGCACGCGTTGAGCATGCTTTCGCCCGTATGAAGGGCTGGAAGATCCTGCGCGACTGCCGCCTCAAGGGCGACGGTGTGCACCACGCGATACTCGACATCGCACGCCTGCACAACCTCGCCCTGACGGGCTGAGCAAACCACCCGCCCGACAGCATCCGTGTCCCCGGCTCAGCAAAGATCATTTACGGGACTTTGCCTCGCTCTTCCGGCCAGCGACGTCACTGGGCGGTGTAGCCGCCGTCGACGGGGAGAGCGATGCCGGTGACGTAGCTGGCGCCGTCGCTGCACAGCCACAGGACGGCCTGGGCGATCTCGTCGGCGGTGCCGAGGCGGTCGATGGCCTGCCCGGCTTCGGCCTGGTCGCGGTTGAGTTCTCCGCCTTCGATCATGGCGTCGACCATGGGGGTGCTGATGGTGCCGGGACAGACGGCGTTGACGCGGACGCCGCGGGAGCCGTATTCGAGGGCGGTGCTCTTGGTCAGGCCGAGCACGCCGTGCTTGGTGGCGTGGTAGGCGGCGCGGCCGGGGTTGCCGACGAGGCCGCCGAGACTTGAGCAGTTGACGATGGTGCCGCTGCCCTGGTCGCGCATGTGGCGCAGCTCGTGCTTCATGGACGCCCAGATGCCGCGCAGGTTGATGTTCTGGACGCGGTCGAACTGTTCGGCGATCTCGTCGGCCGCGTCGGTGGGCGGGGGCATGATGCCGGCGTTGTTGTAGGCCATGTCGAGGCGTCCGAAGGTCTCCACGGTGCGGTCGACGGCTGCCGCGATCTGGTTCTCGTCGGCGACGTCGCAGACCAGGGCAAGGGCCTGGTGGCCGTCGTCGGCAAGCTGCTTGGCGGCGGCGTTGACGGCGTCCGCGTCGATGTCGGCGAGGGCGACGGCGGCTCCCGAGGCGGCGAAGGCGCGGGCTGTGGCCAGGCCCATGCCGGAGCCGGCGCCGGTGATGAAGGCGACCTTGCCGGTGAAGTCGTAGGTGGGGTTCATCAGGGTTTCTCCCAACGAGGTCGTGCGGGGCGGACGTTGTTCGGTGCGAGGTTGCCGCCGGCGTCTGCCCCGCAGGCTGCTCGGTGGTCTGGGCGCGCTGGGCGACGATGCACGTGGGGCTGCCTGTTCCGCTGAGGGCGAGGGCGAAGTGCTTCTTCCCATACGAGAGGAGTAGTGGTCGGGGTCAGGAGGCGGCCTCGATGGTGATGCGGTCCGCCTGGGACAGTTGGCGGGCATCGGCGTCGATGTGGCCGAGGATCAGCAGGTCCTCGGAGGCGGAGGGGCCATCCTTGTAGAAGATGGCGAGGTTGCCCCACGGGGCGTAGTAGGTGAGGTCCCCGGTCTTGGGTGCTTGCGGTTCGGGGGCGTTGTCGGTGGTCAGCTTGCGCGGCGGGTCGGCGATCCGCTCGGTTCTGTGGAAGTCCTCCAGGTCCAGGTGGAGCGGGAGCAGGGAGACGAAGTCGCGGGCGGCGGGGCTGTCGTTCAGGGTCGCGCCGACGGGCCGGCCGTCGAGGGTGACGCGGATGTCCATTGGAGCGTTCCTGTCTGAGCCGGTCGGACTCGCTGATGCCGAAGTCTGTGCGGAGGCCGGGGCGGACGACGATGCGGAGCCGGTGGCGGGGGCCTGCTCGGCTGAGCCGTCGGAGCAGGCGGTCGCGGCCGGCAGCAGCGCGCCGGCAATGGCGGTGGTCGTCAGGGCCCGGCGGAGGGTGGAAGTCATGGGGTGCTGTCCTGCGGGTCGGGCATGGGCTCGGCGTAGTGTCGGAAGCCGTCGCGGGCGGTGTGCAGGCCGTACAGCCGCTCGGCCAGGACCTCGGGGCTGGAGGTCGCGGAGTCAGGGCTGATCGCTCCGGGGACGATCAGCTGAGTGACGTGGATGTCCTCCGGCGCGAGCGCGGTGTGGAGCAGGTGTGCGTAGGCGCTCTCGCCGGCGAACGCGATCGAAGTTCCGGCTACGCTGCCCTTGGGGCGTACGGCGCTGCCGCCGTTGACGAACAGCAGCGTGCCCCGACCGAGGTCCCGCATCCCCGGCAGGACCACGTTCACGCAGGTGACCGGGGCTTTCACGGAGAACGCCAGCGAGGCGTCCAAGTCGGCGGCTGTGGTCTCCAGCACGGGCTTCATGAAGTCGGGCCGTGGCACGGGGCTGTATTGCAGGATCTCGATCGGCCCCAGGTCTTCGGCAGCCGTGCGCAGGGCGCCGGCCAGCGCGTCGGGGTTGAGGACATCGGCACTGTAGCCGCGGGGCCCGGATTCCGTCGCCGTCCAGCGCGACCACCAGGTCATCGAGGTGCCCCCGGTCGCGGGCCAGGAGTGCGACGGTGTGCCCCGCCTTGCCGAAGCGGCGGGCGGCGGCCAGACCCAGACCGGGTCCTGCGCCGACCAGTGCGAACGTGGTCATGGTGAGCCTTTCAGGAGGTGTGGATGAGGAGGCCGGGGCGCTGTGTGATCACGAATCCGATCCGCGCGGCTCCCGCATTGGCACCTCGGCGCGGATGCGTCCGGCTCGGTGCGTCATGGCCGAACCCGTGCCGGCTCCAGGTGGCTCTCGTCCGGTGTCACTTGCCGCTGTAGACGGGGAAGGCGCTGTGCTCGCCGTAGTCCACGTCGCGCAGGTCCCGCAGGGCGTCCATGTCGTCGTCGGAGATCTGGAAGTCGACCTCAGCGTTGGAGCGCATGTGCTCGGGGTTCGCCGTCTTGGGCAGCGACACGGTGCCCAGCTGAAGGGTGTAGCGGATGCACAGCTGGGGGACGGACACGCCGTACTTCTCTGCCATCGCCTGGACTTCGGCGTTCTTCAGGATCGCGCCGTGGGCGATCGGAGAGTACGCCTCGACGAGGATCTGCTTGCTCTCGCAGTAGGCCAGGAGGTCGGAGGGGGTGTTCCCGGCGTGCACGAGCAGCTGGTTCACGTGCGGGACGACGGTCGCGCCCCGCAGGATGTTCTCCAGATCGCGCTGCCGGAAGTTGGAGACGCCGATGGACCGGATCTTGCCGGCCCGGTGGGCTTCCTCCAGGGCACGCCATGCCTCGCGGTTGCCCTCGGCGTAGTCGCCGCCCCGGAAGTCGTCCCACGGCTGCGGGCTGTGGATCATCATCAGGTCGATGTGGTCCAGGCCCAGCGTGGCGAGAGAGCCGTCGATCGCGGCGACCGCTTGGTCGTAGTCCTTGATCTCCGCGGCGAGCTTGGTCGAGACGAACAGCTCGTCGCGGGGTACTGCGGCGGTGCGCACGCCCTCGCCGACGCCGCGCTCGTTTCCGTAGGCCTGGGCGGTGTCGATGTTGCGGTAGCCGATCTCCACGGCCGTGCGGACCGCCTCGGCCGCCTGGTCGTCGTCGATGAACCAGGTACCGAGCCCCAGCCTGGGAATCTCGACGCCGCCTGCCAGCGTGTAGGTCTCGTCCAGGATGGTCATGCGGTCGCTCCGTTCTTCGGCAGCTTGCAGTACACCTCGTCGGTTACGGGCTCAAGCCATTCGTTGCTGACGTCCTCGCCCGGCGTGATGAAGGCGACGTGGGAGAACCACGAGTCGGCCTTCGCGCCGTGCCAGTGCTTCGTGCCCGCCGGAACGCGGACCACCGTTCCCGGCTCCATGCTGACGGGGTCCTCGCCCTCGGCCTGGTACCAGCCGCTGCCCGCCGTGCACAGCAGGATCTGGTCACCGCCGCCGCCCGTGCCGTGGTGGATGTGCCAGTTGTTGCGGCAGCCCGGCTCGAAGGAGACGTTGCTGACGGGAACGCTCCCCGAGGCGAGCGGAGCCAGGTAGCTCTGGCCGATGAAGTACTGCGCGAAGGCGTCGTTCTTCTCCCCGAGGGGGAAGATCTGATCAAATCCGTTGACGGACATCTCGTTCTCTCCGTTGATTTCGACACGCCCCGCTGACCGTGCGGGGCATCGTTGCGCGGGTCGCGCCGGTGATCAGGCGGCCCGCTCGTCGGCGATCTTCTTGAGCTGCGTGATCGCGGTCATGGCATTGGGCCACCCTGCGTAGAAGGCCAGGTGCGTGATCGCCTCGGACAGCTCCTCCACCGTGAGCCCGTTGTCCAGGGCCACACCCAGGTGGTAGGGCAGTTGCTCGCTGCGGTAGAGGGCGGCCAGCACACTCACGGTGACCAGGCTGCGGTCCCGCGGCGACAGCCCGAGCCGCTCCCACACGTCCTGGAACAGGACCTCGTTGGTGATCTCGACCAGCTTCGGCGCGATACCGGCCAGCTCCTGGGGTGCGGACTGCTTCGCCATGAGGGGACTCCCTACGATCATTCGAACACGGGATGCGGCACTTCTCACCGTCGGCCCTGCCGGTCCCGACGGCATCCGCAGACGGGTTCCCACCCTTCGCGGACCGCAGCCACATCCACTGCCACCATCGAGGAAACCGCAGCTCACAGCCGTGCGGAAGGCACTGCCGTTACAGGTACTGACAGAACCCCCCAGCCCTGCTCCACCGCGCCTAGCCTGGACGGCATGGACACCGCCCACGAGATCCGCGAGTTCCTCGCCACCCGCCGCGCCAAGATCACCCCGCAGCAGGCCGGGCTGCCCGCCTTCGGCGGCGGCAACCGCCGCGTCCCCGGGCTGCGCCGGGAGGAAGTCGCCCTGCTCGCCGGTGTCAGCATCGACTACTACACCCGCCTGGAACGCGGCCGGCTCGCGGGCGCCTCGGAGGAAGTCCTCGACGCCCTCAGCCGAGCCCTCCAGCTCGACGAGGCCGAACGCGCCCACCTCCACGACCTGGCCGCCGCCCAGCGCCACCGCCCGGCCCGCCGCACCCCGCGCAGGACCAAGACCCCCGTTCCCGCCAGCCTCACCCGCATCCTGCACTCCATGACCGACGCCCCGGCCTTCATCCGCAACGGACGCCTCGACATCCTCGCGGTCAACCCGCTCGGCCGCGCCCTCTACGCCCCCCTTTTCACCAGCCAGGCACGCCCCGTGAACATCGCCCGCTTCCAGTTCCTCGACCCCACCAGCCGCGACTTCTTCCCCGACTGGAACGCCGCCGTCAACACCACCGTCTCGCTGCTGCGCACCGAAGCCGGCCGCGCCCCGGGCGACGCCGAGCTGACCGGACTGATCGGCGAGCTGGTCACCCGCAGCGACGAGTTCCGCACGGCCTGGGCGAAACACAACGTGCGCCTGCACCACACCGGCCGCAAACCCTTCCGCCACCCGGTGATCGGCGAGATCACCCTCGACTTCGACGCCATGGAACTGCCCGCACAGCCCGGCCTCACCCTGACCGCCTACAGCGCCGAACCCGGTACACCCGAGCACGACGCCCTGCGCCTGCTCGCCTCCTGGGCCGCTACTGACCAGGAACACAAGGACGACCCAGCCCGCTCCTGACGTGCTCAGGGCCCGCCCAAAACCAGCAGGTCAGCTCACAGCTGTGGGCACAGCCAGCGTGGGATGCGCATCGTCCCCGTCGGACAGCAGCCGCACGCGGCGCGCCGACTCGCTGACGGGCTCGGCTGTCACCGACAGCATCAGGTCCGGCCGCCCCGGGAGCGCTGGGGGCTCGAACGGGAGACTCAGCCGCCGCGCCGCAGGATGCTCGCACCCCTTCACTCCCCTCCGGTGCAGCCTCACCTCGTGATCGCGCCAGCACCCGCCAAACGGCTCGCCGACCGCCGACGACTCCTCCACCGACTCGTTCATCGCCTGGTCATCCAGCACCGTCCCGACGCCCGTCCGCAACAGCGGCGACGGTGTTACGGACCGGATCGCCCCAGTCGGGCTGGCGGTGTAGAGGCCGGGGAGGTAGACGGGGTTGCGGTGGGGATCGACCGGGCCCTTGGTGCATGATGACCAGGCACCGCGCCTCGGCGACTGGATCAGGCGCGGCCGCTGATCGCAACATGCCCCGGCCGCTGTCGGTTGTGCACCACTGAGCCCGCCGCCCGTGGAGAGCTTCCGCGGGCGGCGGGCTAGTGCGGCTACCGGCTCTGCAGCTGGTGCTGTCTGGCCTACCGCGGTTCAGCGAACGCTTCTGCGGTGCTCACCGCGAGCGCATGCGGGACGTCGTAGATGGTGCGACCTTCACTCTGGCGTAGGGCAGCAGCCTGACCGGGCCGAGCAGCCCGTAGGGCTGTGTACTGGGGTACTTCGCGTAGAGCGCAAGGTTTTCCGCGCTGCTCTGGCGGGCGACTCTTACTAGTTCGTTTCGCAGGGTGGTCGTCAGGTCCACGGTCAGGTGGTTGGTTCCCGGCCGCAGCAGTTCCGTCACATCCATTGATGTCGGCAGGATGCCAGGGGTCACCAGGGAGCCGTTCACTTGGACCTGGATCGAACCGTGGACCTCACCGAGTTCGAGACGAACGCCGCGGGACGCCTCAAGCCAGGTTCCCGGTATGTGCACCGCCGCGGTATATCTTCCCCGGCCGGACACCGACGCGAGAGCCTCGATCTCGCGCCAGTCCTTGAGAGTGTCCAGGCGGACCCCGTGGACGACGGTGCCGTGAGGGGCGGCTTCCTCGACCCGCAGGTGCCAGGATTCGGGGCTGCGCGCATCGGGAAGTGCAGGGACCGTGAACGATCTGGCGCTGCCGTCGCTGAGACGGACGTGCCGCGCTCCCGGGGAGGTCTCTCGTGCCTCGAGCTGGCCATGCTCTGTTGCGAAGAGGTGGGCTGAACCGTCCACCGCGTGCAGGTATGACGCCCCACCGAACATGAGCATGAGTGTCTCGCCCGGTTCCAGGGTCAGCGTCATCCGGGTACGGCCCTGGTCCTGGCTGTACTGAGCACAATCGGTTGTCTTGCCGGTCCACAGATCGATCACCTGTGGAGCGCCCGCGTCGACCGCGAAGGATGCGGTGAAGGACTCGCTGTTCTGCCCGGCGTTCCACAGGTAGAACAGCTCGGTGTCGCCGAGATCGCGCCGTTGGGAGTACACCGGCACCTGACGGTCCCAGGCGGCGGCCGGGCGTATCTTGAGAGAGTTCAGGGCGGCAAGGACATCGGACGGTTCGGCCGCCCGGAGGGCGCGTCCCGACCGCATGATCTGCCGGACGGACTCCCGGACCACGTGGTCCTCGGTCCCGGCGTCGGTGTTCCCGGTTCCGCGTTGCGGCAGGGAGCCGACGAACACCACGGCGAGACCGCGACGGACATGGCGAAGAAGAGCTTGTGCGACGTTGCCTGGCAATGCACGCTCGTCGACAATCAGTGCGCGGTAGCGAGGGCCCTGCGGGTAGAGCATCCCGTTGCCCTGCGCTGCGGCATCGGTGATTCCCAGAGGGTCGATGAACTCGAGGGAGTAGCCGGCGTTCTCGATTGCGACGGAGTCGAAGAACGCGGTTGGCCGCTCGGCCTTGGCAAGGTCTTCCTCGGAGGCGTCGCCCAGTACGAACTGCTGCCAGCCTGCGCGGGCTGCGGTGGTGAGGAAGCCGTCGCGGTAGACGGCGAGGTCGACACGGGCCCGGCCCAGTTCCAGCAGGAGAGCTCCGCGGGCCCAGTAGTTCGCCAGGGGCTTCCACATGTCCCATTGCGGAAACGTGCGGTGGTTCCAGCTCTCCGAGGTCAGACCGCCGAACCTGTCCCACCCTGGCCACGGTGAGTCGGGGCTCTGGTGCCCGTAGCCGTGGATGACCGGGCGGGTGATGCCGCAGGCCCATGCCTTGTCCACGAAATTCTTGTAGTCGCTCAGCCATTCCTTGTTCGCACGCAGCATCTCGGCGCCGGTCTCCAGAGATACCTGGTTGCCGCCGCCCTGGTGCGAGCCGCCGGCGAGCGAGCGGTAGTGGTCCAGGGTGAAGGCGAGGTTCTCGTTGTTCAGTGGCCAGAAGTCACCGGCGTTCAGGGTCTCGTCATCGACTACACCGCCCGAGCGCGCCAATTCCCGTGCGCTTCTGATGGCGTCGAAGGTGTTGCCGAAAGCGACCTGGCTGCGAAAGCGCATGCCCAGTGTCGAAGCCCATCGCTGCAGGGGCAGGAGGTGCTGGTGGACGTAGAGGTCCGTCAGCGTCCGGTAGAAGTCGCGACGGACGCGCTCGCCCGCTTCCTGTGGCAGGTCGAAGTCGGGTCGCGGTAGAGGGTCCGGCACCCAGTAGCCGTCCCTGCCCTGGACGAACACCAACGGCAGGTACGGTACGAGGTCGTAACCGCGGCGAGCCTGGAACTCCTCGAGCAGTTTCCAGGTCCAGAACAGGGTCGTCTCACATTCGAGGGAGTCCTCGAAGAAGTGGTTCCCGACCGACCGGAGCGCTGCGAGGTTCTCCCTGCCGATCTGTTCGCGCTCGATGTAGTCGGTGACAGCGGCGACGCTCTCGGCATTGAGCACGTCACTGATGTCCTGGGCGGAGTTGCGTTGCCAGAAGGCGAACAGCACGTGTGGGCCGGTCGGCGCGGTCCAGTCGAGGACGCCGTCTCGTACCAGAGCGGTCAGGTCGACAAGGCTGTCGGGATCGAGCACCGTGGTGGATGCCGGCGGAGTGCCGACCTCGGTGACGGCCGGTCCTGGGCTCAGCACCCGGGCGGCGGTGACGGCGATCAGCTTCGCGTTGCGGGTGGTGCCCGCGTCGTCCAGGGGCCTTGGGACAGGGCCATGGAACCGGCCTTCGCCTTCGAGGTCGTGGCGGCCGTAGATCAGCTCCTGCTGGGACAGCCGGTTCTTCGAGGTGTTGGGGGTTGTCACGGGCCAGGCCGCCCCCAGCGTCAAGTCGACCTTGATTCCGGCACGCTCAGCGTGCTGCAGTACCGTCCGCAGCGTCTGCCGCTGGCTCGGTGTGGCCCATCCTTCCTCGTTGAAGGCGATCTCCACGGTTCCGAAGCCCGCGTCGGCAAAGGCCGCCACCTCCTCTTCGAAGCCTTCCTTCCCGTAGGGCGGAGCCCACCACCAGCGGAACTTGGGGCGGACCGCCGCGGGTGATGCGGCCAGGTCTCGGCGAAGGCCCTTGGTGACGGGCAACGTTTTACGCGGCGCCGCGGCGTGGGCCGTAGTTCCTGGCAGCAGCTGTGCGCTGAGGTTCATCACTGCGCTTCCGGCTGCCCAGCGGAGCATTCGGCGTCGAGACAGAGGTGTACTCACAGCGGCTTCTCCTGGAGAGGTCGAGGTGGGACGGGGGGCGAGGCACTGCCAGGGACCGCCCGTCTCGCACGTCATCTGAAGTCAAGGTCGCCTGTGCAGGCGGTCGTACGCCGGCGAGGTCGCTCGTTGCCAGGGCCAAGAGTTTCGAGTGGCAGCCGCCGAACCGGAGCCGGAGGCGAGGGAGGCCTCACAGGTGGTTGCTGCTCGCCCGGTGTCGAAGCTGTGACCGGTGGTGGGGCCGGCCTGTCGGCTGCGGCCGGTGAGCTTCTCATGCCGGTCGCCGGGCGCATACCAGCCGGTGGCCGCACGGCGGTCCAACGGGGTGGGCTGTCAGTACTACCGCTTCTTGCGGAGGTGGAGGTCGGCCTTGATGCCGGGCAGTTTCGCCTCCAGGCGGTACGTCGCGATCACTGCGGCCTGCAGGGCTGCGATCAGAGCGGGCAGGCCGATGAAGAGCAGGCCGATGCCCTCGCTCACCTGTGGGGTGACCGCGTCGGGCCGGTAGTCGATACCCGCCAAGCCCCAGGCAAGACAGGCCGAACCCAGTGCGGCACCGATCTTGGTGCTCATGCTGTAGCCGGCGAACAACAGGCCCTCGTCGCGGCGACCGCTGCGCCATTCATGCCACTCAGTCGTGTCCGCCACGAGCGCGGGGACTGCGACGAATCCCAGCCCGCCGACGAGGTTGGCCACGAAAAAGACCACGGTGAAGGCAACGAGGTCATCGCGCAGGAAGAACAGGGGGACGGAGAGGGCGATGCAGGTGACGAGGCCCAGCAAGATCCCTCGGCGGTGCCCGAGCGCTCGAAGAACCCGCGCGGTGACCAGGGAACCGAGCACTGCGGACAAGGAGAAGGCCAGCAGAATGATCGAGACGGCTGCGGGCTTGTCCAGCACATGCAAGGCGAAGTACACGGCGCCGCCGGTGATGACGCCGAGCCGGGCGAAGGACAGGATGGAGAAGATGAACACGGTGAGCCACGGCGTGTTCCCGGCCAGGGCCTTGATCGAGTCCGTGATACCTGCCCGGTCCTCGACCACGGGCGCGGCGGGCACACGCTCTTTGACGAGGGAGAAGACGGCCCAGAACAGGACCATGCCGATCACCGCGTACAGGCCGGCCGTCCAGGCGAATCCCGACCGGGACGTCGACGAGCCGCCGAACAGGTTGATCAGCGGCTGGGTCGCCGTGGAGACCACGATCAGGCCGATGCCGACTCCGAACGAACGCATGCCGGCCAACTGCATCCGCGTTCCGGAATCGCGGGTCGTCATGGCCATGAGCGCGCCGTAGGGGACATTGACCAGCGAGTACGCCAGGCCGACGAGGACGAACGTCGCGTAGGCGTAGATCAGCGCGGCCGTGCCGCCGCCCCCTGGAGTGAGGAACGTCAGCAGGGTCAGGACGCTGAGCAGCGGCGCCCCGACAAACAGGTAGGGCCTGGCGCGCCCCCACCGCGAGGCGGTGCGGTCCAGGACCAGTCCGACCGTCGGGTCGAAGAGGGCGTCGAGCAGGCGCGCGATCAGCATCAGAGTGCCCGCAGCCCCGGCCACGATCCCGGCGACGTCGGTGTAGAAGAAGAGCAAGTAGCTGGAGATCGTGGTCCATGTCAGGTTGGACGCCACGTCGCCCAGCACGAAAGCCGCTCGTTCACTCCGGCGTACGGCCCGCGGGTCATCCGCTGGGTCGAGCGGTACAACGGCGGTGCCGCCTTCAGCGGCCGACTTCGGTCCTAGCGGGCCCTTGCCCGGCGCGCCGGGCTGCCTGGTGCTCATCGTCGAGTCCTCACGTCAGCGTCATTGCCTGGACGGCTTCTGGCGCATCTTGTGACCTGACGGAACCTAAGTCAATGCTCTGAACAAGACCTCTGTAGCGCCTTCTTTTCCTGTTCGAGAACCCAACGGGTTGTCTTTGGTGCCACAGGCACCTAAGTTGAGCATCGGTCGAGCACGCGGCGCGGAAGTGTGTCTGCTGCGTCGACGTAACCGTTTCTGAGAACAGGTGCCCGCACGTCATGCGGCGCCCGAGGAGGCCCCGGATGCCCCGTTCCGCCAATACCGCCGAGAGCACCGCCTCCGAGGGGGGAGCCAGGTTTCCTGACGAGGTCGATGTGGCGATCGTCGGCAGCGGTCCGGCGGGGGCCGCCTACGCCCGGGTGCTCAGCGAACTAGCCCCCCAGCTGACAGTTGCCGCCTTCGAGGTGGGACCGCTGATCAGCGATCCGCCGGGCGCCCATGTGAAGAACATCGAGGACGCCGAGCGGCGGGCGGCGGCGCAGCGCGCCTCCGAGGGCCCACACCCGTTCGTCGAGGCCCAGTCGACCGACACGATGGATGGCTACGCCAGCGACCAGCGAAGGCTGCAGCGTCCGGGCACCTTCCTGCTGGAGGAGGGGTGGCAGCAGGACGGCGAGGACGGATTGCCGGCCGCCGCGATGTCCAGCAACGTGGGCGGAATGGGGGCGCACTGGACGGGGGCGTGCCCCCGCCCGGGAGACAGCGAGATCATTCCTTTCCTGCCAGAGCTGTCCGCCCTGCTGGACGAGGCCGAGCGGCTGCTCGGCGTCACGGGCAAGGTGCTGGCGGATGCCCCGTTCGCCAACACGGTCCGCAAACGGCTCTCGGTCGCCCTCGACCACGACCGCGCCGGCGACCGGCAAGTACAGCCAATGCCGATTGCCGTGCAGCGCACGCCCGACGGACGGCTCCTGTGGTGCGGTGCGGACGTGGTATTCGGCGACGCCACCCGGGCCAATCCCCGCTTCTCGCTGTTCGCCGAAGCGCTGGTGACCCGTGTCCTGCTCGCCGAGGAGGGGACGGCCGTACGCGGGGTGCGGGTCCGTGACCAGCGCACGGGCACTGACCACGACATTGCGGCGCGCTACGTCGTGGTGGCCGGCGACAGTCTGCGTACTCCGCAGCTGCTGCACGCATCCGAAGTACGCCCCGCCGCTCTGGGCCGCTACCTCAACGACCAGCCCCAGATCGTGTACGCCGTACGGATGCGCGATCTGCCCGACCGCCCCACGACACAGGACGATGGCGGGGGCGTCACGGCCAGCAGTGGCGTCACCTGGGTGCCCTTCACCGACAGCCACCCCTTCCACGGCCAGGTCATGCAGCTCGATGCCTCACCGGTTCCCCTGGCCGACGAGAACCTGGTGCCCGGATCGGTGGTCGGGCTCGGCTGGTTCTGCGCCAAGGACCTCCGGGCGGAAGACCGGGTCGCCTTCCGGGACGACGAGCCGGACGGGTACGGCATGCCCGCGATGGAAATCCACTACCGGCTCACCGAGGCGGACCACGCCGCCATCGCGGACGCCCGAACGGAGATCCTGCGTGCTGCGGCCGCCCTCGGCGAGCCGCTCGACGACACCCCGCCCCTGATCTTCCCGGCGGGCGCCTCGCTGCACTACCAGGGCACCGTCAGGATGGGCGCCACCGATGACGGCACCTCGGTCTGCGATCCGACCAGCCAGGTGTGGGGGGTGCGTGGCCTGTTCGTGGCAGGCAACGGTGTCATCCCCACCGCCACGGCCTGCAATCCCACGCTGACCGCGGTCGCCCTTGCCATCGGCGGCGCACGCAGCATCGCCGATGCCGAACGCTGACTCCTCTCATCCCTTCCCCTTCCACCGGAGGACCCCATGTTGGACCGGGACATCATCCAAAACCGCGGCGTGCGCAACGTCGTCGCCGACGGAGAGACCATCGGGTTCCAGTTCCGACTCCGTATGCCCAACTATCGCGGCCTGTGGGGCAGCCTCATCGAGGGCGTCGAGGTTCGGGTCGGCGATCTCGTCTGGGACCGGGAGACACCCCGGTGGACCTTGCAGGGCCGTGACTTCACCTGCGCCGAACTGCGCACCTCGACCGATGTGCGCTGGCAGCTCGACGAGCCGGCCACGATCACCGTCCCGCACCCCGGCGGCCTGCCCGCGGGTGTGCACCTGCTGGAGGTCGACATCGCCCTCCAGGCCCCGTACATCCCGGCCGAGTTCCAGCCTTCGGTCTTCCACGCCGAGCGAAAGGTCACCCTCCTGTGACAAGCGGGCACGACACCCTGAAGTACGGCGTCTCCCTGTACAGCTACACCGGAGACATGTACACCCTGCTCACCCTCGACGACGCCATGGCCGAGATCGCCGACCTCGGCGCGAGTGGCATCGAGATCCTCGGCGAGGGGAACATCAGCGGCTATCCCACGCCGAGCACACAATGGATCGACGACTGGCACGCCGGCCTGGAACGCCACCAGCTGACCGCCACCAACTACGGCTCCTGGATCGACTCGCGGATGTGGCAGGACCGCGACCTGACCGTCGACGAGGGGGTCACCATCCTGCGCCGGGACCTGGACCTGGCCTCGACCCTCGGCTTCACCACCCTGCGCCCCAAGATCGGCGTGGTCTCGATGGAGCTCAAGCCGCATCCCATCTGGGAAAAGGTCATCGAACGCGTCCTGGACCGTGCTGCCGAACTCGGCGTCGTCATCTGCCCCGAAATTCATGCGCCGACCCCGATCAGGCACGAGGTCGTCGACGACTACCTCGCGTTCATCGAACGCACAGGGACCGACCATTTCCGGCTGCTGATCGACACCGGCATCTTCCAGCGCGCCGCGACCGACGCGCACCACGCGGGGCTCGACGAGGAGGCCCAGGAGGCCGGTTGGCGCCGACCGCTGGCCGTACCGATGGCCGATCTGGTGGCGGTACTGCCGTATGTCGCCTTCATCCAGGCGAAGTTCTTCGACATCACCGACGAACTCAGCGACCCGCACATCCCGTGGCAGGAGATCATCACGACACTCGTCGAGCACGGCTACACCGGCTACCTCTCCAGTGAGTACGAGGGCGATCGCGTCCCCTACCGCTCGCTCGAACAGGTCCGCCGCCAGCATGCCCTGCTGAGGTCCCTGGAGAACGACGCTCGCAGGCGCTGACGTCCGCCCGCCCCGAACAGCCACACGAGAAGCGAGGTCTCATGCGCACAGTGCGCGCTGCCGTCGTCGGAACCGGCTTCATGGGAGCAGTTCACTCGCGTTCGATCATCGCCGCCGGCGGTGACCTGGTCGCCGTCGTCGGCTCCAGCCCGCAGAAGGGGCGAGCAGGTGCCGAAGCGTTCGGGGCAGCGTCGGGTCTCGGCTCCCTGGACGCCGCGTTCGAGTCGGGAGTGGATGTCGTGCACGTCTGCACGCCCAACGCCCTTCACGCCGACTTCGTCCGGGCGGCGTTGAAGGCGGGATGCTCCGTGGTGTGCGAGAAGCCACTCGCCACGGACGCGGCCACCGCGGCCGCCCTGACAACCCTGGCCGCCCAAAGCGGACTGATCGCCACCGTGCCGTTCGTCTACCGCTACTACGCCTCCGTCCAGGAAGCGCGGGCACGGATCCAGGCCCCGGGCGCGACACCACCCTGGCTGCTGCACGGCAGCTATCTGCAGGACTGGCTGGCAGACCCGGGCGCCACGAACTGGCGGGTCGAGGCGCACGTCGGCGGACCCAGCCGCGCGTTCGCCGACATCGGCGTCCACTGGTGCGACCTGGCGGAATTCGTCACCGGCCAGCGCATCGTCCGCGTGAACGCCCAGTTCGGCCGTTCCGCATCGGCCCGGCCCGGTCCCGACGGCGCTCTCGTTCCGGTCACCACCGAGGACGGTGCGACCGTCACCTTCACCACTGACACCGGCGCTCTGGGCAGTGTCGTGATCAGCCAGGCGAGCGCTGGCCGCAAGAACGCCCTGTCCTTCTCCTTCGACGGGCCGGACGCCAGCTACGGATTCCGGCAGGAAACCCCGGAGACTCTCTGGATCGGCGGCCGGGAAGCGAACCGGACGGTGGCCCGCGATCCAGGACGCCCCGGATACCCGCCTGCTCCACGGGGAGCGCTGCCCGCGGGCCACCCCCAGGGCTACTACGAGTGCTTCACCGACTTCATCGCCGACACCTACGCCGCGCTCCGTGGAGAGTCCGTCGACCGGCTTCCCCGCTTCGCCGACGGCCTGCGCGCCGCCCGGATCACCGAGGCAGTCCTGGCCTCGGCCGCCTCCGGAACCTGGATCGAAGTTCCGACCGACCACCAGGAGCAGATGACATGACGACCTCACAGCAACCAGTCTCCCGCCAGCCCGTCACCCTGTTCACCGGGCAGTGGGCAGACCTCCCCTTCGAGACGGTCGCCCGGATGGCAAGCGAGTGGGGCTACGACGGTCTGGAAATCGCCGCGTCCGGCGACCACCTCGACCTGGAACGCGCCGAGGCCGACCCCTCTTACCTGCAGAGCAGGCTCGACATCCTGGACAAGCACGGCCTGCGCTGCTGGGCGATCTCGCACCACCTCACCGGCCAGGCCGTCTGCGACGACCCCATCGACTTCCGTCACAAAGCGATCCTGCGGCCGAGCACCTGGGGCAACGGAGAGCCGGAAGGCGTACGGCAGCGTGCCGCGCAGGATATGAAGCGCGCAGCCCGGGTGGCCCGCAGACTCGGTGCGGACGTCGTCGTCGGCTTCACCGGCTCGAAGATCTGGCCCTACGTCGCCATGTTCCCGCCCGTCCCCCCGTCGGTGATCGACGACGGCTACGCCGATTTCGCCCGTCGCTGGAACCCGATCCTCGACGTCTTCGACGACGAAGGGGTCCGCTTCGCCCACGAAGTGCACCCCGCAGAAATCGCCTACGACCACTGGACCAGCGTCCGCGCCCTGGAAGCCATCGGCCATCGTCCGACTTTCGGATTCAATTGGGATCCTTCGCACATGCTGTGGCAGGGCATCGACACCGTCGGGTTCATCAACGACTTCGCCGACCGCATCTACCACGTCGACTGCAAAGACACCCGTGTCCGACCCGCCACCGGCCGGTCCGGAGTCCTCGGATCCCACCTGCCATGGGGCGACCCGCGGCGGGGCTGGGACTTCGTCTCCGCCGGGCACGGCGACGTCCCCTGGGAGGACGCCTTCCGCGCCCTCGCCTCGATCGGCTACACCGGCCCCGTCTCCGTGGAGTGGGAAGATGCCGGAATGGACCGGATGCGCGGAGCCGCCGAGGCCGTCCAGCACGTCCGGTCCTTGTTGTGGCAGTTGCCCACGGCCTCCTTCGACGCGGCTTTCGCCCACCAATGACAGTACTCGACGGGCCTTCGGCCGCAGGGCCGGACAGCACACCGGTCGGCGACAGAAACAGGTAGACGTTCACGGTCCGCGGACAACTACCCCGGCCATGCGGAGTACTCGGTCGGACCGGGAATGCTCTGGACCGTCGTCACCGTGGCCGCCGAGTCGGCGACGGCGCTCGGGCCGATACGGCCCTGTCGTAACATCCCGGTGAGAAGTAAACGTTGGAACGACGAACGGGGAAAGACATGGGCCGCCCGGTCCCGATCAGCACCGCTCCGCTCCCGGAGCAGGCAATCGGGATTCCCCTGGTGTCCGAGCCGCCCACGCAGGAAGCGACCTCACTTGCCACGATCATCGACCTCGTGCGCTCCGGCCGCGTCGCGACCCGGCCGGAGCTGGTCACCGCGACCGGCCTCAGCCGCAAAGTAGTCACCCAACGCGTCGAGCAGGCACTCTCGCTCGGGCTCCTCGAAGTCGGTGAGCTGGCGCCCTCGTCCGGGGGTCGGCAGGCCCGCACGCTGCGCTTCGGATCCGGGGCAGGACACATCTACAGCGCCCTGGTCGGTGCGTCCGAGTTCACCGCCGCTGTCATGGACCTCTCGGGCACGATTGTCGCCTCCCATCACGAGGACTGGGCGGTCGAGACCGGCCCCGAACCCACCATGCGGCAGGTCCAGTCGGCGTTCGCCGCCCTTGCCCGAAAGACCGGGCTGGGCAGGCCTTGGGCGATCGGGGTCGGGGTGCCCGGGCCGGTGGAGTTCGCCTCCGGCCACCTTGTCGCTCCCCCCATCATGCCCGGCTGGGACGGCTTCAGCGTCAGGGCCTGGCTCCGCGAGCACTACGACGCGCCCGTCTGGGTGGACAACGACGTGAACCTCATGGCGCTGGGCGAATGGACGTCCGGAACGCCGCGCGACGAACGAGACATGCTCTTCATCAAGGTCGGCACAGGCATCGGGGCGGGCCTGGTCACCCGGGGACGCCTCCTCCGTGGGGACCGCGGTGCCGCCGGCGACATCGGCCACACCCACGTCGTCGACGATCCATCGGCGGTCTGCCGGTGCGGCCGAACCGGCTGCCTGGAGGCCGTCGCGAGCGGCTGGTCCATGCTCGAAGAGTCCGTCCGCCGGGTGGAGGAAAGTCCCTACCTCACCAAGGTGCTGGGCCGGACCGGAACCCTCACCCTCGGAGACGTCGGTGCCGCCGCAGTGGTTGCGGACAGCCTGGCCCTGGAAATGATCGACAAGAGGTCCCGCCTCGTCGCGGAGGTCATCGCCAATCTGGTCAACTTCTGCAATCCCGGAGTGCTCGTCCTTGGCGGTGGTGTACTTCGAACCGGAACCCGGTTCGTCGACGTCGTCTCCTCGGCGGTACACACGCGATGCAATCGCCTCGTCACTGCCGGCTTGACTGTCCGCGCCGCATCGCTCGACCATGCCGAAGGCGTCATCGGCGCTGGACTCCTGGCGCGCTCGGGCCTGTTTGCCACGACTCCACTGAGCCACTGGGTCGAAAGCGGCAGCCCGCTCGGTCACGCCACCACCCTCCAGCGACTCTCCGTCGACCTCGCCTGATTCGGCCTGTCGAAAGACATCGGGCCTTCGCCTGGATGCGGCAGCGGTCAGCCCACCCCGCTCCATCTGACGGGTCGGTCGACTGCTGGTCGGTCGACATCCGCTTGTAGACCGGATTGGCCATGCCACTCCCCGTGTCGGGGGTCGCATTCGACTCCAACTGTCAGCAAACCCTGTCATCAGCCACCATCGGATCTGCTTGGATCGGCGCCGCCGTCGGGCCCGGGAAAGTCCGGGTTCATTGGACGCCCGTCGCGCCTGTCGTTATTCGAACGCTTGCCGACACTCAGGCGGTGGTTCCGGCGAGCACGTCAACGGCGTGGCGACGGTGTGCTGCGAAGAGGTCGAGGGCGGTGTTGGTGTCCCGGGCGCGCAGTGCGGTGACGAGCCCGTGGTGCTCGCGCGGGATGCAGTCGAGGTAGCCGGCGGTGCTACGGCTGATCCGGGTCAGCAGGAACAGGTGGACCTGGCACCGTATGCCGTCCCAGGCGTCGGCGAGGCGCTGGTGTCCTGCGGCGGCGAACACCGCGTCGTGGAAGGCGATGTCCAGGCGCACCATTTCGTGCGCATCGCCGGCTCGATCCATCATGTCTGCCGTCTTCGCGATGGACGTCAGGTCCTCGTCCGAGGCGTGGGCGATCACCTGGCGGACGGCGAGGTCCTCCAGTGCGCCACGCAGGCTGTCGAGCTCGGCCACGTCCTCGGCGGACAGCGTCGTCACCGTCGTGCCCCGGTGCCAGGCACAGTGCACCAGGCCCTCGCGCTCCAGCAGCCGCAGCGCCTCGCGCACCGGGCCGCGGCTGACATCCATCTCGCTGGACAGCTCTACCTCGCGCAGCTGCTCGCCCGGGGCGTAGGCCCCGTTGAAGATGGCCTCGCGGATGCGGTCCGCGACCTCGTCGGCCAGACCCCGGCGGCGGGCCGGGGCTACCTTGCCCTGATCACCCATGCCCGAATTACACCTCCTCCACCAATGACCTAATGTTAACATTCAGACGTTGTCGTGATGTCAACATTAGGACAAGTCGAGCAGGATCGCTCACGGGCCGCTCCGCTCCCCGGCAGGAAGGCAGTGCCATGACCGTTCTCGTCCCCCCGATCCCCCGCTTTCACCTGGCCGTGCCGGTCGACGACCTGGCCGCCGCGCGTCGCTTCTACGGCGACATCCTGGGCCTGGAGCAGGGCCGCAGCGCGGACACGTGGGTGGACTGGAATCTGCACGGCCACCAGTTCGTCACGCACCTCACGCCGGAGCGCGCGCAGCGCATACACAACCCGGTCGACGGCCACGACGTGCCCGTGCCGCACTTCGGTCTGGTCCTGACGGTCGATGCCTTCCAGGAGCTTGCCGAGCGGCTGCGGGCGGCGGGCACCGAGTTCGTCATCGAGCCGTACGTGCGTTTCGCGGGTCAGAAGGGCGAGCAGTGGACGATGTTCCTCCTCGACCCGGCCGGCAACGCACTGGAGTTCAAGGCGTTCGCCGACGACTCCCAGGTGTTCGCCGCCTGACCGGCGGCCGGCACCACCCACCCCACACGCGAAAGACGGGACGAGCTCATGAAGGTGTTCCAGATCGGCGCCGCCGGAGGAGTCGGCCGCCGCCTCACTCCACTCCTGACCCAACGCGGTGACGTCGTGACCGGCATGCACCGCAGGTCCGCTCAGGGCGAGACCGTACAGGCGGCCGGCGGGACTCCGGTGATCGGTGATCTCATCGCCGACTCGGTCGAGGACCTGGCCGGCAAGATGCGCGGCCATGACGCCGTGGTCTTCTCGGCCGGCGCACACGGCACCGGTCAGGACAAGACGACCCTGATCGACGGCCGTGGCCTGGAGAAGGCCGCCGATGCGGCCGCGCTGGCCGGGGTATCACGGTTCGTCCTCGTCTCGGTGTTCCCCGATGCACTGCGTGACGGGACGCGCAGTGAGGGCTTCGAGCACTACGTCAAGGTCAAGAAGACCGCCGACGTCTATCTGACACGCACCGACCTGGACTGGCTGATCGTCCGCCCCGGGACCCTCCTGGACACCCCCGGCACCGGCCGGGTCACCGCCGGTCCCGCCGTCGAGTACGGCGACGTGCACCGCGACGACGTCGCCGCGTTCCTCGACGCCGCCCTGCACGCACCGGCCCTCAGCCGCGTGATCGTCGAGCTCACCTCCGGCGACACGCCCGTCTCGGACGCCGTCACCCGCCTCGCGGCCGCCTGACCTCCCACTCCTGTCCGCAGTAACTGCACTACCAGCATGGAGAAGCACCATGACCGCCATCGATTCCTACAGCCACGGCGTCTCCGGCGAGAAGGAGTTCGGTTTCGCCCAGGCCATCAAGGTCGGCGACACCATCCACGTCTCCGGGCAGCTCTCCCACGACGAGGAGGGCAACTTCCTCTACCCGGACGACTTCGACGCCCAGCTGAAGCAGTCCTACGCCAACTTCGAAAAGGTGCTCGCCCACTACGGCGCCACCCGTAACCAGGTCGTCTCCGAAACCCAGTTCATCGTGGACCTGCCGAAGTACAACATGGCGATGGCCGCGGCGAACCTGGCCTACTTCGGCGACCACCGCCCCACCAGCTCCACCATCGGCGTCGCCTCGCTGTTCTTCCCGGGCCAGCTCATCGAGGTCAGCTTCGTCCTCGACACCCGCCTGCCGGCCTGATCATGAAGGTCGTCATCGCCGGAGGGCACGGCAAGATCGCCCTCCTCCTGGAGCAGCTCCTGTCCGAACGCGGCGATACGGTCACCGGCCTCATCCGCAACCCGGCCCAAGCCGAGGCGCTGGAGAAGGCCGGGGCCCAGGCCCGGCTCGTGGATCTGGAGAAGGCCACCAGCGACGAGGTCGCCCGGCATCTGACGGGTGCCGACGCAGTGGTGTTCGCCGCCGGAGCGGGCCCCGGGAGTTCGGTGGGCCGTAAGGACAGCGTGGACCGCGGCACGGCGATCCTGCTGGCGGACGCCGCCGAGAGTGCCGGTGTCGGACGCTATCTGCTGCTCTCCGCCATGGGCGCCGATCTGCGGGCCGTCGACGACGAAAGCCTCGACCCGGTCTTCCGCACCTATCTGCAGGCCAAACTCGCGGCCGAGAACGCCATCCGGTCCCGGACCGCGCTCCGGGCGACGATCGTCCGCCCCGGCCTGCTCAACGACACCCCGGCACCGGCCGGGTCACGCTCGCCGAGCGGACCGGCCCGGGCCCTATCTCCCGGGCCGATGTCGCAGCCGTCCTGCTGGCGCTGCTCGTCGAACCGCGGCTGACCGGCCGGACCGTCGAGGTCATCGGCGGCAGCACCCCCATCGCGGACGCCGTGGCAGCCCACGCCGCCCACTGAACCGCCCGCTCCGCGTCTCCCCTCATCTCCCCATCGACGGCGTTGTCCCGGCCGGCGATGCCCCACCCGAAAGAGAAACACCGTGAGTACTCTGTTCGCCCCCCTCAAGCTGCGCTCCCTCCAGATACCCAACCGGGTGTGGATGTCGCCGATGTGCATGTACTCCGCCGCCCCTGACGGGCCGGAGACCGGCGCGCCGACCGACTTCCACCTCACCCACCTGGCCTCACGCGCCGCCGGTGGCGCGGGCCTGGTCATGGCCGAGGCCACCGGGGTCCGCCCCGACGGGCGGATCAGCCCTTGGGACCTGGGCCTGTGGAACGACCGTCAGCAGGAAGCGTTCGCCCGCATCACTGCGGCCATCAAGGCGCACGGCGCCGTCCCGGCCATCCAGCTCGCCCACGCCGGCCGCAAGGCGTCAGTGGACAAGCCCTGGCTGTCCGACCGGTACGTGCCCCAGAGCGAGGGCGGCTGGCAGACGGTGGCGCCCAGCGCCATCGCGTACGACGGCCTGTCCGTCCCGCACGAGCTGACCGTCGCCGAGATCCAGCAGCTCGTAGCCGATTTCGCCGACTCCGCCAAGCGTGCCCTGGCCGCCGGCTTCCAGGTCGCCGAGGTGCACGGCGCCCACGGCTACCTGATCAACTCGTTCCTCTCCCCGGCCTCCAACCACCGCACCGACGCCTACGGCGGCAGCTTCGAGAACCGGATCCGCTTCGCCCTGGAGGTCGTCGACGCGGTGCGCGCCGTGTGGCCCGCCGAGCTGCCGGTCTTCTTCCGCACCTCCGCGACCGACTGGCTCACCGAGAACCCCGAGGACCCCCGCGAGGGCTGGACCGGCGAGGACACCGTCCGCCTCGCCAAGGAACTGACCGCCCGCGGCGTCGACCTGCTCGACGTGTCCACCGGCGGCATGGTCCGCGACGCCAAGATCGTCGCCGGGCCGAACTACCAGGTCCCCTTCGCCGCCCAGGCCCGCAACCAGGCCGGCATCCCCACCGCCGCCGTCGGCATCATCACCGAGCCGCAGCAGGCTGAGGACGTCATCGCCTCCGGCCAGGCCGACGCCGTCTTCCTCGGCCGTGAACTGCTGCGCAACCCGTACTGGGCACAGCACGCCGCCCTCGCACTCGATGCCGAGCCGACCTGGCCGGACCAGTACGCCTACGTCGTCAAGCGCCGCAAGCGCTGACCTCCCTTCCGCGTTTCCGCACCACCGGCCGTACCGCCCTTACCAGGGACAACGCGCCAAGCACCGCACAGGGAGATCTCCCCCATGAACCACCTTCAGGACAAGGTCGTCGTCATCACCGGCGCCTCCTCCGGCATCGGCGCCGTCAGCGCCAAGGAACTGGCCAGGATGGCCGCCGTGGACACCCCCTTCAGCCTCACTTCGCCCCCTCTGCCGACACGTTCTTCCTGCCTAGAGCGTGGTTGTACTCGTCGACCACAGCCGGATCGGAGACACGGGTGTAAAGACGAGTCGACTCCGGAGACGCGCGACCGAGTCGCTTCTGCACCGTCAGCTCCCACATCCCGCCCTCCCACATCCGTGTGGCGTGGGTGTGCCGCAGCGCGTGCGGGGTTACCGATGAGGAAGACCAGCGGCGTGTCCGTGTCGGTGGGTCGATCACCCATGACGTAGGCACTGACAGCGACCAGAGCCCCGGGCTCGTGCAGGTCGACCACCCGCTCGTAACGCGACTTCGACCGCGCGCCCTTGGGGTGGTCGTCGCGGTGGCGGACCACGACGCGGCGCCGACCGTAGGTGATGCCCTCCAGGTGCAGCCCAAGGGCCTCGCCGGGCCGCATCCCGCCTTGAAGCATCAGGGCCCGGTCGCGCACCGACCGCAACTCGGTGAGCAGGGCCTTGACCTGGGCATCGTCCAGCGGACGGGGCAGGGCCTGGACGGTCTTGACCCGCACCGCGCGGCGAACGGGCCGCTGACGGCTGGCCCGCCCCATGAACGGACGGTGCCGTTCGGACACCCGCTGCGAGGCCGGGTCCGGGCGCTTCTCGATCGGGTTCGCGCGGTCCAGCAGCCCGGCCAGGATGGCGAACTCGTAGAACGAGGAAACCGCCGCCAGGATCCGGTTCACCGTGGTCGCCGCGAGCTTCGTGGCCGGTCCGTCCGCGCCGATCGTCGCCACGGTAAGCACCATGCGGTTCCGGGGCCGCCGGAACGGCACCGAGCGCAGGTACTCCAGCAGCGGGATCGCATGCGGCGGGGCAAACACGTCCCAGGTCAGACCCCGCTGGCCGAGGAATCGCCACAGGTGGCGGAGGTCGTACGCGTACGACACGAGCGTGTTCGGAGAGCAGTTGCGAGCGGCCAGGAACCGCAAGAATCCCGAGACCACCTCGATCGGCTCACCATCGCCATCGAGCAGCTCGACCCGGTGAGAAGCATCCTCGCGACGCTGATGCAAAACCCGCACGGGTTGAAGTGCGTGAACAGCGCGATATAGGTGTCCGAGATGTGGTGGTAGGCGATCCCGCCCGCCTTGCCGTACCGCACCGAGGTCTCGGCGAGCAGGTTGTTGAGGTAGGTGTCCATGTGGGTGCCGTCCGCCGCCACGGCGGTGCCGTCGCCCCACGCCTGGGAGATGTCGAGGCGGGCGTACGCGTTGACCAGGTCGGCGACGGCACCGTTCAGCAGCGCGATGGAGAAGTGCCGGTTGGCCACGTACAACAGCTAATGCCCGGACACTCCGGGAATGTGCTTCGCCGCTTCGTACGGGCCCATGTTGGTGCCCTTGACGAACGTGGTCAGCACGTACCGGCCGAACGGGTCCTTCAGCTTCGGGGCGTTGCCCGAGGGCGGACCGAAGCGGCGCCACCACTCCACCCAGAGTGACGGGATACCGGTCTCCGGGTCGATGACCAGGCCCTCGTTGTCCGGATACCCGGCATCCGCCGCCGCGGCGGCGCCGCGCAGCTTGTCCTCCAGCTGCTGGCGGAAAGACGCCGCGTCGAAGGCACCGGCCTCGCCCTCCTCGCACAGCCCGACCTCCACCAGGTAGTCGGCCGGCTTCTCCTGGATGTCCTCCCACGCGAGCAGCTGCTCGGACCAGTCGGCGTACTCCTCCGAGCCGACTACCGCGACGTCCCCGGTGCGCAGTTCCTCGGCGAGGTGGGTGAAGACCATCGCCTCGAAGTGCTTGCGGACGAACCGGCCCGGCCGCGTCTTGTCGAGCACGGCCTTGCGCCAGTTCTGCGTGGCGAAGGAGATGTCGACGGTCTTGCCGTTCTCGCCGAGCGCGGTGACGTACTCGCCGCGGGCGCTCTCGTGCCGTATGGCGTGCGCGAGCGCGTCCAGCACCCGCCTGTCCTCGGACGTGGTGGTGAACTCCAGCTTCTCCGCCAGGTCGAAAGCTTCTCCGCCAGGTCGAACATCACCGACCGGTCCCGGCCGAGCTGCCCGTACAGCAACACCTGCCAGAGGTTGCCGTGATGCCCGGAGACCTTCTCGATCTGCTCGTACTGCCCCGCGAACCCGCCGAAGCCCTCCACCGCCTCGGTAACCGCCCCCAGGCCGCCGGCCTGCATCAGCTGAGCCTTTGCCAGGGCGAGCACGACCGGGGAGCCCCCCGCCCAGGCGCCGGGCGACCTCCTCCACCGGCGCCGCCTCGTCCAGCCCTTCCAGGGCCTTCACGGCCTCGGCGGTCATCGCCGCGGCCTTCGCCAACGCCTCCTGGGCGGGGCCGCCGTCGTCGAGGTTCTTGAGCACGGTGCAGTAGTTCCCGATCAGGGCCTCGACGATCCCCCGCTCGGCGAGCCGGCTCTCCTCCAACTCCTCCTTGGTCTTCTTGATCTTCATGGCGACCCGCTTTCAGAACATCGTCGCCAGGTCGTCCCGTACCCGCATCCGCGCCTTGTGAGCGAGGCAGGCCAGCAGCGGGATCCGCTTGACGGCCGCGTAGCCCCGCAGTTCGGAGGCGTCCGCCGCGTCCGCTTCCCCGGCGAAGTCGGTCACCTTCGGCGCCGCGACGCCGTCCACCCACGCCGAGGTGTCGCCGAGCTCGTCCAGCCACTCCAGGCGCGTGAACAGGCGCTTGAAGTGTGACCAGCTCGGGCCCTGGGCGGTCTGCTTCAGCCGGTTGAACTGCGTGGTGCCGTCGCTGTCGCGCTCTTCCAACAACCGCAGCATCGCCGCCTGCTCGGTCAGGCTCATCCGGTCGTGGATGCCGCAGCAGATCCAGGTGTTCACCTCGGTGCGGATCGTGGAGGTCATCGTGTCGAAGGTGGAGAACGCCGGCAGTTCCAGCCCGGCCGCCACCACCTTCTCCAGCGCGATATTGATCAGGACGGCGGGGCGGTTCTTCGCAGCGGCCTCCTTGCGGATCGCCGCCTCAGCAATCTGCCGGGCCTGGGCCTGCTGATACTTCGTCCCCACCCGCTGGCGCGCCTCCGTACGCTGCCGCTCAGCGGTACGGCACGTCTCGTACAGCGGGAGTGTGCCCTCCGGTAGCTCGACCGTACGGCGGACGAAGTCGACCACCATCTCCGGATACTCGTCCTGCTCCGGGAACCGGCCCATAGGTGATCAGCCGCTTGAACCGCGGGTACGCGGTCCGCTCGATCGAGGTCACAAGTCGGCCCCAGGCCCAGGGATCAGTCAGTATCAGCACCAACGACCTTCGGCCGAATGGGTGACGGCCACTACCGAACAGGGCGCCAAGACCAAGTACTGGCGGCTTTTGGGCTTACCTCGGCGCTACCCCCTTTGCACTCGCCATGGGGGCGCGCACAAGCCAGCGGAAGGCGCAGGCCATGAGCGGGCGTCCGGCCTGCGCACTGCCGGGTGAGGAGAACGTCTCTGCCGACGTCGTCCGTCACACGCGGGCTGAGGCCAGGCCCGCTGTGCGACAGGACAGCGACGTCTTTCAGGCAGTCCCGCCACGCGAGACGGTGAAGGCACTCTCGGCGCGGTCGATCTCCCCCAGTTGCTTGAGGATTTCCCCGGGCGTGCCCTCGCCGACGACCTTCTGGAGCAGCGGTGTGTGATCGAGAACGGCGTCACGCAGCCGACGCAGAGGCGCGGGGGCGTGGTGAAAGACCTTTCCGAGCGCCCAGGCCGTCTGGGATTGCCGGGCTGTGTGGGGTTTACGAGTGACCTCGAAGTCGTTGAGCGCGCGGTGGACTGCGTCAGGGTCGGTCAGGTCCACACCTGCCAGCCGCCGACCGAGGAAATAGCCATCCTCAGTGGCCATGCCGGCACCGTAGGCGGCGTACGGGGACGTGGGGTGGGCCGCGTCTCCGATCAGGGTGATCCTGCCCTTTGACCACTGCTTGAGCGGCTTGCGGTCGCGTATGGGCCAGCTCTGCACGTGAGCGGGATCAGTCGCAGCGATGAGACCGGGCAGTGGTTCCGGGAAGTCGTGGGCGAGGCGTACGGCAGCGCCGTGGAGATCGCTGGGCAGGGGGCGCTGGGCATCGTGGGCGGTGAGAACCCACCACTGGAAGCCGTCGCGGCCCTTGCTGCGGATGGCGGTCCAGGCACCCTGCACGGTGGGGCTGTGTGTGAGCACACACAGGCCACGGGGGGCGGATACGTTCTCGGCGAGGGTGTATCCGCCGTAGAGCTGCAGATTGTGGGGACGGATCGGGGAGTCGCCCCACAGTGTGCGGCGCACCAGTGAGTTGATCCCGTCAGCACCGATCAGGACGTCGGCCTCGTGCACGGTTCCGTCGGCCATCAGCAGACGGACCGCTCGGTCGTCCGACTCCACGCCCTCCAGCGCAAGGCCGGTGCGCAGCATGCCCGGTGGGAGAGCAGCCAGCAGCCGCTCGTACAGGTCCGGGCGGAGCAGACCGATGAAGCCGCCGCCGTAGTCGCGTACGACATCCGCAGGCAGCCGGACCTGAACTCGCCGCTTGCCGCGCATGTTGCGGAACTCGCTCTGGCAGGGCGCGCCGAGGTCGTCGATGTCGACGCCGAGCAGGCCGAGGGCCTTGATGGGAGCGGGCCACAGATTGAGGATGTTGCCGGCCGGCCGCGCCTGCGCGTGACGCTCGAAGAGGGTGACATGGTGGCCGGCCTGGTGGGCGGAGAGCGCCGCGGCCATACCGGCAGGGCCGGCGCCGACGACAGCGATCCGGCCGGGCGAAGCGGGTGATGGTGGGGTGTGCGACATGTGCGGCTCCTTGCGAGGCGAGCTGGTCGGTGGGTGGATCAGCCGGTGACGGCGTGGCGGATCAGGGTGGGCTCACCGTCGGTCAGTCCGTGGACCCGGTGCAGAAAGGCAGCGGTGTGGGGGTGGGCCATGTGCGCGTCGAGGGCTGCGCTGCTCTGCCACAGCTCGGTGCACACGATCACGTCCGGATCCTCGAGGTCGGCGGCGAAGGTGTAGGCCAGGCACCCGGGGTCCGCGCGGGCGGCAGCGGCCATTTCCACGGCGGTGGCGACTATCCGGTCACGTGCGCCGACGGCGGCACGGGCACGGCTGAGAACGATCAGCATCGGCGCCCCCCCCCCCAGAAAGCGTAGTGTGCGATACGGTTTTGTTCGGGAGTCATTAGACCGGGACACGGGGGTCACGTGTCAACGGTCAGGCGGAAAGAAGTCCGCCAGGAGTGGAAGCGAGAATGCCTGCATGGCCACCACCGAACACCGCACCGAAGACCTGGAGATCCGCGAGCCACGCCAGGAACGCACCAGACAGGCCTGGGCCCGCGTTCTGGACGCCGGCGTCTCCCTCATCGAGGAGGGCGGCTACGAGGCATTCACCATCTCCGCCCTCTGCGAGAAGGCACAGGTGGCCCCCAGGGCCCTCTACGACCGCACCGCCAACAAGGACGCACTCTTCCTCGCCGTCTACGAGCACGGCATCTCCCGCCTCGCCGCCGACCAACAGGCCTTCACCGACATGGCCCGGTGGCGAGACCTCACCGCGGACGCCCTGATCAGGGGTGCGGTCGGTCAACTGACCGCCCTCTTCCGACGCCACGCAGCCTTCCTCAAGCCGGTGCTCCTGCTGTCCGGCGCCCACCCGGAAGTGCTGCGTCGCGGCCGACTTCATGTGCACGCCCTCGCCGGGGCCTTCACCGCATTGCTGCTCAGCGTCCGCGACGAGATCACACACCCTGAACCGGAAACGGCCATACGGCAGTGCTTCGCCACTGTCTTCTCCGCGTGTGTCGTACGCACCGCCCACGGCGCGGACTTCGCAACTGAAGCGGTGGATCACGACACCTTCACCGACTACCTTGCCCTGACGGCCAGCCGCAGCCTGCTGGGCGCCTTCCCGGCCACCGGGCACTGAGTGCGGGGCGGCCCGGCGCTCTGGCAGGGCTTCGTCAGGTCTTTCCGGTGGCTCTGATCAGGAGCATGTTGGTTGCGGCTCTGGTTATGGGTGGGGACGTTGCAGAGGCTCGGTTGTGGGCTGATGAACTGACGGTTGTGCATGAGCGGTTCGCGGGGCGGTTTGCCAGGTCGGAGCCGCGGGAGTCGGCCTTGGCTTACGAGTTGGTGCGTGATTGCGGGCGGGACGTGCCGGGTCGCGCGGTCGCTGGGTCTCAGACGGTGACGCCGCGGTCGGAGACGAGGCCGGCGATGGCGCGGTAGGTGTCGGGCAGGCAGTCGCGGCGGTGGGTCCAGCGGATGAGTTGCTTCCAGCGTTTGTGGTCGGCCAGTGCATGTTCGACGCTGATGCGGTCACTGGAGTGGTCGTGCCGGTCACGTTCCCATTGTTCGACTCTGCCCGGCAGCGCTCCGGGCCGTGGCTGTCTGGGCGGGGTGACAGCCTGGCCGGGGTGATCGCGGCTCAGGCCCAAATATGCGTCGTCGAGGAGAACTTCGACCAGTCCGAAGTGGTGAATGCAGCCGGTGATGCCCACCGTGCGAGCCGCGGTCGCATCGTGCATCCGCCCCGGCCTCAGGGCGTCCGTCCACAGGGTGCGGCCGTCGTGGTCGGCGATGACGGTGGCCTTCATGGTGTTCTGCGTCTTCTTGCCCGACACGAACGCCCGACGGCCTCCACGGCTCGCGACCGGGCGGCGGACCTGGATCTCGGTGGCGACCAGCCTCAGCTCGACGCCCTCGGCCTGCGCGTAGGTAAACACGTCCTCCAGTGTCCGAAGCCGCAGGCCAGGCCGGTCGGGAACGGCAAAGCCACGCTCGGCCAGCAGTCGGCCACCTCGCACCTACCGTCCGATACACCGAAAGGAGCTGGCCGACATGGCCACATCCGCCCCGCTGTCCTACGAAGTCTTCGTCTCCCCGGGCGCCCCTCGCGCAGGCGACCAGCGCATGCCCAACGGCAACCCCATCGTGTCGTCCCCGATCACGTCCACGCTGATCTACGGCGACAAGGACGCCGTGCTGGTCGACCCGCCCTTCACTCACGACCGGATCCGGCAGGTCGGCGACTGGGTGGAGCGGTCCGGCAAGCGGCTCGCGGCCATCTACGCCACGCATGGCCACGGCGACCACTGGTTCGGCACGGCGCAGCTCATCGAACGCTTCCCCGGTCGCCGTCGCTTATGCGACCGAGGGCACCATCCGCATGATGCACCAGCAGGCCACCATCGGCTGGCCGCGATCACCTTTCTGGTGACCTCGGGCTGCACCTGGCGGCAGCTTCCTCCGGTGTTCGGTCCGGCCTGGCCGACCGTCCACCGGCGGTTCGCCCAATGGAGCCGGGGCCGTGTCCGGGCAAAGTTCCACCGCGTGGTCCTGGATGAACTCGGCGCCCGCGGCGAGCTGGACTGGTCGCGGTGTGCGCTCGACTCCGTCAGCGTGCGGGCGGCAAAAGGGGGCCTCTGACCGGACCGAATCCGACCGACCGCGGCGAGTCCGGATCGAAAATCCACCTGCTCACCGACCGCAACGGGGTGCCCCTGTCGCTGGGCATCTCCGCCGCCAACACCCACGACAGCCTGGGCTGCAGCCGCTCGTGCGGGGCATCCCTCCCCTCCGCTCCCGCCGCGGGCCCCGTCTCCGACGGCCGGCCAAGCTCCACGCCGACAAGGGTTACGACTACGACCACCTGCGGAAATGGCTCCGCGAGCGTGGCATCCGCCACCGCATCGCCCGCAAGGGCATCGAATCCTCCGAGCGCCTGGGCCGACACCGCTGGGTAGTCGAGCGCACCGTCTCCTGGCTGGCCGGATGCCGTCGCTTGCACCGCCGCTACGAACGTAAGGCCGAGCACTTCCTTGCCTTCGTCGGTATGGCCGCAGCCCTCATCAACTACCGTCGGCTTGCTGCGTAGACGACAGGGCTAGAATCTACGGTGGCATCGCGTGTCGGTCACCGGCTGGGTGAGACATGGAGGTGTCGGGACATGCCTTCGGAGGCATTCCTTGTCAGTCGAGTTGAACCACACGATCGTCCATGCCCGGGACAACCGGGAGTCCGCAGAATTCTTTGCGAACCTGCTCAGCCTCAAGATTACCGCCGAGTGGGGCCCGTTCATCGCGGTTGACCTGAGCAACGGCGTCACTCTGGACTTCGCCACGGTTCCCGCGCACAGCATCACCCCCCAGCACTATGCCTTCTTGGTCTCCGAGGAGGTGTTCGACGCAGCGTACGCGCAGATCAGCCAGCGCGGCATCGAGCACTACGCCGACCCCCACCGGAAGCAGCCCGGCGCGATCAACCACAACGACGGTGGCCACGGCATGTACTTCATGGACCCGGCGGGCCACGCCATGGAACTCATCACCGTGCCGTACGGCGGCTGGACTTCGTAACCACACGCATCGAGGGCCGCATCCCAGCGCGGGATGCGGCCCTCGACCGCTGCTTGTGTCCCATGCGATTCACGGCCGACGCCTGGCCGACATGCCTCGCCGCCCGGCGGGCACCATCAGCACCAAAGGAAACGACGTCTTAAGACCGCAGTGCCCCTCAGCACATCCGGTGGTTTCCTGTCCCTCCGGCTTCCGGCACAGGAGAGGCCGTTGGCTAAGACCATGTCCTATTGATCAGAAACTCATGGGGTTCTCGTTCAGGACGTAGCGGACGTGTGGGCCGCCGAAGTAGCCGCGGACGATGTGCGGTTGGCGTTGGCGTTGGCGTCTGCGGAAGAAGAAGAAGAAGAAGAAGAAGAACGCCGCCACATCCTCACGGTCCCGCCCCGCCATCAACGCGGCCACCGCCCGCAACCGCAAGGCCTCCTGCGCCGACGGCGAAACAGATGCCGCGCATCTCCCCCACCAGATCGCTCGCACACCACCAATGACCCAGAACCCAAACTGTTTCGGACCAGAGAGTGGGCGGCGGAGCCGCTCACGATCGGCCTCGGTGGCCAGAGGAAGAACCCCGTCAGGACTTGGAGCTGGGCCGACCGGGAATGTGGCTGAGGATGGACTTGGAGAAACCCCCATCGACGCAGACATCTTGGCCGGTGACATATCCTGCCAGCGGGCTGACAAGAAACTCGATCACGTTCGCGATATCCATCGGGTCGCCAATTTTCGACAACGGGATGATTTCTTCCCTTGCCTTCTTGACTTCGGGGTCGAGGTACATTTGTTCAGTCATCTGCGTGCGAGTCATGCCCGGGGATACCACGTTCACGCGGATTCCGTCAGGTGCCCATTCCAGCGCGAGTGTCTGAGCCAACATCGTGAGCGCAGCCTTGGTCGGACTGTATGCACCTGATCCGGCATGTGGGAGCTGGCCGGACATTGAAGAGGTGAAACAGGCGGACCCGCGGCTATCCTTCAGGTGCGCGTGACTTGCTTTGGCAAGTAGCCACGCCCCGCGGAGGTTGACGGAGAACATGTCGTTCCAGTCCTCCAGGGAGAGATCCTTGAGCGCGCCAGGGCTGGCGATTCCGGCATTTGCCACCAGCGCATCCAAGCCGCCGAACTCGTCAACCACAGCGGTTATCAGCTGACCGGGCACGTCGGGATCACCCAGGTCTCCTGTCAATGCAATGGCCTTTCCGCCCATCGACTGGATCGACCGGACGACCTCGTCTTGTCGCGCGTTCGCAGTAAGGCCGGATACCGCGATCATCGGCTTCTCGCCGCGGGCAAGCGCTGCCTCTGCGAGCCTCAGGCTTGCAGCCGCGCCGATGCCGCTGCTTCCACCACTGACCAGAACCCTCATTGCACACTCTCCTTGTATATTTCCAGCGGGCATACTCAGCAGGCCACGCAAGTGGTGACAGCTGCATCTGGCGCGTTTCGAAGCACTTCGACTCGCACCGATGATTGAGAACTGTCACCGTACTGTTCGATGACCCTCGGAGTCATTCTGAATCCCGGGGAGCTGAAATTACTCTCCGAGATTCCAGCCCTCTTCACTGAGATCAACCATCGCCTTCGCGAATACTTCCAGGGTGTTCTCTTCGCGAATGATTTCGAGCACGACGTTGTCCACCCCGATGGTTTCTTGGACTGCTTTACCCAGGCCGTTCCAATCGATCACCCCAGTGCCGATGGGGTCGTGGCCCCACGTTTCCGTACCTGTGTCGGATATGTGCATGAGTGCAATCGACCTGTGGTGTGAGCGCAGACCCGATACGGGGTCCTCCCCGATATAAGCAGCGTTCGCGACGTCGTACACGATTTTTAGTGCGTCATCGTTGACCGTGCCGACGATATCTGCCAGCTCCCCAATCGTGGGAGCAAAGCAGTAGGGAGTGTTCTCGAAGAGGAGTCGTTTTCCCGCCCGCTTGGCCAGCGGGATCAGCTCTTCCAGGCTTTCGTACATCCACCCGTGGACGTTCTCGAGCGAGGGCGAGATCATAGGACGCCGTGTGCCGGGTGAGATGACAACTTCCGGGACATCCCAAGCCACCGCAAGATCGATCACCGACGTGATGTGCTCGATGCTCTTCCGGCGCATGCTGGCAGCAGGACTGGCCAGATTGATGTCGTATCCGCCGGCGTTCAGCGATCGGATCTTGGCGCCGTTCTCGTTGAGCGTCGCCAGGATTTCCGAACGCTCGGTGCTGGAGATCTCTTCCGGCCAGCAATGTGGGGAGCTGATGGGAACCTCGAAGGTGTTGTACCCATTCTGGGTCAACTCGGATATCGCATCGATCGCCGTTGCAGACCAAAGGTACGAAAAAGTGTTGATGATCATATGAATTTCCGTTCCATCTTTGAGGTGCCCCCATCGCGCGCTCGGGAGCAGGGGCGGCTACGACCGGGGCTCCATGTGCTGTTCAGGGGCTGAACTGGCAGCAGTGGACGAGTCCTCGCTCATGACGACGGCGATGGTGTCGGTCGCGGAAACGATCTCCCGCGGGGCACGGCTGCCGGTCTCCGGGAGCGTGAAGTAGACGATGAGGCACAGGGCGACGATGACGATCATGTAGATCGCCAGGTACATGGGCCGTCCGGCGCCGACGAACGCGGACGCGATGAGGGGTGCGGTGCCGCCGAAGAGGGCGATGACGATCTGATGGGCGAATCCGATTCCGGAGACGCGGACCGAGGCGGGGAACAGCTCAGCCTGGATGGTGGGGTAGACGCCTTGCCAGATTCCGAGGACTACCCATCCGGAGGCGGCGACGATGACGTAGACACCGAAACCGGGCGCCTGCAGGAGGAGAAGGAGCGGATAGAACAGGACGATCATTCCGATGGCGCCGATGATGGGGAAGATCTTCCGGCGACCGAGACGGTCGGAGAGGTAGCCGCCGGCGGGGACGACGACAACCAGCAGCGCCAGGCCGATCACGCTGCCGGCAAGGGTGGAGGACAGGTCTCGGCCCGAGGTGAGGTTGGCGTAGGTGGGCAGGAACGTCGCCCAGGTGTAGTAGGCCACGGCGGGAGCGGACAGGGCAGCCGTCTGCAGGATCGCCTTGGGGTGCTCGCGGAGCAGCTGGAGGAGCTTCGCGGGTGCGGACTTCTGCTCGACGAGCGTGCTGGCTTCGAACTCCGGAGACTCGTCCGAGCGGGCGCGGAGGATGAGTCCAGCGACGCCGATCACACCACCGATGATGAAAGGGATCCGCCATCCGTAGGACGCCAGGGTGTCGGCGGCGAAAACAGAGGTGACGGTGGCTGCGGCGCCCGTTGCGGCGAGGGTTGCCAGCCCGCTGGCCATGTTGGTGAAGGAGCCGAAAAGTCCGCGCCGGTTGGCTGGAGCGTGTTCCACCATGAACGCGATGGCGCTCTGCCCCTCGGTGCCGGCGGAGATGCCCTGGAGGATGCGGGCGACGACGAACAGGATCGGCGCGAAGTAGCCGATGGTCGCGTACGGGGGTGTAAACCCGATGATCAACGCGCCGAGAGCCATCCCCGAGACCGCGAGAGACAGGACGCGTCGGCGCCCGTACCGGTCGGCAAGCGGGGAGAGGATGATGCCGCTCAGAGGCCGCACGATGAACCCGATGGCGTAAGTGAGGAACGCGGCGATAAGGGACGCGAACTGGGAGCCCGAGGGGAAGATCTGCGCGGAGAAGACAGCGGCGAGAAGACCGTATACATACCAGTCGTACCACTCGACAAAGTGCCCGACGGTCCCGGCGAGCAGGTTACGGGCCTGTCTCTTACGCGGGACAGGGTCTGTGCTGTCGGGGGCGGATGTACTGGGCGCGCGACGTGAGGCCGTCATTGAATTCTCCTTTGAATTTGGGCGCGAGTGAGCATCCCAACGCCCGGGCCGAGGGTCGCTGAACCTGTTGAAAAGGGGTGTCTGCCTGTCTAGGCGGAGAGTTCCTCGTCTGCGACGAGGTAGGTGTAGCTCGGCCAGCTCCGGGAGAGGTCAGCCGCGGCCGCGAGCAGGGGCGGCGACAGCTCGGCCATGCGCGCTCGGGTCATCCGCACGGAGGGGCCCGCGATGCTGATCGTCCCGGTGGCCTCCCGGCCCGGTCCGGCTCCGTGGATGGCGGCCGCCACGGCACTGATACCGAGATCCATCTCCTCAATCGTCGTGGCGTACCCGCGGTGACGAACCTCGTCGAGCTCGACCTGGAGAGCGGACCGATCGAGGGGGGATCTGGGGGTGACGTCGAGACGGCTCTCGTGCGCCAGCACGGTCGCGACTCGGTCCGGAGAAAGAGTGGCGAGCCACGCCTTCCCGGATGCAGTGGCGTGGGGGACCGCGTCCTGGCCCATGACGGGGTCGATGCGGAGGGACGAGTTCGCCCCCTGGGCCTTGGCGATCCACTTCAAGGAGTCGTTGCTGACTACTGCCAGGCGAACGAGCTCTTCACACTCCGCCGCGAGCGAGTCCAGGCTTCGCTGAGCCCACGTTCCCACTCCTGACGAGGACAGCTGGCGGAGCCCCAGGGCGCCGAGGCTGTGAGTGGCGAAGTAGCTGGAGGTGCGGGGGTCTTGATTCACATAGCCCGCATCGACCAGGGCGGCGAGGAGGCGATGAGCGATGGCCTTGTTGACGCCCAGGCGCTCGGCGATCTCCGTGACGCGTCGGCCTTCGGGATGCGGCGCCAGCAGTTCGAGCACACGCATCGCATTTGTGACGTCACCGGCCAGTGCCATGTCTTCGTCTCCTCGCCATCGTGGAGTAACAGCGTTACCTGTAACGCCGTTACGAAAAGTCACACGCGTCCGCCCTCGCTGTCAAGACCCAGCGGTCACCCTGGTCGTCGAACCCCGGGAACGCAGCGGTCAGTTGTGCTGAACCAGCTCGCGCAGGCGCGTGAACGCCGACTCGTCGTCGTTCACGACGATGTCGTGCTCGCCGGTGTTCCAGCGGCACTCGAGAGCACCGAATCGCTCCCAGTAGACGTCCCATCCGGCGAGCTTGACCCGGTCCCGCTCGCTGCCGCGCTCGATCAACCGTTGCCGCACGACCTCGGGCGAGGTGCGCACGTGGATCACCCGGATGCGAGCGGCGGGCCAGCCTGCATTCTCGGTCGAGCGACGCAGGAAGTCGGGGTCTCCGAGGTACGCCACGAACGGTGCATCGAGGACGACGGAGTGGCCGAGTTCCAGATTCCGGCCGGCGGTCGCGAAGAGCGTCTCGTACTCGGCCGGCATGACCTTCCGCAGGTACAGCTCGTTCGATTCCCGATCGGAGGGATCCTGCCCGAACGCCTCGAGAGCCACTCGCACCAGGGGCCCGGCGAGCGTGTCCTTGTCGAGATACGCCGCGCCCGTGAGGGAGCTGAGGTGTCTCGACAGGGTCGACTTACCCGACCCCGCCCCGCCGAGCGTGATGTAGGCGACGGGCAGGGCCTGGACGTCGGGTGTCACTGCTTCACTCGCTCGATCGCGGCCACGAACTCCTTCGCCGCTGCGGTGACCTTGCCCATGTCGCCGTCGGGGCGGCCGGCCTTGGTGATGGCGCTGCCCACTCCGACCGCCGCGACGCCTGCGGCGAACCAGTCGCCGACGTTGGCGGTGGTGACGCCACCCGCCGGCAGGATCGGGATGTGCGCGAGCGGCGCCAGGACCGCCTTGGCGTAAGGGATGCCGCCGGCTTCGGTGGGGAAGAGCTTGACGATGTCCGCGCCGGCCTCGGCCGTATCGAGGATCTCGGTCGGCGTGTACGCACCACTGATGGTGGCGATCTGGTAGCGGTTGGCGACGCGGATCATCTCAGGGTTGAGGTTCGGGCTGACGAGGAACTGCGCGCCGGCCTGAATGCTCGACCAGGCGGCGTACCCGTCGAGGACGGTGCCCGCGCCGAAGACCACGTCTTCACCGGCGAAGCGCTCGGTCAGGCGCTCGATCACGGTGAGGGCGCCGGGGATCGACAGGGTGATCTCGAGGGCGCGGATGCCGCCGGCGACGGCTGCCGAGGCCACCTCGAACGCCTCCTCGGCGGTGTCGAGGCGGACGATGAGGACGTTGCCGGAATCGCGGATCGTCTCTATGACGTGGAGTTTCTGGAACATGGCCCTGATGGATACACCACTTTCACGCGCTTCGCGAGCCGCGTCCAGGAGGCGTTGACGGATCGCGGCGAGGTGTTGCACCCTGTTCTGCAATCGATCTCAGCAATCGTTCTCATTCGCGAGCGACTGATGCGCCGGGATCCTCATCGAAGCGAAGGAGTCCACGGCGGTGGATCATTCCTCTTCGGCCCCTCGGCCCTCGGCCGTGGTGCTGGGTGCGTCCCACTGGCACGCGCCGCTGTACCGTGCCGGGCTGGCTCGACACTTCCGCGTGACGGCGGTGCAGGACCCCGACCCCGCGGTCTCTCGGACATTCGCCGAGCCCTTGGGCGCACCTGTCGCGGCGAGCGTCGACGAGGCTCTGGACCAGGACGGCATCGAGGTGGCGTTCGTGTTCTGCCCGCACCACGAGATGCTCGCGGTCGGCCGAGAACTCATCGAGCGCGGCATCCCGTTCGTGATCGAGAAGCCCGCCGGTGCGAGCCTCGACGACCTTCGGACGATCGAAGAGGAGGCGCGCTCGGCCGCCGTGCCGGCGACCGTGCCGCTCGTCCAGCGCGGCGCCCCGATCGACACGTGGCTGCGACAGGCCGGCGACATTGTCTACGAACGGATGGCGTTCGTCGCCGGTCCGCCCTCGCGGTATCGGAGCAATGGCAACCCGTGGATGCTCGAACCCGCCCTCTCGGGCGGCGGCAGCCTGATGAACCTCGGCCCGCACTTCGTCGATCTGGCGATCCGTCACCTCGGACATCCCGTCGACGTCGTCCGGAAGCTCTCCACCACGCTGCACGGCGAGGCGGTCGACGACCACGCCACGATGATCCTGACCACCGCCACCGGCCGCGAGGCAATCGTCGAGGTCGGCTACGCGTTCCCCAACTCGCCGCTGAAGCGGTACTGCAGCTTCACCGCGGCCGGGACCAACGGGTTCGCCACCGTCGACACCAACGGCGACGCGACATTCACCGACCAATCCGGCGTCACCAAGAGCGCCGTCCTCGAGGTCGACAGCGACCCGCTGTACGACGTGTTCGTCACCGGCGTCGCCGACACGCTCACGACCGGGTTCGCGGGCCTGCCGACGCTCGCCGAGCTTCTGACCACTATGGAGCTCATCTGGTCGCCGCACCTGGAGAGGACGGCGCGTCGTGGCTGAAGTAAGCATCGACGACGTCGCCGAAGCGGCCGGCGTCCACCGCTCGACCGTGTCGCGTGCGTTCTCGAAGCCGGATGCCGTGCGCGCGGCGACCCGGGAACACGTGCTGCGTGTCGCAGCCGAGCTCGGGTACTCGATGAACCCCCTCGCGCAGGCTCTCCGCCGCGGCTCGAGCAACCTCGTCCCGCTGATCGTTCCGGACCTGACCAACCCGTTCTTCGCCGAGCTGGCGCGCACGACCGCCGCCGCCGCCGAAGCACGCGGCTACCAGCTGATGCTCTGCATCACCGACGGCGACACCGGGCAGACCGCCGACTACGTGAGCGCGATGCAGTCCATGTACTCCCCCTTCGGCATCGTCGCCCCCTCAACCCGGGTCAACCTCGAGGCGCTCCGCCGGTACGCGTTTCCGAACCGGGTCGTCGTCATCGACCGGGTCGAAGACGACCCGGCCGTGCCCACCGTCACTGTCGACAGCGCCCGGGGCATCGACCTGGCCTTCGACCACCTCCTTGGTCTCGGCCACACGAACATCGCCTACGCCCCGGGGATCGTCGGCACGTACACCGCCCAGGATCGCTGGGACGCCTACCACCACGCCGCCGAGCGTCACGCCATCCCGCCCGTCGTCCTGGAGGCGGCGCCCGGCGCCGAACCGGGGCCGGGGCTCGTGGACCACTGGATGCGGGAACCGGTCCGCCCGACGGCCGTGATCGCCTCCAACGACCTCATCGCATTCGCCATGATCTCCGAGCTCGGCTCGCGCGGACTGACCGTGCCCGCCGACCTGTCGGTGATCGGCTTCGACGGCCTCGACCTCGGCGCCCAGTTCAACCCCCGGCTGACCAGTGTCCGACAACCAATCACCGACCTCGGACGGATCGCCATCGAACTCGGTGAGGCCCTCATCGCCGGCGGCCCGCCCGACCACGTCGTGCTCGAACCATCGCTTCTCATCCGCTCCTCCACCCAGGAACTGCGCTCATGAATCCGAACCCCGGTCGCCTTCCCGGTCTGCAATACGTGGACCACGTGGCCTTCACCGTCCCCGACCTCGACGACGCCACCCGCCTGTTCACCGTCCTGCTCGGCGCCGAGGAGCTCTATCGCTCCACCCGCGGACCCGATGCCGCGGTCATGCCGGAGCACTTCGGCGTGCCCGCGGACGCGCACCTGGAGCTGCGCATGCTCCGGCTGCCGCCGAATCTGAACGTGGAGTTGTTCCAGTGGTGGAGCGAGGACCGCTCCCCCAAGTTCCCGCGGGCCAGCGATGCGGGCGGGCACCATCTCTGCTTCGTCGTCGACGACGTGGACGACGTCGTCGCCGCGGTCGCCGACCTCCGGGGCATCGAGATCCTCGGTGCGCGCAAGGAGGTCGGCGGCGACAGCCCCGCTGTCGCCGGGAACCGGTGGGTGTACGCCCGCACCTCTTGGGGGCTCATCCTCGAGTTCGTCGACCGCTCGCGGGTCGTCGATCCTCCGCGTCTCGTCGGCCCCCACGACTGGCACACCCACTCGACCCCGAAGACCTCGAAGACCTCGGAGACACCCTCGTGAAGATCGCCGGCCATACCCTCGGCACCCCCGACCACACCGTTCCCGAAGCGCTTAAACTCTTCGCCCGAGCGGGCCTGGATGCCGCCGAGGTGATCTACCAGGACGACTACACGAGCGGTCTGCCCATCGGCGGTGCCGCGGCAGCGGCGGAAGCGGCACGCGTCGCCGACGGCGAAGGCATCCCGGTCATCGGGCTCACCCCGTACACGACCGCCATCAACGCGACCGACGAGCGCATACGCGGAGCAGCCGTCGACGAACTGCGGTCGGCCATCGACATCGCCCACGCCGTCGGCGCGAACCGCATCCGCGTCTATTCCGGCGCGTGGCAGCCGGACCGGCAGGACCACGCCGCGCACTGGACGCAGCTCGTCCGCTCGCTCCAGGAGCTCTCCGGACCTGCGGCGGACGCAGGCGTCGTGCTCTGCGCCGAGAACCACTTCGGCACCATGACGCAGACCGCGCGTGACACCGCCAAGCTCATCCGCGCGGTCGACTCGCCCGCCGTCCGCGTCCTCTACGACCAGGCGAACCTCACCTTCACCCACGACGAGGATTTCGACGACGCCTTCGCCGTCCAGGGCGATCTCATCGGCCACGTGCACGTCAAGGACCTTGTCTTCAAGGACCCGAACGCCCCGTTCGTCGCGTCCGAGACGGCGCGCGTGCACGCCGAGGAACGCGCCGTCATGTCGCGCGTCGTCGGCGACGGCATCCTCGCCTGGTCGTCCATCCTGCGACGCCTTCGCGAGGTCGGCTACGACGACGTGCTCTCGCTCGAATACGAGTACCGGTGGCATCCGCAGGATCTCGAAGCCCCCGAGATCGGATTCCGACGCGGCGCCGAGCACCTCCGTACGCTGCTGCGACAGCTCGATGTCGAGGCGGCCGGCCAGAAGGCCGAGGTCCGCTCGTGACCGCACTCCGCGTCGGCGTGGTGGGCGCCGGCAACATCGCCAGCATCGCGCAACTGCCCACCCTTGTACAGCGCGACGACATCGAACTGCGCGCCCTGGTCTCGCGGCGCGAGGACCCGAGCCCGTTGCAGCGTCGGTGGGGGTTCGCGAACGTGTACCGCACGGTCGACGCGATGCTCGACGCCGAAGAACTCGACGCCGTCTTCGTGCTCACTCCCCGTTCCAAGCACGTCGCGGCCGTCGAGAGCGCCCTGCGCGCCGGCATCGACGTGTTCTGCGAGAAGCCCCTCGCCACCTCGACCTCCGACGCGGTCCGCCTCGCGGAGCTCGCCGACAAGCACGGCCGCATCCTGATGGTCGGCCTGAACCGGCGGTTCGCGCCCGTGTACGTCGCCGCGCGGAAAGCGTTCGGTGCGGCCGGAGCGTCGTTCTGCGTCGCGCAGAAGAACCGCGCCGGCTCCGAGTACCGGGCCACGTTCGAGAACGCGATCCACATGGTGGACCTCCTCCGCTGGTTCTGCGGCGGAGACGTCGTCGAGGTCACCAGCGCGGCCGCCGGAACCGACCCCTGGGAGGAGGACGGCACGGCCGCCCTCATCCGGTTCTCGACCGGGAACACGGGCCTGCTGGTCGCGGCCCGAACCGCCGGCGCGTGGGGTGAGAAGCTCGACGCGTACGGGCAGCTGCGCTCGGCGGAGGTCGTCGCCCCCGACACCGTCGCGGTGACGGCGGACGGCGTCCGCACCGTCCGGTCGATGAGCCCGGAGGCGTTCGGCTGGGCGACCGCGACCGAGACCTTCGGCTTCGCCGACGCGGTCCGCCACTTCCTCGACCGCGTTCAGGACCGGCAGCAGCCGCTGACCTCCGGATGGGAAGCGGTCAAGACCCAGCAGCTACTCGACAAGATCCTCGCGGCGGCAGGCCTGCCCACCGAGGAACAGGAGGGACGCACGTGGTCCAGCAAAGCAGTGCAGTAGCGCCGCAGCCCCAGGTCGCCCTGGTCACCGGCTCCAGCGGCGGCATCGGCGCGGCCGCCGTCGACGCGCTGCAGGCGCGCGGGGACATCGTCGTCGGGGCCGACCTCGCACCGCTCGACGGCCAGGACATCGCCGGCTTCGCCGAGCTCGACGTCACCGACGAGCAGCAGACCTCCGAAGTGGTACGCCGGACCGTCGCCGAGCACGGCCGCATCGACGTCCTCGTCCACGCCGCGGGGGTGCTGGGCGGCACCCCCGATCCGCTGGCGACCACGACCGAGGAGTTCGAGCGCACCATGCGCATCAACGCCACGGGCACGTTCACCATCACGCGCGAGGTCGCGAACCTCATGCGGGACACCGGCACGAAGGGCACCATTCTGCTGCTGTCGTCGGTCGCGGCCAAGGAAGCGCGGATCGACTACCTGCCGTACAACGCCAGCAAGATCGCCGTGCTGCACATCATGTGGTCGATGGCGAAGATCCTCGGACCGGACGGGATCTCGGTCAACGCCGTCAATCCCGGACCAGTGAACACGCCGATGTGGTCACAGCTCGCCGACCAGTCCGGCTCCGCGCAGGCAGCACGAGACGCTCGCGCCGCGCAGCTCCCCATGCGCCGCTTCGCCGAACCGACCGAGGTCGCCAACGCGATCGGCTTCCTCACGGACCGGGCCAACCGGTACATCACCGGCGTCTCTCTCGACGTCGCCGGTGGAGCGCATCTCGGTATGGGGTCCTGATCCGAAACGGTTTGGGTTCTGGGTCGTGGGTGGTGTGTGAGCGATCTGGTGGGGGACGCGCGGCATCCGTCGCCGTCGACGCAGGAGGCCTTGCGGTTGCGGGCGGTGGCCGCGTTGGTGGTCTGAACGAGAACCCCATGAGTTTCTGATCAATATGTGGTGATCGCTCGTTGAGCTTGCCATGGGGCGGGATGCGTGGAGTTGGATTGTTCCGGATGGTTTGTGGGAGATGGCCCGGCCGCTGATTCCGGAGGATCGGCTGCGGCCGCAGGGTGGTGGTACTGCGAACACGCCTGATGAGACGCTGTTCGCCGCCATCATCTACGTGCTGGTGAGTGGGTTCGCGTGGCGGGCCCTGCCACAGTGTTTCGGCGTCTCGAAGTCCACCGCCCACCGCCCACCGCCACTTCCTCATCTGGTCTCGAGCGGCCCCTCGACGAGTGCCGAGCGGCCGGAGATGAGCAGTCGAGGAGACAAATCGTCAGAGCACCGGGCGGCGTGCATCTGATTCCCACTGGCCCGCGCCATCCGTCCGCGTCGATTCTTTTCCCGCACCCCGGCAATCGCCAACCGTGGGTCAAGAGCCGGTCATGGCAGGGGCGGAGCGCCTGGCCTCTGCCGCGATGACGCCTTCGTAGCGGCGCCATGCGCCCGTTGCGTCATGCCGCGCGGTCGGTCTCGCGGGAGGCGAGGAGGGCGCGCACGGCCTCGATGGCGGTGCCGATCAGGGAGGGGTCGGCGCCGCGCCGGGGGCGCGCGCTGAGCGGCACCGGAGAGACGGCGGGGAGGTCGTCGCGCGGGACGAGCCCTTCGGGGGGCTGGCCGCCGGGAACCGCAAGCAGGGCGACGCCGAGCCCGGCGCGGGCGGCGTCCAGGACGCCCGCGAGATAGCCGGCCTCCGCGACGACGGTGGCCGGGATGTCATGGGCGGCCAGCGCCGTGAGGGCACGGCGGCGGATGACGCACGGCTCGTTGATGGCGACCAATGGCAGCGAGGTGGCGGCGGACGCCGTCCAGCCGGGGGCCGCGTACCAGCGCAACGGGAGGGCACCGACAGGGGTGCCCGCGGCGGCGGTTGCCTCGGTGACGTAGACGGCGAGGTCGGCTTCGGCACGCTCGACCGCGTCCGTCAGGCGTACCGAGCGGTCGATCCGTACCCGGACCTCGGCACCCGGACGCACCGCCCGCACCGCCTCGGTGAGCACCGGGAGGATCTGGTCGGCGCCGTGCTCGGTGGCACCGATGACGACGGTCGCGGCCGCGGGCCCGTCTTCGCCGAGCAGCCGGCGGACGGCCCCGTCGTGCGCACCAAGGATCAGCCGGGCTTCTTCGAGGAGCTGGGTGCCGTGGGCGGTGAACCGGGTTCTGCGTCCGTCGCGTTCGACGACAGGAGCTCCGAGGGTCTTCTCCAGCCGTCGGACGTGCTGGCTGACCGCGGACTGGCTGAGCGCAAGCGCACCGGCCGCGCGGTGGAAGCCACCGTAGTCGGCTACGGCGACGAGGCTGCGCAGCGCCACGATGTCCAGGGTCGGTCGCATGGGCCGAGGCTAGCATTAATTGATTATGAATCGTGATCGATTTTGATGGCGAATCGTCGTTGGACGTACGGTTCCCGCCTCCGGCATGCTGAGCGCATGCTGCATACAGCCATCGCGCCGGCCTGCGAGCCGCGCCTCCACCACGCCGGAACCGGGCCGTCGGCCGCCGGTGCCGTGGTGTGCTGTGGCGCAGGCACCTGGCTGACGCAGCGGCGCGTGGTCGACTTCGGCCGCGTGTGCGCGATGCGCTGTCGCTGACCTTTTCTTTCTCTTCGCCCGGCGGGAACGCAGGGCGAAGGAGACCTTTTCGCCCTCACTGCGTCCGCTCCCAACGCCGGGCGGCTCCGGGTCGTTACGTCGCTGTGTCGGTACTTCGCTGTGTCGGTACCTCGCTGTGTCGGCACTTCGTTGCATCGCCAGGTCTGCGGCGATCTCTGTATCCCGCTCTGTATCCCGTCACTCCGCACATCGGCTCCCCCGGCCGCAGGGCCTTCGCCTTCGCCTTCGCCTCCGCCTTTCGACCTTTCGACCTTTCGACCTTTCGACGAATCGAGTCACCATGAGCTCTCCTCAGCCTGTCCACTCCTGGGACGAACCAGAGGGAATCGCGCCGCGCGGAACTCTCGTCCTGCTCCCCGGCCGTGGTGAACACGGCGGTGTGTACGAGCGGTTCGGCCGCCGAATCGCTGCCGACGGCTATCGCGTACGGGCCCTGGGGGACGCCACCCTCGACCCGGCTGCGGTCACCGACGAGGCCGCCAAACTGCTGCGCGACGAGACACTGCCCGGGCCGCGGGTGCTGGTCGGCTCGGACACCGGGTCGTCGTACGCCGCGCAGCTCGCCGCGCGGGCCGCCCCCGGTCTGGACGCGCTGGTCCTCGCGGGGCTGCCCGCCGGCCCGCACTCCGTTGCGACGGGCCCGGACTGGGAAAGCGAACTCGCGCAGCGCACCGCGTGCCCCACGCATCGGGGCCGGCTCTCCGCCGACCCCACGTTCCGGCGCCGCGCCCTGGCGGACGCGCCGCCGCCGGAGCTGCCCGCGTCGGCCCGGGTCGCACTGCCGGTGCTCGGGCTGCACGGCGCGGACGACACGGTCAGCCCCCTCGAGGAGGCCCGCCATGCCTACCGACCGTTCCCCCGCGCGGAGTTGGTGAGCCTGGCCGGTACACGACACGACGTCCTCAACGATGCTACCCACCGTACGGTCGCTGCCACCGTCGTGCTCTTCCTCGAGCGCCTGCGGCTCTCTCCCGAGCTGCCGTCGATCGCCGCCACGGAGGACCTCGGATGACCGCCCCGACGCCCTGGTCCACCGCTCCCGTCCTCATCACCGCGGCCGAGCTCTACGCTCGGTTGCACACCAACGACCCGGCGCCCGTGATCCTCGACGTACGGTGGCAGCTCGGTGATCCGGACGGCCACGGGCACTACCTCAAGGAGCACATCCCGCGCGCTCTTTATGTCGACCTGGACACCGAACTCGCCGCTCCGCCCACGCCTGACGCAGGCCGCCATCCGTTGCCGGACGTCGCCGCCCTGCAGGCGGCGGCTCGCCGCTGGGGACTCACCGCGGGCCGCCCGGTGGTCGTGTACGACGACAACGGCAACACGGCCGCTGCCCGCGCCTGGTGGCTGCTGCGCTGGGCAGGGATCGAGCAGGTCACACTGCTCGACGGAGCGCTGGGTGCCTGGCGTGCGGCAGGGCTGCGCACGGAGACCGGCCAGGCTGTCCCTCCGGAGCCGGGCGACATCGTGCTCACACCGGGGCACCTGCCGGTGTTGGACGCCGAAGCGGCCGCCAGGATGGCCCGTACCGGTGTGCTGCTGGATGCCCGGGCCGCCGAGCGGTACCGGGGCGAGAGCGAGCCCGTCGACCCGCGTGCCGGGCACATCCCCGGCGCCCGCTCCGCACCGACCGGCGACAACCTCACCGCTGACGGTGCTTTCCGCCCCTCGGAAGAGCTCACGCTGCGTTTCGCCGCACTCGGCGCGGACGACGCCACCGAGGTCGGGGTCTACTGCGGCTCCGGTGTCACAGCGGCCCATCAGATCGCGGCCCTCGCCCACGCCGGCATCCCGGCCGCCCTCTACCCCGGCTCCTGGTCCGCCTGGTCCGCCGACCCCGCACGACCTGTTGCGGAAGGACCACAACCGGGCTGAGCCGCACCGGCGGGACACCTCGTACAGGCCCCCATCCCACTTCGCTCATCCCACTTCGCTCATCCCACTCACACTCCTCCCCCGACCGAGAGGCTCTCCATGTCCTCCCCGCCCACCGCCGTTTCCGGCAGCTCCCCGCCGGCACCCGCCTCCGCGCCGCTACCGGCCGCCGCAGCGAACCGGACCGCTCCGGTCACCAAGCCGGCCGCTCCCAAGGAGAAGCGCCCCGCCCGGCGTGTGCCGCGTGGTGTGCGACGGGTTGCCGGCCCCGTCGGGCTGGTGGCGCTCTGGTTCCTCGCGAGCACCACGGGTCTGCTCCCCGAATCCGTGCTGGCCTCTCCGATCGATGTCGTCCAGCGCGCGCTCGACCTCACCGGTACCGGCGAGCTGCCGCACGCCATCGCCGCTTCGGGCCGACGCGCGGCGACCGGATTCCTCATCGGTGCGGTGGTGGCACTCGCGCTGTCGCTGGCAGCCGGGCTGTTCCGGCTGGGCGAGGACGTCATCGATGCGTCGATGGGCATGTTCCGGGCGATCCCCTGGGTGGGGCTCATTCCGCTGTTCATCGTCTGGTTCGGCATCGACGAGACCCCGAAGATCGCGCTGGTGGCGCTCGGTGTCACGTACCCGTTGTACTTCAACATCTACGGCGGCATCCGGTCCGCGGACGCCCAACTGATCGAGGCCGGCCGGATGCTGGGGCTCGGCCGCATCGGCCTGATCCGTTACGTGATCCTGCCGTCCGCACTGCCCGGCGCGCTGGTGGGGCTGCGGTACGCGCTGTCCACCGCATGGCTGGCCCTGGTCTTCGCCGAGCAGATCAACGCGGACGCCGGCATCGGCTATCTGATGAGCAACGCCCAGCAGTACTTCCAGACCGACGTCATCGTCCTGTGCCTCGCCGTATACGCGGTGTTGGGGCTGCTGTGCGACTTCGCCGTACGGCTGCTGTCCCGGCGGCTGCTGGCCTGGCGGGCGTCGTTCGAGGGCGAAGGAGAGTGACCACAGTGCCCACGGTGAGCAGCAGGAACAGTGAGAGCAGCAAGAACAACAGGGAGAGCGACAAGAACAGCGTCCTGGTCCACGGTCTCAGCCGCGCCTTCGGTGGGACGACCGTCATCGACAGCCTCGATCTCACCATCCGGCAGGGTGAATTCGTCGCTCTGCTCGGCCAGAGCGGGTGCGGAAAGTCGACGCTGCTGAAGATCCTCGCCGGTCTCGACGGCGAGGCCGACGGTGACGTGAGCGTGCCGGAGCGCCGGTCGGCGGCCTTCCAGACGCCGCGGCTGATGCCGTGGCTGCGGGTGTGGCGGAACGTCGTGCTCGGTCTGCCCGGCACACCGGACCGGGCGCTCGCCGGGCGCTACCTCGCCGAGGTCGGCATCGAGGACCACGCCGGCACCTGGCCCAAGACACTCTCCGGCGGTCAGGCCCAGCGCGTCTCGTTGGCCCGGGCGCTCGTCCGTGAGCCCGAACTGCTGCTGCTGGATGAGCCGTTCGGTGCGCTGGACGCACTGACCCGAGGCAAGGCCCAGCGACTGGTGGCCGACCTGTGGCAGCGGCACGGCTGCTCGGTGCTGTTGGTCACGCACGACGTGGAGGAAGCACTGCTGCTGGCCGACCGGGTGCTGGTGATGGACAGCGGACGGATCGCGTACGAGGCGGAAGTCGGCCTGGAGCGGCCGCGCGACCTTGGGTCACCCGAGTTCGTGCGGCTGCGGGGCGAGCTGCTGGACCGGCTGGGCGTCCGCGACGCCGCCGCACGTCACGGAGGTCCGGAGGGACAGCAACGCCAGCAACGCCAGGAACATCAGGAACATCAGGAACATCAGGAAGAGGCAACGACCGTATGAGCCGTACGACCAGCCGTACGACCCCGCGCGCGGTGCGAATGCTGGGTGCCGCGCTGTCGGTCACCGCGCTGCTCGCCACCACCGCCTGCGGCAGTACCGAGGCGGCGTCCAGTACGGGCACGTCGCAGGTGACACTCACCCTCGGCGACCAGGCCAGGAACCTGCAGACCCTCTTCACCGCCTCCGGAGCGTTGAAGGGTACGTCGTACAAGGTGAGGTGGGCGGAGTTCGAAGGCGCCGCGCCGCTCTTCCAGGCCGTGCAGGCAGGCGCGGCGGACACCTCGTACGCGGCCGACCTCCCCACGCTGCAGGCACTCTCCGGCAGGGTGCCGGTCAAGGCCGTGGGCGCGCTGCACAACGACGGCTCGCATACCGGGATCGTGGTCCGCAAGGGCTCGCAGGTGCGGAGCGTCAAGGACCTCAAGGGGAAGAAGGTCGTGGTCTCCTCGGCCAAGGGCTCCATCGCCGAGTACCTGCTCGCGCACGTGCTGGAGCAGGCGGGGCTGCGCTACTCCGACGTCAAGGTCCAGTACCTGCTGCCTACCGACGCCCAGGCCGCTTTCGCCTCCGGGAAGATCGACTCCTGGGCCACCTTCGGCGTCTACAAGGCAGCGGCCGAGCAGCAGGGCGGCCGTCTCCTCGTCAACGGCACCGACGGACGCATCAGCGGCTACGGCTTCCTCGGCGCCTCCGAGAAGGCGCTGGCCGACAAGGGCAAGAAGGCCGCGATCTCGGATTTCCTGCGCCGTCTGGACAAGGCACTGGCCTGGTCCCGGAAGCACCCCGGTGAGTACGCGAAGGCCATCCGGCAGCAGAACGGCGCCTCCGCGGAGATCGCCAGGACGCTGGTGAGCCAGTCCAACAGCGATCTGCTGCCGGTGAGCGACCGGGTGACCCGGGACGTGCAGCAGGTCGGCGACACCATGCACCGCATCGGTGTCCTCACCCCGAATCCGCAGCTCGCCGACCACGTCGACCCCAGCCTCTTCAAGGAGTGACCCCGCCATGCCCGTCGAGTTCATCAGCGCCGTCCACCCCAACCCCGCCACCGAGGGCGACCCCACGGCGGGATCGGGTATCGACCCCGATTACGCCCGCCGCTACGCCCGTGCCCTGGACGACGGCGGCTTCGACTACACCCTCGTCACGTACCACTCGGCCGCTCCCGACGCGCTGCAGCTGGCGCAGTTCGTCGCGAACCACACCGAGCGCATCAAGCCGGTACTGGCACACCGCCCCGGCGTGATCTTCCCGACCCACGCGGCCCGGGCCCTGGCCACGCTGGACCGGATCAGCAAGGGCCGGCTGGCGGTGCACATCATTTCCGGCGGCAACGACGAGGAGCAGCGCCGCGAGGGCGACTACCTGGGCAAGAGCGAGCGTTACGCACGCTCGGACGAGTACATACAGATCCTGCGCAAGGTGTGGACGGCGGACGGGCCGCTTTCCCACGAGGGCCCGTACTACCGCTTCGAGGGCTTCCGTTCGGACGTGAAGCCATACCAGGACACCATCCCCATCTCGGTGGGCGGCTCCTCGGAGGACGCCTACCGGGTGGGCGGGCAGCAGGGCGACATCTTCGGGCTGTGGGGCGAGCCGCTGAAGGAGACCGCGGAGCAGATCGCCTCCGTCAACGCCCATGCGGACGCCGCCGGGCGGCCGCGGCCCCGCATCTGGGTCTCCTTCCGCCCGATCATCGCCCCCACCGACGAGCTGGCCTGGGAGAAGGCGCACCGCATCCTGGGCACGGTCAAGGCCCGGCATGCGGAGCGCGCCGCGCAGCGGCACTATCCGGCGGTCGGCCAGGGCACCCCGGCCAACATCGGCTCGCAGCGGCTGCTGGCCGCCGCCGAGCGCGGCGAGGTGCACGACCGCTGCCTGTGGACCGCGCCCGCAGCGGCCACCAATGCCGCCGGCGCCTCGACCGCACTGGTCGGCTCCCCGGAGACAGTTGCCAAGGCGCTGCTGGACTACGTCGACATCGGCTGCGAACTGCTCTCCATCCGCGGCTACGACCCGCTCAACGACGCGATCGACTACGCCCGTCATGTCCTGCCGCTGGTCCGCCAGGAACTGGCACACCGCGCTGCCACGGGAGCGGCCGCGTGAGGATACTCGGAGTCCGGGCGGCCGGACGCGCACTCTCCCTCGCCGCCGCGGCCGTCCTGCTGACGGGCACACTCACCGGATGCGGCGGGCCGGCCGGCGCGGAAGGGACCGGGGGCAGTGGGGACAGCCTGTCGTCGGTCACTCTGCGGGTGGGCGCGACCGGCTGGAAGCGGGAAGAGGCGCTGCTGAAGTTCGCCGGGCTGGACGACACGCCGTACCAGGTGCGCTGGAGCCTCTTCCAGGGTGGCGACAAGCAACTGGAGGCGGTACGGGCCGGGGCGCTGGACGTGGCGGAGTCCAGCGAGATCCCGCCGGTCTTCGCCGCCGCCGACGGAAGACCCAACTTCAAGGTGGTCGCCGTACAGCGGGGCAACACCCTCAACCAGGAGGTCGTGGCCCCCAAGGGCTCGAAGATCACAACGATCGCGCAGCTCAAGGGGAAGAAGGTCGGGTACGTCAAGAACACCACCGCCCACTACTTCCTCTACCGGCTGCTGAAGCAGGCCGGGCTCCAGTGGGACGACATCACCGCCGCCCCGCTGGAGCCCGACAAGGGGATGGCCGCGCTCAACGGCGGAGCCGTCGACGCCTTCGCCGGATACGGCAACTCGGTCATCGCCGCCCATCAGCAGGGCGCCCGCACCATCGGCTCGGCCAGGGACATCCTCTCCGGCAACTTTCTGTGGACCGCCTCCGACGGCACTCTCGGCAGCGCGGCCGCGCGCCGGGCGCTGGCCGATCTGCTCGCCCGCATCGACCGCGCGTACGGATACGTCCGCGACGGCCACGAGAAGGAATTCGCGAAGGTCACCGCCGCCGCGACCCATCAGCCGGTGGACGAGGCGCTGGCGGAGTTCAGCTCCGCCGAGGCGCAGCGCCGGACCGAGATGCGGCCGGTGAACGCCCGGGCCACCGCCTCCCAGCAGGAGGTCGCCGACTCCTTCCACGACCTGGGCGCGCTGCGGCGGGCACCGAAGGTGAACGGCTTCTGGAGCAACGCCCTGAACGCCCCGCTGCGAAAGGCCCTCTCCTCATGACCGCATCCGCTCCTCCCGCCCTGCTCCCCGTCCCCGACCTCACGGCCCTCGCGCCCGTCACCGAGCGGCTCGCCGCCACCGCCGCCGAGTACGACCGCAGCGGCGCCTTCCCCGCCGAGGGCATCCGCGCCGCGCACGAGGCGGGACTGCTCACCGCCACTGTCGGCGAACGGTACGGCGGTCCAGGGCTCGGCGTCGCCGCCACCGCCCGCATCCTGCACGCACTCGGCGCGGGCGACCCCTCGGTCGCGTTGATCACCGCGATGAGCCTCACCATCCACCACCGCCAGGCGGTACGCCCGCACTGGCCGGAGGCGCTCTACGCACGGCTGCTGGCCGACGCGGCACACCGCCCCGTACTGCTCAACCACATCCGGGGGGAGCCCGAACTGGGCTCCCCCGCGCGCGGCGGGCTGCCCGCGACAGTGGCCCGGCGCACCGCCGGCGGCTGGTGCCTCACCGGCCGCAAACGCTTCGCCACCGGTGTGGACGGGCTGGACTGGCTACTGGTGTGGGCCACCACTGACGAGCCCACGCCGCGCGTCGGTACGTTCGCCGTATCCGGTGCGTCCCCGGGCATCGAGGTCACCCACCGCTGGGACCATCTGGGGCTGCGTGCGAGTGGCAGCCACGACATCACACTGCACGGGGTCGAGATCCCGGCCGGGAACGTGGTCGAGATCGCCCCGCACGGCACGGCCGCGGAGCAGGACAACCGCGCGGGCGCCGCCCTCCACCTCCCGCTCGCCGCCCTCTACCTGGGCGTGGCCCGTGCAGCGCAGCAGTACTTCCACCGCTTCGCGCACGAGCGAGTGCCCGCCAACCTCGGCCACCCGGTGGCCCGTACGGAACGCTTCCGGCGCACGGCGGGTGAGATCGCACTGCGCCTCGATGCGGCCGAACAACTGGTGTTCGGCGGCGCCGAGCGAGTGGACGCGGCCGATGGCACCTACACACCCGAACAGGCCCTGGGAGCCCGCGTCCTGGCCGACCGGCACGCCACCGAGGCGGTGCAGCTCGCCGTACGCCTCCTCGGCAATCCGGGCCTGACCCGCGACAACCCTCTTGAGCGCCACTTCCGCGACATCCAGTGCGCCCCAGTGCACGCCCCGCAGGCGGACACCGCCCTGCTCACCATCGGCGAGCGGGCACTGGAGACACGGAGTGCCCGGCACGAAAAGACAGCCCGGCCCGGAAAGGCAGCAGCATGACTCTCCCCCTGGCGTCGCGCCCCCGTAACGCCGAAGCGCTGCTGACCGCACTGCGCAGCGAACTGCCCGACGACGTCCTCACCATCGGCCCCGAGGCCACCGCCCCGTACGCCGCCGACCGTTCCGGCAGCCATGCCGAGGGCGCGCCCCTGGCCGTCGTGCACGCCGCGCACGCCGACCACGTACGGACAACGTTGCGGCACGCCGACGCCCTGCGGGTACCGGTGGTGCCGCGCGGGGCGGGGACCGGCCTGTCGGGCGGTGCGAACGCGGGAACGGGCAGCGTCGTCATCGACCTGTCAGGTATGAACCGCATCCTGGAACTGAACCCCCAGGACCAGCTCGCCGTCGTCGAACCGGGCGTGATCACCGCCGATCTGGACCACGCCGCAGGCGAGTTCGGCCTTCGATACGCACCCGATCCGGCGAGCGCGGCGCTGTCCACCGTGGGCGGGAACATCGCGACCAACGCGGGTGGGCTGCGCTGCGCGAAGTACGGCGTCACCCGGGACGCGGTGCTGGGGCTCGATGTGGTGCTCGCGGACGGGACGCCGGTACGGACCGGCCGACGCACCGTCAAGGGCGTCACCGGTTACGACCTGACGGCGCTGCTCACGGGCTCCGAGGGCACCCTGGGCGTGATCACCGCCGCGACCGTACGACTGCGGCCGGTGCCCGAGACGACCGTCACCGTCGCCGCCTCCTTCGACACCTTCGCCGAGGGGGCCGAGGCCGTCTCCGCGCTCATCGCCGCCCGGGTCGAACCCGCCATGGCGGAGCTGCTGGACGGGCCGGTGCTGGCCGCCGTGGACGAGGCGCAGGGCACGGACCTGCGGTCGCGCGGCGACGCGCTGCTGCTCCTGCAGTGCGACGGCCGGGCCGCGGCGGCCGAGGCGGAGCTGGCGGTACCACTGCTGCGCGACCGGGCGGCCACCGTCGAGATCACCGACGACCCGGCGGAGGCCGACCGGCTGCTCGCCGCACGCCGGCTCGCCCTGCCCTCCCTGGAGCGGCTGGGACGCGTACTGATCGAGGACATCGCCGTGCCCAGGGCCCGACTCGCCGAAGCGGTAGGGGAAATCACGGCCGCCGGCGATCGGCACGGCGTACGCATCTTCACCTTCGCGCACGCCGCCGACGGCAATCTCCATCCCATCCTCGTCGTGGACCCGGACCTCCCGGAGATCCCCGCCCCGGCCTGGCGCGCGGCGGGTGACATCTTCACCACGGCGCTCCGCCTCGGCGGCACACTCACCGGCGAGCACGGCGTGGGCACCCTGAAGCGGCAGTGGCTGGGCGCCGAACTCGGCCCGGCACAGCACGCACTGCAACGCCGTCTCAAGGCAGCCTTCGACCCGCACGACACCCTCAACCCGGGAAAGGCACTGTGAGGCGGCTGTCGGCCCGGGTCGTCGGCGACGACCGACCGAGGCAGCGTCGCGGTGACCTTGACCTGGTCCGTCACGCACAGCGCACCCCGGTCAGCTCCTCGGACAGTTCCCACATGCGATGGGCGTCGTTCGTGCTGCGCAGACGGCTGTAGAGCTTCTGCTGCGCGGGTGGGCCGCCCAGGTGGCCCGGGCCGCTGGGGCCGTAGAACGCTCCGCGTTCGGCGTGCGGCGACGTGGCCGCGTACAGCGCGGGGAGCGGTGCGGTGCGGACCGTGCCGAGGAGGATGCCGCGGGCGGACAGGGCGCGGATGGCGCGTACGCCCCAGGTGTCCCGGGCGCGGCCCACTTCGGGGCGGGCGGCGAGCAGGTTCGTGGGGGCGACGCCCGGGTGGGACAGGTTGCTGGTGATGCCCCAGTCATTGGCTGCGCTGCGGCGGTCGAGTTCCCTGCCGAAGAGGCCGAACGCGATCTTCGACTGGCTGTAGGCGCGCATGCCGTCGTAGGAGCGTACCCAGTGCAGGTCGTCCCAGTTGATGGCGTTCCGGTTCGCCGCGACGCTGATCTGCGACGTCACGCGTGCCCGACCGGCCCGCAACAGAGGCAGCAGATGTGCGACGAGGGCGAAGTGGCCGAGGTGGTTGGTGCCGAATTGCAGCTCGAATCCGTCCGAAGTCGTCTGCCGCTGGGGTGGTGTCATGACGCCGGCGTTGTTGACGAGCAGGTGGATCGGGCGGTCGTCCGCCAGCAGAGTCCTGCCCAGCGCGGCCACGGATGCGAGCGAGGACAGGTCCAGCGTACGCAGCGACACGTCCGCGTCGGGGACCTGCGCACGGATCGCGTCGAGAGCCGCCTCGCCCTTGCTCGGGTTGCGGACCGGCAGGAGTACCTCTGCGGCGGCGGCCGCGAGGCGGGTCGCGATGCCGAGTCCGATGCCGTCGCTCGCGCCGGTGACCACCGCGCGCTTGCCGGACAGATCGGGGACGGTGATGTCGAAGTCGGTGCGTGGCATGGGTGAAACTCCCTCGGTGTCGTTGCTTCCACCGTGACCGAATCCGCAGACGTGGTGCAGGGCCTGCCGATCCCCTGATCCGGAGGCCGTGGATACGGCGGCCTCCTGCCGTTTACGCAGGCCAGTGCCGGTTGCCCATCAGACTGTGGCCGCCTTGGGTACCGGAGAGGGGGATCGACGGTCCGTGGCTGCGCCTCCGCAGCGGCGATAGAAAAGGGAGCGACACAAAGAGAGCACACAGGGGAGGGTCCAATGGAGATCGATCGGACCGGGTTGGCTGCCTTCCTCCGGCGCCGGCGGGAGCTGCTACAGCCCGAGGACGTCGGACTCCCACGGGGACAGCGCCGCAGGACCAGTGGCCTGCGCCGCGAGGAGGTCGCGGCACTGTGCCACATGTCGACCGACTACTACGCCCGGCTGGAACGGGAGCGCGGCCCGCAGCCTTCCGAACAGATGGTCGCCTCGATCGCACAGGGCCTGCATCTGTCCCTGGACGAGCGTGACCATCTGTTCCGTCTGGCCGGACACAACCCACCCGTCCGCGGCGCGGCCGGCGAACACATCGGCCCCGGCCTGCTGCGCATCCTCGACCGCCTGACCGACACCCCCGCCGAGATCGTCACCGAGCTCGGGGAGACCTTGCGCCAGACCCCGCTCGGCGTGGCTCTGACCGGCGACACCACCCGGTTCACCGGACCGGAACGGAGCATCGGCTTCCGCTGGTTCACCCTGCCGGCCACCCGCGCACTGTACGCGCCGCAGGACCATGCCCTGCTCTCCCGCATGTTCACGTCCGGACTGCGCCAGATCGCCACCCTGAGAGGCCCGGACTCCCGGGCGGCTCACTACGCCGACCTCCTCCTGAAACGCAGCGAGGAGTTCCGCAGCCTGTGGGATACGCACGAGGTGGGCGTCCGCCCCGCCCAGGTCAAACACTTTCTCCACCCTGAGGTCGGGCCCCTGGAGCTGAACTGCCAGACCCTCCTCGACCCCGACCAGTCACACCATCTGCTCGTCTATACCGCCACCCCCGGCTCCGAGAGCCACGACAAGCTGCGCCTGCTCTCCGTCATCGGCACCCAGACAGTCGGCTGACTCCGTCCCGGATGCGGTGTCAGACGCGCGGCGGAGGAACCAGCCACCCGGCCGGGCTCCTTGAGCGGCAACTCGGCGAAGTCCCACAGCCACCGGTCCGGGGTCGCGGCGGTCTCGATCGTCGCGCACGCCCGCACCGCCCACACCCCCGTCTTGATCCCTCCCGCCCAGGCGGCCGCTCGTGGAATCTCCCGTGCGCTGGGGTACCCATCCCCAGCGGCGGCGTCCACACGTCACGCGGAGCCGAACCGGCTCGGTCCACCTTGCTCCGAGGCGCCTGAGCCCTCCCCGCCCGCCGCCCGGTCACTCCTCGATAACCGAGGCCACTTGCTGCACTGGATGGACTAAGAAAGGTCGCCCCGCCAGCGAGATCTGCCGGCTGTCGGCCAGCGGATGGTGGGCCGACAGCACGGAGACCAAGGCCTCGGTGCGCAGCGGCGTGATGCTCACCCCCTCGATGGCGGTGCCCGCCCGTCCGATCCGGTGCGTAGGCGCCAGTCGAGGCGGTTCGGTGCGGTGCCGGCCGGCGGGACCGGCAAAATCCGAACGAGTGGCCCTAACATCTCCGGCATGTCTCTCTACAAAGTTCACATCGACGCTCTCCAGGGCGGTCCCTCGGACCTCGCCCAGTACCGGGGCAAGGCGGTCCTCATCGTCAACGTCGCCTCCAAGTGCGGCCTCACCCGGCAGTACACCGAGCTGGAACAGCTCCAGAAGAAGTACGCGGCACGGGGGTTCACCGTCCTCGGCGTCCCGTGCAACCAGTTCGCGGAGGAGGAGCCCGGAACACCCGAGGAGATCGCCAAGTTCTGCTCGTCCACGTACGGTGTCACCTTCCCGCTGACCGAGAAGGTCGAGGTGAACGGCCCCCGGCGGCACCCGCTGTACGCGAAACTCGTGCGCACCGCGGATGCGGACGGGCACAGCGGCGACATCCGCTGGAACTTCGAGAAGTTCCTCCTCGCCCCCGACGGCACCGTCGCCGCCCGCTTCTCCCCGCAGACCACCCCGGACTCCTTCGAGGTCGTAGAGGCCCTGGAGGAAATCCTTCCCGCCTGACGCCCTTGCTGGTCGGGGGCGGCCCCGCACCCGACCGCCGGACCGACGCCTACTCCCTGCCCCCGTCGTCCAGAGGCCAGGCCGTCATCACAGCCCGCCTGCTTGACACCGCGAGGGACATCATGTCGTTGTTGCCTGCGGGCCGTGTCGAGGCCTTCCGCCTGGCAAGCCAGGTCGCGGCAACGTTCTGGGTGCGGAGAAAACAAGTCTGGGCAGAGGGCTGCTCTCCCACGCCCCCCCCGGGACGTTTCTGCGGAGAGCGGCCCTGCCGGGGAGGCCATGGGAAGCTCCGGCCACGTAAACGTGGACGCCCTTGAACGGCGACGAGGGTGACAGGCAAGCGCTACTCCTTCACTGTCCGAGGGGAGGGCCTGCGGTGTGCGGAGAAGGCTGGCGGGGGGGGCAAGGCCGCGCCACTGCTGGGCTGGTCGTCGAAAACTCCGCCGCTCCGGCCTCCACCGTTGCATCAGCGACCTGACGAGCGTTAACGTCCACATTTCCCCGATACCGTTGTCCACCGAATCACGCAGGCGAAGTGTTCGGCGAATGCCTTGCCGATGTCGGAGGTCGCGCCGGTGACGAGAGCGAGCTTGCTCGTGAGGAAAGTTCCGGTCGACACCAGCCGCTCAACGATTCCCACCCGCAGCAGGCTAACGAACACACTAAATGAAATGATCTGCAAATAGTCCCTGCAATTCCTCCGAGAACGACTTGTTGGAGGCATACCTCCGCCGCAGAGGCAGTCACTCTCTGCCTATCACTGATGCCTGAGCGATATCCTGCGTGCGCAATTTTGCGTAGACCGCATCAAAAGTGAGGCCGCCGATGAATCCGACGGGGATCACGAAGAAGATGATGCGGCGGGCGGCTTCGCCGTTGAGAAGATCGGGAGTGGAGACCAGTTGCGCCGCGATGAATAGCAAAGCGGTGATGGCGCCGGCTACGGTGCCCAGTACCGTCGTACTGAGCCAGCTGTGTGCCTCATCGAAGGAGTTACGGATGATGGCGCCGCAAGTGGCGGACAACAGCGGGGCCGCTACCAGAGACGTGATGCTGCCCGGCGTTCCCGGCTGCAGTCCGTACGTCAAGGGGACGGTGGTCAACGTCCCCACCAGCAAAGCCAGGCCGACCGCCAGGCCGACCGCCGCGTTCCGGTCGGCCCGGCGCCGACGGCGAGCTTCCTCGTCCTGTTGCAGGGCCTGACGGCGGTGTTGGCCGACGAGACAGGACACCACGTCCGCAGCGGAACCGGGCCGCCAACCGGCAGCCGTGACGGTGACATCCTCCTCGGTGGCAAAGCCCCGTTCATGGGCGAAACGGTGCCAGACTTTTTCGGCCGCGCCGCCGAAGGCTGCGATCGGAGCGAGGGCAATGCGCCGGGACAAGGCGATCAGGCCGGCGGTGAAGGTGGATCGCCCACCGCCGATGAGGAGAACCGCATCGACAGAGAGCAAGGAGCGGTAGTAGCTCACTTCCCAGTCCGCCGACGCCTCGGGATGCATATCAAACGTCTCATCATGCTCTGCGAGTTCACGATAGTCCGTGTCGTCGCGACCGTAGCGGCCGTAGGTCTGGATGGAGCGCGGCCGCGCTCGTCCCGATGCTATGTACCCGCGAACCACGGCCGCTTCAATGAATGCTGCACGACCGGAGTGCACGACAATTCGGCAGTCTCGCAGAGCGAGTTCCTGGCCGATCTCCTCGGCTGCCGTGACCGCGAGGGTGGGATCACGCACCGCGGGCTCATAGCACCGCCCTGGGTCGGCGCTGCCGATCACGGCGACCAACATATCCACCCTGCCCCGCTCCCGTTCACAGCCGACTGCGTCAGTAGCGAGAGGCCGGTGCCTCCCGCGGCGCTCCCGGGCCGGACGGAAGACCCGGGCAGGTGCGCCGGTAATCGACGCCCGGTACGAACTGCTCCCATTCCGATGTCGACAGATTGCGGTTGACCAGCCGACAGCCGTATTCCGCCCACGCCGTGAAGTTCAGACGCCAGATCCTCGCGGTGTCGTCGGCGCCGGCGGAGGCGATCAGCGCGTCGTCCGGGCTGAAGGCGACCGCGAAGATCTCTCCCTGGTGTCCGGTCAACGCGGGGCCCTCCGGCCGTCCGTCCGCCACGTTCCACACTCGCACCGAGCCGTCGTTGCCGGCCGTCGCCAGCAGCCTGCCCTCCGCGTTGAAGTCCACGTCCGCCACCGCACTGGAATTGCTGGTGAGTGGCTTCCTCACCTGTTTCCCGGAGTCCGTGTTCCACAGCCGTACGGTACCGTCGGCGCTCCCCGTCGCGAGCAGGGCGCCGTCCGGGCTGAAGGCCACGGCAGTGATTTCGTTGGTGTGACCCCTCAGCGGCCGCCCATGCGGCGCTCCCGACGGTATGTTCCACAGGCGCGTCATCTGGTCGTTGCCGGCCGTCGCGAGCAGCTGGCCGTCGGGGCTGAAGGCCAGTGCGTTCACCGCTTCGGTGTGCCCGACGAGAGGCTCACCGAGGGGCTTACCCGTACGCACGGACCACAGACGCGCGCTGCCGTCGCCGCCCGCGGTGGCAAGCAGTTCGCTGTCGGGGCTGAAGGCCGCATCCATCAACATTTTCTGATGTGCCGTCAGTTTACGGACGTGCTGTCCGCGGGAGGTCACGTCCCACAGACGCGCCGTTTCGTCCATGCTGGTTGTGGCGATGAGCCGCCCGTCGGGGCTGTACGCAATCCTGTATATCGGGCCCTTGTGCCCCCGCAGCACACGGCCGAACGGTTCACCGGAGCCAACCCGCCACAGACGGGCCGTCGCATCGTCGCCCGCGGTTGCCAGCAGCCTGCCGTCGGGGCTGAAGGCGACGCCGTCCACATCCCCATCGTGTCCGGTGAGCGGCCGGCTGATCGAAGGGGTCTCGGCGAGCTCCCAGAGCCGCGCGGTGGAGTCCCAGCTCGTCGTGAGGAGTTGCTTGCCGTCGGGCGTGAAGACCACACGGTTCACCAGGTTCGTGTGTCCGACGAGCGGCTGTCCCTTCGGACGGTGCGTCGCCACATCCCAGAGCCGGACGGTGCCGTCGCCCCCGGCCGTGGCCAGCAGCCTCCCGTCGGGGCTGAAGGCCACGTCCCATACGTTGAGACCCTGGCGGCCCAGCGGCCGACCGTCCGGCTTTCCCGAGGCCACCCGCCACAGCCGGGCCCTTCCGTCGGAACTCCCCGCGGCCAGCAGCGTACCGTCCCGGTTCAAGGCCACCGCCCGCAGCCAGTCGTGGTGACTGCTGACGAATACCCGTGTTTGCCGCGGGTCTCCCGACCCCAGCTGCCACAGACGCGCCCTGCCGTCCTTGCCCGAGGTGGCGAGGAAGCGTCCGTCGCGGCTGAATGCCACGCCGGTCACCTCTGCCGTGCCGGCCGTCGCGACGCCCCGCCGCTTCCCGGCCGCTACGTCCCACAGCCGCGCAGTGCCGTCTTGTCCGGCAGTGGCCAGCAGCCTGCCGTCACGGGAGAATGCCACGTCCTGCACTCCGCTCCGATGACCGCGCAGGGGCCTCCCGTACGGCTCGCCCGTCGATGCATTCCACAGGCGCACCGTGCGGTCGAGGCTCACTGTCGCGAGCAGTGCCCCGTCAGGAGAGAAGGCCACGTCCATGACCGCACCACGATGCCCGGTCAGCGGCTTGCCACGCGGCTTTCCCGACGCGCGGTCCCACAGCCGCACCTTCCGGTCCCAGCCGCAGGTCGCGATCACCCTGCCGTCCGGGCTCACCGCTGCCCCCTGCACCTGACCGCCGTGGCGGAGCAATGTCGAGACGTGAGTGACCCGGGCCAGACCGGTGACGAGTCCTGCTGGAGGCTGCGGTTCAGGCCGGTCCGCACGGGCCACGCTGAGGCTTTCCAAGCCCACCAGGATGGCTACGTCGGGCCTGCTGCGTACGAGGGAATCTGACCGGAGCGCCAGGGCGTCGGCCTGGGCGAGGCGGGCGCGGGACTGGGCCTGTTGGTTGCTCATGTACGCGAGGCCGGCGCTCAAAAGGGTGAGAATCAGCAGGACGGCCAGGCTGGCCGCCAGACCGCGCAGCCGGCGGTTCGAGCGCCGCGCCGCATTGAGCTCACGTGTGGCCAGGGCCTGGCCGGCGGCCAGGAACCGGCTCTCGACGGGGGTGAGTTCGCCGGTGTGCTCGGCGGCCCAGTCCCCGAAGTCGGCCAGCCGCCCGCCGCGCAACAGATACGCATCGTCGCGCCCGCCGCGGTTCCAGTCGGCCGCCAGACGCTCCAGCTCCGAACGCAGCCGAAGCGACCGGCGAGAGTCATCGATGGCCTTTCGTAGCGGCGGCCACTGTCGCAGCAGAGCTTCGTGGGCCACCTCGACCGTGGCTTCCTCCGCCGCCTCGCGACCTGCCGTCCCCTCAGCCACGCCCCCGCCGCTTCCACTGGTGAGCAGGTGGGCGTCGACGAAGGCGTCCACCACCGTCGCCTCATCCCCACTCAGGGCGCTGCGTGGCAGGCGCCTTCGCGTCGGCTCCTCATCACCCTCGACCGTCGCCAGCTTCAGCAGCGTCGGCAGTACGGCGTCCCCGTGCCCGCGTCGGGTCAGGTCGTCGAGCAGCGCGTCGGCCCGGCCTTCCATGGCACCCACCACCCCACCCACCGCCTCGTAGTCGGCCGCGGTGATCATCCCTTCGGGGCCGACCCGGTCGTAGAGCTCGCGCAGGGTGTACGCCATCAGCGACAGCCCGTCACCGCCCGTGGTCTCCTCGGCGATGCGCTCGACCAGCCCCGGGGCGATCTCCACCCCGGCCCGGCGCGCAGGGAGGCCGATCACTTCGGGCAGCAGGGCCCGGCTCAGCGGTTCTATGGAGAGCGTCTCGTCGACCGCTTCCGTCAGCCCGGCACGCTCCGGGTCGGCGCTCAGGAATTCCGAGCGTACGGTCGCCACGACCCACAACAGGCTCTCCTCACTCAACGCGCCGCTCAGGAGCCGCAGGAACGACCGCCGCTCCTCGACACCGGTGCGCCTGATGAGCTCCTCGGCCTGGTCGATGACCATGAGGACACTGCGCCGTTCGCCTCCGGCGGCGCCCTCCTCCCCGGCCCTGCTGAGTTCGCCCACGAGGTCCACCAACGCGATGGAGCCCTGTTCCAGCCTCCTCATCACATCGTCCGCAGAACGCACCAAGCCATGGTTGCCGAACGCCAGGGCCAGTCCGTGGGCCAACTCCCGGGTCGGATACTGACCGGGCCGCATCGGCGGCAGTACCTCCCAGCGGCGGGGGCGTTCGTACAGGCGCGGCAGCAGCCCCGCGTGGAGCAGCGAGGACTTGCCGCTTCCTGAAGGGCCCATGATCGCTACGAAGCGTCCTGCGCCGTGCGCGAGCGTCGGCTGCAGCTGCTTCAGCAGCTCCTCGGTCTTGTCCGAACGCCCGAAGAAGACGGCGGCGTCCTCGGGCGCGAACGGACCGAGGCCCGGGTAAGGGGCGCGGGTGGGGTCCCAGGCGAAGGAGTCGGACGCCTTCAGCCCGGCGCGCTGCAGCCCGATGAGGAGGCGGTCGAGTGCGGCTTCCTCACCGTCCGCGAGGTCCACCCACTGAACCTCGGACAGAAGCTTGAGCCGTGCGGTGTTGTCGATGCGCAATGGGAAGACGGGGGTGCCCAACGAGCGGGCCAGAGCGACCTCGGCAAAGCACCAGGACGATGCGGTGGAAGCTTCGCTGGCCACGAAGACCACGCCGTCGGTTCTGCGAAGTTGGGTGTAGAGCTCCCGTTCCCAGGAGCGACCGGCCGGGATGCCCAGCTCGGGGTCGAAGTCGAGGAACAGCCCGGCGAACCCCGCTGCCTTGAGCCGGCCTGCGATCCGCTTCGCCACGGCCCGGTCCCGGCCGCTGTGGCTTATGAACAGGGCAACCACGGGTCAGCCGTTCCGGGTGCGTGGCTTACCAGCACTTGCCGCTCGGGATCCAGCACTTGCCGCTCGGGACGTACCAAGCTGCGTCTCGCGGCGGAACTCCCTGAGGGACATCCTGGGTGGCGAGAACCATCCAGTCGAGCGGGAAGTGACGGCTGCCATAGCTGCACCTGAACGTCTCCGCGGTCTTGATGCCCTGGTTATTCTTGTTCCAGACGCATTTGAAGTGATCGGGAGCAGCCAGATATTTCCATCCCGAGTAGTCGGGTGGCAGCGGCCTGTGATTTGTCTTATCCAGGTCCGGCATCAGGATGGTGGCCAGAAGGCGCGACTTCCCGCTTCCATCCGAACACCGATAATCATCAACAAGCTTATTGTTCTCCTTGTCGACGTACCTGCAGTCCAGGAAGTTCCGTGGCTTATAAGAATCCGAGAACATGGCGAACGAGCCGCTCATTGCCTGCCTGTACCTCTTGGCAGACGCATCGGTAGCCGTTCCCACAACGAGCACAGCACCAAGGACGCCGGCCAGCGGGAGGGCTAGAATCGTACGACGTTTATCAAACAATCTCCGGTCCATGATTGTGCCCTTCGCGATCGATGTGACGAGCGCGCGATAATCAGTTCGCGTGACAGCCGAGCGTACCCCTGCCGCCCGACAGGTCAAGAGAATGAATACTCTGCGCCATCCAAATAAAGAGCGCGCGCTGAAATCGGAAACTCACCCTCCGCACCTCACAGGTATTTCAGATAAATGCACCAACCTCCATCCCCGAACAGGACAGCACGCTGACCAGCGAAATACGGAAGACGGCTGTGTTACCTGTGCTACCTGGTGCCCCACTCCAGCGACTCCGAACGCACACTTCCTGTGCTCCACACCCAAGAACAAAGGAGTCGGTATGAGATTGCGTCAGCCGACGTCCGTACCGCAGGCTCGTCTCATTCCAAGAGTCACGATGTGACGTGCGGAGTGCCCGGCGTCAGGCGACTGTCGTGGACCGTCCACCGGGTGATTCCAGCGCCCGTAGGGCGGCAGGTGGAGCCACAGGCTCGGTACCACGATGCGACGGCATCCGCCCCGCCACGATGCATGTGCAGCTTGCCCTCAGCGGGCGGCGCAAGCGCCCCTCTGGATCTAGCCAATCGACGGGGAACAAACCAGTATATACGCCACGCATCGGGTATGAGGCGACGCACGGAAGAAGGGGCACTGTCCTAGGTGGCCTCCCAGCCCTGCGCGCTGCCCGGCCTCAGACACACACGCCACCAAGACCGGACTGGGGCCGGGTGCGTCGACCGGCGCCCGCATGTTCTCACCTGCCGGCCCCTCCCCCCAGTGAAGAAAAATGGCCTTGCGTAGGTCTCTGACCTTGCCTAAAGCGTGTTGCACAAGGCCGTGAACTGGGCATCTCCGGTGTATGAATGGGGTGTTGAGGGCCGATCGGTGTGGGGTGGAGACGTTCACCGGGCTGCGAGTGGATCAGTTCGGGCGGCTGCTGAAAGTGGTGCGGGAGCGGGGTGGCAACGGCACCCCGCATGGTTGATCATGGAGTCTTCCGCTGGCCGAACGCGTATTGATCGTCGCCGTGTACTACCGCACGAACCTGACCATGCGGCAGCTGGCGCCGCCGTTCGGGGTCTCCTCTTCGACCGTGTGCCGGGTGATCCAACGGCTGGGACCGCTGCTGGCGCTGGAGCCCATGACACGTCCCGGCGACACCGCGGAGCGGTTGTGGATCGTGGACGGCACCCTGGCCCCGGTCCGGGATCGACACATCGGCACGTCGTCGCGCAACTGCCGGTTCTCCGCGAACGTGCAGGTCATCGTCGACGCCGACACGCGTCTCGTGATCGACGCGGCACGGCCGGTGCCCGGCACCACGGCCGACGCTCACGCCTGGCGAGGCTCGGGCCTGGCCAACCACTGCCAGGGCGTCACGGTCCTCGGCGACGGGGCCTACCTCAACTGCGGCATGGTCGTGCCGCACCGCAAGCGCCCCGGCCGCGGGCTCCTCAAGGGCGAGGAGGATGACAATGCGGCGCACCGCAAGGTCCGCGCCCGGGTGGAGCACGTGATCGGCCGGATGAAGAACTACAAGATTCTCCGCGACTGCCGGCAACGTGGCGACGGCCTTCATCACGCCGTCCAGGCCGTCGCCCACATGCACAACCTCGCGCTCGCATCATGACCAGAGAACTGTCCTCACGAGCCCTGGCCTGCCCTAACGCGGCCTTGCACAAAACGCTTTAATGTCCCAACTGGCCGATACCACCGTCCGCCGAACCACGCAGGTGCTAGTGCCACATCAGGCAAGGTTCGCCCTGTCGACGACGGCGCGTAGGCGCTGGTCGTCGGCGTGGCGGTTTCGCCAGATGATGTAGCGGCGGATCATGCTGCCCTGCTCTTTGTGACTGGCGTGGTCAGTGACGTCGAGGGTGAAGTAGCGCAGGGCGGTGAGCTGGGCCTCGACGCGGTTGAGCCAGGAGCTGTTGGTCGGGGTGTAGGCCACCTCGACGTTGTTTGCCGAGGTGCCGACGCGCTGGCACTTCTTCGTGGTCAGGTGCGGGGAGAAGTTGTCGCTGACGATCGCGATCCGCACCTCTCGTGGGTAAAGCGTGCGGAGGTAGCGGCAGAACTCCATGAACTGGGTCCGCCTCTTGATCGGCTTTGTGTGGCCGTAGGGCTTGTCCTTGGTTCGGCCCAGGGCGGCGAACAGATGCCGGACCCCGCCGTAGCGGTTGTAGGCCGCCCGGCGCCATCGGCGGGGTCGCGGACGGGGCCCTTGTACTTGCCCGCGTTCGGCCGACTGGTCGGCTCGGGTGGGGCATCAGGTTGAGCGGCCCGAACCCGTCCATGCAGAAGATGTCTTCGGGTTCGCCGTCCTCGGCTATGACCTCGCCATCGGCGATCGCGTAGAGGTGCTCGACGCGGGCCTTTTGGCCGCATAGTCCGGATCGCGGGAGGTCTTCCAAGTCTTCAGACGTTGAAAGGAGACGCCTTCCTCGCGGAGCAGGATGCGCAGGACGCGCTCCCTCCGCTCTCGTTGCGTATATCGATGCCGAGCCATCACAGCATCGGCTGTACGGCGGGCAGCTGCATCAGGCGCGTGATGCCGGCGGCGACGGTCAGGGCGACGCCCACGCCCGCGGCGGTCTCGGGGATGCCGGACGCGTCGACCAGAAGGGGGAGCGCGGCGGCGAGACTGATGATGATCTGCACGACGGTGCGGGCGGCTCGGCGGGTGCGGTCGTTCACGGGTGTCCGTTCAGTTGGGGGTGGCGCCCGCAGACGCGGTATTGGCGGGCCGGGCAGGGCCGGTGTGCCTCTTGTTGCGGGATAGCCAATAAGTGGAAATGCCCTCACATCGCCCGAGAGTCGGCGGCCTGTGGATGACGCTGCGTGAGACGCTTCCGATGGTTCAACGCAATCAGTGGCCAACAGGGGGGGCACTATGACGAATCCGTTGGGACAGTTGCGCGACACCGCCTTCACCGCCTTGGACGGCAAGGTGGACAAGAACACGGTCTTCACTGTGATGACGGCTGAAGGGGGGCCGGATGACGTGGTAACTGCTCGCGCTCCGCAGGGCTTCCGCGTGATCAGCGGTGGTTTCAACTTTGGGCATCCGGAATTCTCAGCGAAGAGCAGCCATCCGACAGATGACGGTAAGGGGTGGGTCGTCGAAATGAAGCGGGAGAGTAATCTGAGCGAGGACGGCAGCTGGAGCAAGGCTGTCCAGGTCTACGCCGTATGCATCCGTATGTCCTAGCCCAGTTCAACGGGCTTCGCCGTCTGGTTAGCTACAAAATGGGCTTTTGACCTGCAAGCCGACGCCTCATTTCTGTTATGCGATGAGGCGTCGGCAGTGCCGTGACTACTAATTCCGCATCAGGCAACGTTCGCTTCTCCGGACGTTGCCTGATAGTCGGTATCCGGTCGTAGGAACGGAACTGAGGCTGCCAGTACTCCCGTAGGGTGCTTGGGTGTTCAATCGGCTTGAGATCAGTGTGTTGCCACCAGGCCCCCGATGGGCCGCCCAGTTGTCTTTCCGGATCGATGGCGAGGAAGTAGTAGCAGCCTCGATCGGAGAGGGAGGCCGCGGCCCGTTTGCCGAGGAGGCATTGCCGGCCGATGGCCAGGGCCCCTCTGGGCAACCGGCGAGGGACAACGTGTAGTGCTGGGTGAGCCCGAGTGCACGGACGGATGCTGCGGCTACCTGTCCGTGTTCGTGCAGCGTCACGGCGGGACCGTGGAGTGGTCTGACTGGCAGGTGCCCGTTGATGAGGCGCGCCCTCCGATTTTTCACTTCGACGCTGATCAATACGACGCCGAACTGACCCGCGCGCTGACAATGTCTGCTTCGTGAAGGTTCGCCGCGTGGACGTTTCCTTGCGCGGCGACCGGGTCAGAATGATCACGTGGCTGGGCGTGTGCAGGTTCGTGAGATCGATGGTGACGAGGGTCGGCGGTTGCTGCGGATCATCCGCCGGGGCACTGGCACCCAGTACGTTCACCACCATCGCCGACGCTGGACGGGCAACGACCTTCCGTCACCCACCGGCGCGCCGGCGAAGCGTGTTGACGGCCCCAATACGCCCACGGCACCAGCAGCCGCTCCACACCAGGTGACGTCGCCTTCCAGCAGCACCGCCAAGCAAGGAACCAGGCGGGGTCAAAATGACCTCACAGGCAGTGCCGTCGAGTCGGGATCGGACCCGGCGAAGCCGCGGACCCGGTAGGCGGTGAGATACCCATCCGCATTTGAATCGCGGCGAGAGCGCGCTCGGCTACCAGGTCGACCCTCCGGGACAGCCCAGCATCCCGGCCGGATGGCTCCATGCGGTGTTGCTACGTCGCTTCGTCGGATGTGTCCTCGACAAGGTGCCCGTGATGCCGATACACCATTTCGTCGGGATGGCGTGTCACACGGGCCAGCCGCCAGGCCGCGTCGTGGGATATTCGACCGCGTTCCTGAGCACGGATCCGTAAGGCTAGGAGGCTGGTTGCCGGATCGAGCAGCCAGCGCAGGGCCGGTAGCTTCATCGGGCTGCGCCCGCCTTAGCCACTGAGGATGGCTCTCCCTCTCCCCCGTCGTCGCGGCCACTTCCGGGCGAATCAGCGGTTGACGGTTCTTCCGGCGCCAGCCAGTCGATCGCGTCGTTCCATCCCATCTGGTCCAGAACGGTACGCACTGTGGTGGTGAAGCGCGCATGTTGCCCTGGTTTGTCACCCAATTTCTCCCAGACGTACATGAGCGTTTGGGCGATGCGTTCGGCCTTGGATTGGGTGTCGTCGGCCGCACCGACCAGCGGAAGGATCTTCTCCTTGAAGACGTCCCAGTCGAGGGAGTCGAGATCGTCCAGGTGGCGGTCGAGCCACCAGATGCGTGTGGCGTCCGGTTTGTCGAAGACCACTTGCCTGAACCGTTCTCGGCGTTCGTCTTCTTGCGCAAGCTGGAGTGCCACTTCGCGCAAGGCGTCTTGGTATCTCTGGGCCCGCCCCGCATCTTGCTCGGTGAGCATCAGGGTGATATGCGCCTTCAGCCAGAGGCCAGGGATGTTCTCAGGGGTGTGCCAGTGCGCCACGGCAAGCGTGAGGCGTTCCTGTGCGGTGGTGAGCTGTTCGGGCATGTGGCGCTGGGTGATGCCGCGGCCGAGTTCGTCCAGGGCCAGTCGTGCGGCGGCCCGCGCGGCAGCTGTGCTGCCAGCCTTAACGAGCGTGTGTGCTCGGTAGGTGAGTGTGCCACGGGCGCAGAAGCGGATGCCGGGCAGGCTTGTGGGCCACTGGGTTCGGATCCGACTGCGCCGACGGCTCCACCACGGGCCGGGTCCGTCGATCGTCAAGGAGTCGATGCCCCCTCGGACGTCCGGTAGCGGTAGGCGGCCCGTTCCAGGACCTCCCGCCAGAACGGATCGATCGCCGACTCTTCTGTCACCATGAGCCCGTCGAGGCCGGAGCGGCGGCTGGGTGGGGTGAAAATGTCCGCGAGCAGGTCCAGCACTGGTTCCCGGAGCTCGCGGTCGCCCTGGAAGCGTTTTTGCCACCGGGTCAGTTGCCTGCCGACCGCCTCCACAGCGGCGTCGGTGGACAGCAGCTTCCGCCAAGCGCAGACGAGGCGCAGGCGGGCCTCGGGGGTGGGGACATCGTTCAAGATAAGATCTGTTCCCTCGTCGCTGGAGACGAGAGCGATGAACGCTCGCAGCGTCTGGCGTTGCACAGCCTCGTCGGCTTGTTCGCTTTCGGCGTCACTGAGCCATTGATCGACGGCTTTGCGCACCTGCTCCGGGTTTTGCAGGGCGAGCTGCTGGAAGGCGTGGACGACCATCTCGGAGCCGAAGTCCTTGTGGCCTGCCGCCTTGCCTAGACGTGTCAGTGCGAGAGCCGGCTGGTTGATTCCCCAGGTGCTTGCGCAGATCTCGATGACGAGGTCGACTTTGTTGTCAGAAGGGGCCTTGTTGTCCATCCACTGACGCAGGCGATTCCTCACGTAGCGGCCGAACTCGGCATCCTCTGCTGCTTTGGTCAGGGCCTCCACGGCTAGGCGCCGTCGGGGGCCTTGTAGGTCACTGGCCAGCCCGTCGAGGACATCCCGGTCGTGGCGATGGACCGCCAGCTTCAACAGCGCAGTAGTGACTCGGCGGGCGTCCTCTTCCGGGATGGTGCGGTCTGCGGCAATGCCGATGGCCCATGTGCGCAGAAGTTTGTGTTGGGTGGGGAACTCGTCCCACAGATGGCGCAGGATGGCCGCGGGCAGGCCTTCCATATTCTTGTCGTGAAAAGCGCGGTCCCCGTTGCGGGTGATTTTTGCGGCGTCCAGTCTGCTTGTTGTCGTAGCGTCCGTCAGGACGTTGGCGGGGTCGCGCTTGAATCCGAGTTGGGCCAGGAGGTCGTCGGCTGCCTTGATGACGGACTTGCGCTGCCCTCCGTGTAGCAGGGCGCCGGCCCAGACCGTGACCCAGGTGGACAGCAGCTGTGTGTCGCTTTCTCTCGCCCGGTTCCTTCCGAGGAGATTCTCGACTTCCGTGTGCCAGTCACCGAACTCATCGACAATCCCCTGGATCTTCTCTGGACCGGAGGCGCGCATGAGGCGGTCGGCCAGGCGCCACGCAGCACGCGCGGATGGGTTGGCCTCCCAGATGTCAACAAGCTCCTTCCTGTCCAACCATTCCACACGGTCGCCGCGATAGTGCCCCCGGAATTCTGCTGTGACGAGGGCCTTCGCGTCCGGAGACTCGAGCCGGACGGTGAAGGGCATCGTGGGTTCGACCCAGTGACCATGCCAGTCGGCGGGCGTGGCCAAGATCACCAGGAAGGAGTTGTTCTTGCGCAGCTCCGCCCCATAGCCGACCAGGTCGGTGCCCAGCCGTTCGCCGGGGTTCTCTGTGAGGTCGGAGAGGTCGAGGATGTATCCCGTACCTGCCTCTTTCGGCAGGGGGCGGACCGAGGGCTTGGACCATTCCGGGTCGAGGTCAAAGATGGCCTGCGGAGGGGGGGGCACCGTACGCAGCAGACGTATGGCAGCCGTGTGTCGCCCGGTGCCCTGGGCTGCGCAGAGCACGATGATTCCGTATTTGTCCAGCAGTGCGGAAGCTTCCACCCACTGGTCTGCGTTGCGCGGCGGGACAAATCGGCTGTCATGGCTCGCCTTGTAGTCGGCGTCACTCTCGGTGATGGGAATGGGGACCGCTTGATCGCCGTTCAGGTGCAGGTTGTATGCTTGAATGCCGTGCTCGCCGGAGTGAGCGAAGTGCACCGAGCGGGAGGGCGACTGGCCGTTTTTCGGCGATTGAAGGGAGCCTGTGGGTTCGTTCGGTTCGGCGCGTTCCGCCGACGGTGAGGTGGGCTCCGCACGGTCTTGCTGACCTTGCTTGTCGTCGATCATCACTGCCCCCGTCCAGCGCCGAAGTGGTTGTATGCCTGAATGCCGTGTTCGCCGGAATGGCTGAAGCTCACCGTGCCCAGGGCGGGAGAAGCCGGCTGAGGTGATGCTCCGGGGGCAGGGGGCAGCTGCTCAGTAGCCGCGTCTGTGCTGTCGAGGGGTTCGAAGATATCCGGGTCCGCGAGCCGCCAGTCGAAGCCGGGGATGTGGACGTACGCCGGCTGCCGGAACTTCTTCACCTTCACCAGGTGTCGCATGAACTGGTCGGGCAAGACGTCTCCGTTGAGGCAGCCGCTTTCGAAGACGTCCTCATAGACGCGCTGCGAGATGATCACTGCGGTGTTGGTGATCTCCGGGTTCGCGCGGTTCAGCAGAGTGCGCAGTGCGTCGTCGTCCAGGAGTCGGTGGGTGTGCACCATTGGTACGCCCAGACCAGTGTGCGGCAGCGGGCCGACATGGATGCTGACCCTGAGCTGCAGGGGGGTGCTGGCGGGGGCATCAGCGCGTCGACGGGCCAAAGCCTGCCGGAGGGCGTCGGGGAAGCAGCCCACCAGCGCGGGCAGAACCTCTGGGTCCATGCCGGCAACGTAGCTGTCGCCGGCATGCTGGCCGAACATCCGCCGCTCCCAGTGAGCGCTCACGTTACTGACGCTGAGCGCCTGGGACAGCAACGGTGGGATATCGGCGTTCACCTGTTGCATGCCCTTGCTGTCCAGCGCGCTGAAGTTGCGGGCGTCCACGGCCAGCACGGCCCGGTAGGGCCACAACGGTTCCCATGACGGCAGCATGTGCCGCTCCTCTCGTCGGGTGGTGTGTCGCGAAATCGCGGCCAGTGCCACCTTCGTGGAGCAGTAGGGATCAGATGGTCCAGCATTGGACGGTACGAACGTGCCCTGTGTCACATGGCGGATGGGTCGCCCTGGCAGCCGGTATCACCCGGAAGCTGCTTCTCGTCCCGGGCGGCGGCCTTGAGGTGGGCTACGTCGTTGATGATCAGGTTCCGGCGTCCGAGTGTGAGGACACCGGCCACCTGAAGCTGGCTGAGAGCATCAAGTGCTGATGAGCGGCTCATGGACGCCATAGTGGCCAGCTCCGTCCGGGCCATGCCCAACTCGACGACCAAGCCGTCGTCGCCGTAGGTAGAGCCGATTTCGTCCGCGAGATGACTAACAATTCGGGCCATACGTGCCACGCGTGGCAGGTGCGCGAGGTCCGCTCGCAAGCGTTCGTGGCTGTTCAGCCGTTCTACGGTCAGCTGATACACCACCGCCTCCAAACGATGGCGCTCTACGTAGCCGCGAAAGGCGTGAGCCGGCAGAACAAACCCTGTACACGGATAGACCGCGGTGACGGTGGCCGAGCGTGGGCGTCCGAGTAAGGCGCCCATTTCCCCGAGAACTTCTCCTGGTCCCCGCAGCGTCAGCGTCAGCTCGTCCCCCCACTCATTGCTCTGGGCCACCTTCACCAAACCTTCGACCAGCGCGATGACGGCGTCCGGCGACTCTCCTTGACGCAGCAGCACGGATCTACGCCCGAACGTTCGCCGACGCCCGCGTTCTACAAGGTCGCGCCATACGTCGGCGGATACCAGGGACCGGAAGTTCATCAGCGTCCTGCCTTCCTGGTATGTCATCCGGCCACGGCCGCGAGAGCGAAGGCGGTGCAGCCCGCAACTGCCAACATGAGTGACCATTGCACGCGGCGGTGCTTAGTCCAGGCGATCTCGCTCATCACCACCAGTTGCCGGGACAGAGGCGGCAGCGGATCTTTGCCCCGGAGGATGGCCTCGAGGGCCGTCGGTTCCAAGTGCCGAACATGGCCGAAATATAGGAAGTCATCGTCATGTTCCGGCCCCCGCCGCTCCTTGCGGAGGTTCGGCGAGATGGCCCAAGCCGCGCAGCTTGCTCCACTGACCATGAGCAAGACGCCACACCACAGCAGCAACTGTGATGCGCCCGAGTCGAGACCACCCGCCGCTCGCCGGGAACTGGCCAGGATGCCTAAGACAGCCAATGCCGTGGACTGCATGGTCAGAGCAAACGAGGCCTTCGAATCGGCCTTGGCCGTCAAATCCGCAACCGCTGCTTGAATCCGCCACGCAATCTCTGTCGGCTCGCCCGCCATCGACCTTCCCCCCCTCAGCCCCAGGCAGGGCATTCACCTGCCGGCTCGGGCAGAAGCCTTGACCGTGCACAAGACCCGAAAACCTCACTTAGAGCACTTTGGCCGGGAACGGACACCCGTACGTGAAGCAACTAGCCTGCAGAAAGGGCCATCTCCGGCGCGCACGGGCAACCGCGATCAGCGAGGCCGCCCCGTTCGCGCCCCGCAAGCGCCTGACGCCGGAGGCTGGGACACCGCACCGAGCAGTTCTCACACACCATCGATCGACCAAGCTAGTGGGCCGACTATCAGCCGTTCAGACGCCTGCATCCCAACGAGGACGACACCCGCACCTTCGGCTTCGCGCCGCCGAAGATCGTGACGGGTACACGCTGGACAGTCGCGGACGGGCACCATGGTCAGGGTGACGACCACACCACCCGTCCATTGGAATCCGGCCTCGCAGCGCTTGTGGCAAGCCGTACGCGACGGCGAGGTTCTCGACTTCGCCGGCGCGCGGCCCGAAGGCACAGCACAAGACCCGGGCTCTGTGCGCCCAGAAGTCCCTGCCGAGGTTATCGCCACTCTTCTGCTGCAGCCCCCTGCAGCAGAAGACAGCGCCATACCAAGGCTGCAGTTGGTCGGAGCGCACATAACCGGCTGCCTTCATCTGCAATACGCCACGGTCGAGATCCCCTTCTCCCTGGTCGACTGCCATTTCGACGCGCCGGTGGAGCTCGCTGATGCCTCGCTGCGTGCGGCGGACTTCAGGGGCTGCCACATACCTCACCTGAGCGCAGACCGACTGCGTGTGGACGGTGATCTGACGCTCACCCGGCTGATTAGTGGAGGGATCTCCCTCTTCGGCGCACAGGTCAGAGGCGATCTGTGGCTGACTGCCGCCCACATCGCAGGGAACGGCTCCGGCTATGCCGTGAACGGGCCGCAGCTGCGCATCGACGGCGGCTTGTATGCCCACTCCGTTCACGTGACGGGCGGAGTGAACTTGTGGGGTGCCCATGCCTTCACCATCGAGGTCAGCCATGCCCACCTGACCGGGGAAGCGCGTCCGGCGTTCCGCGGCGATGGCCTGCACCTCGTTCAAGACCTCCGTTGTACCGATCTGCTGGTCGACGACGGAGGCATCCATCTATTCGGCGCGACGATCGGCGGCCAGTTCTGGCTGGTCAATGCCGATGTACGTAGCAGCACCGGGTGGGCCATCGCCGCTCCCACACTCACCGTCGGTGGTGGTTTCTACGCTCACGGTCTAACCGTCGAGGGGGGTATCAATCTCTTCGCCGCCGTCATCGGGGAATCCATAGAACTCACTGCCAGCACACTCCTCCCCTACCGCCGGTATGCACTTCGAGCTCCTGACGCCCGCGTGGAAGCAAACATCACTCTGGGCGACGCGACGCGCATCGTTGGCGACATCGTCCTTACGCGTGCCGAAGCCAAAGGCACACTTTCACTTACCGAGACGACGTTCTCCGAGGCAACGACCGTCGACCTTGAACGCGCCACCCTGGGAGCGCTCAGCATGGAGTCCCCCCTCTCACCACCAGCAACGCTCGACCTGAGCTCTGCCAACATCACTGCCATTACCGATTCTGCGCACTCATGGCCCTCACACATTGCGCTGACCGCGCTCACCTACCAGGCCCTCCGCCCAGTGCTGCCCGCCAGCCACCGTCTGGCCTGGCTGCACCGTGGCACGGATTACCACCCTCAGCCCTATGAACAGCTGGCTACCTACTACCGGCAACTGGGCCACGACGAAGACGCCCGGGCAGTACTCCTGGCGCAGCATCGACAACGACGACGCAGTCTGCGCGCGCCGGCCCGGTTGTGGGGATACGTGGAGGACGCCACTGTCGGGTACGGCTACAGACCGGGGCGCGCGCTCATATGGCTCCTGGCGCTAACCACGGTTGCCGCCACAGCCTTTTCCTTAACACCGCCGCGGCCGACCCAATCCGACGGCCCAGTTTTTCAACCAGTCGTCTTCGCTCTAGATCTCATCCTGCCCGTTCTCGACCTCGGGCAGGAAAAGGCGTTCACCCCGGTCGGCACCACTGCCTGGATTTCCTGGGTCAGCTCCCTCGTAGGCTGGTTACTCGGTACCACCGTCATCACCAGCATCACCCGTCGACTCACCCGCTCCTAGAAGCTCACAACACCAGGCGCCAGGCCTGAAACCGGCAGGTCATCGGCAGCGCCTGGCAGCAGCGCCGAGATAGCGTGATGATCAACGACAAGCAAGCGTTGTTCCCCTTCTGCAGGGAAGGGCCTGTCACAGACTGGACGGCGAGGCCACGCCACCGCTGGGCTGATCGTCGGGAGCTCCATCTAAGCCACCACCGATTGCATCAGCACCCTGACCTGTACTAACGTCGCGACTCACCAATACCACTGTCCGCCGAATCACGCAGGGGCCAGGTTGGCGACGCCGCCGTCCTCGGCGACCGTCGACACCCACGCGATCGGCCGCGGCACGACCGTAGCGGTCAACACCCGATAGAAGTCGTTGCGGGACACCGTCTGAGGATCGATCTCGATACGCATGATCGCCAGTATCCCCAAGGACAACCCCGCAGGCTAACCGCCAATCGACGGCACCACCCAACCCGCTTGAGCTGCGCGTAGCGGGTCGCGTCCGCGGGATGGGCGCGCAGTGGTCCCGGAAGATCCGCTGGTTCCGGGTAGGCCGGCTCTCCCGGGTCACCACATGCAGGATCACGAACAGCCCAGGTACCACTGCCCGGAGTGCATCGATGGCGGTAGCGGCCTGGGGGGGGCCGGCTCGGGTCATCGTCGGCTACGTGGATGCCGCTGGGCTCTGACACGGCCGTCATCGCCGCGACACCGGCGGATCGGATCACCTGGACCGTGGATGGGGTCTTGTCTCCATTGCTCGGGCGAAGCCGAGAGCTTAGGGAAGATCGACGTCTCGGTCCGTTTCACGGCGCGGATCGTGGTCCGGCCGGTGAGACTGATCGCTGAAGGTTGCGGTCCTTCGCGGGCCGAGGGCGAGAGGCTGATCACGGAGGGAAAGCTCGTTTCGGCATGCCGGCTGAGCGGCAAGCTCTCCGGCGACTTCGCCTTCACGCTCGAGCGCTGTGCCCTCCCCCGGGGCCAGGGGCCTGTCCTTGGGGCGCATCGGACACAGAGAGTAGGCACTCAGGGCTGCGGATGCCGAGCGGTTCTCACCGGTTCTCACCGGCGGTGGACGCTGACGGCGTAGCCGCCGCCGTCGTAAGGGTCGGCGTTCCAGGTAGCGAAGCGGTCAACGAGGGTGAGGCCGGCTGCGGCGCAGTAGTCGTCGTACTCCGACAGCGTGATACTGGGCGGCACAGGGAGGTGGGCTGCGTCCAGGCCGAAGCCGGCGACCATCAGACCGCCCGGGCGCAAGGCCGCGGCCAAGCGCTTGACCACCGTGGCCTCGGTGCCGGCAGCGAGCAACGGAAAAATGTTGCCCGCAGCGACCACGAGATCGAAGTCCCCTGCGATGCCGAGCAAGTCCGGCTCGAACTCGGCCAAATCGGCCTGGAACCAGGGCAGGTCCGGCGCCTGCTCCCGCGCCACTGCCAACATCGACGCATCGAGATCCACGCCGACACAGTCGTACCCGAGCTCCGTCAGCCGGATCATGACCCGGCCCGTGCCGCACCCGGCGTCCAGCACCCGCGCTCCGGCAGGCACGAGAGCCGCGCAGAGCCGCGCCTCACCGTGCACGTCCTTGCCGCTACGGGCCAGCGCCGCAAACCGTGCGGCGTAGTCATTGCCGGACGTTTCCCCGGTCAGCTCCTGCCAACGGCTCATGAGACCAACTATAGATCGCTGCGACCGACTCTCCCCTGCCTCACCAGGCATCCTGCCCCTCTCCTCCGCCCGATTCGGGCAGGTGGGGCGGCCCCCGCCGGGTTCCGGACGGACGGATAGCCTGGGCGCGTCAGCGAAGATCACAGAAGGGTGGAACACATGGCAGACATCGTGGAGGCAGCGGCGCGGAAGGTCTTCGACCGCTACGACCTCGACGGGGACGGCCTGGTCACCGCGGAGGAATACGGCAAGGTCGTGTCGGAGTTGGGTTCGGAGGTCACCGAGTCGGAGGCCCAGGGGCTGATCGACTCGCTCGACACCAACGGCGATCGCCAGATGTCCTTCGAGGAGTTCTGGGCAGCGCTGAATCGCTGACACAGCCGGGTCCGGCACGTGAGCGTGCCGGACCCGACCAGTCATCTCGCCGGCCGAGTAGTCGTCCGCGTTCTCGAGCGTCCCGCTCCACCCGTCGTCGGCAGTGCCGTCCCGAGGGACAAAATCGCCCCCGCACTCGTCATCGAAATTCTTCCCGCTGGGATGGGTGTCGGTGCGGTAGGAGACGGTGAACGTGCCGCGTGTGCCCACCAGGCCGGTGGCCTGTACTCCCTGGACACCTTTGCCGAAACCGGCTCCAGCGCCGACCAGAGCGAGCGTGAGACCGAGATGCTGAGCCGCCTGAGTGCCCCGAGGTGGTCAGGCCGTCAGCGGGTGGTTACGATGCGTCGTTCACCCAGAGCTGGTACTTCCCGTTGACCGGCTTGCAGTCCCACTGGGAGTACGCGGAGTTCCTCCCGTCGGCGTAGCACTCGGCGTGCGTACGGTAGGTGCCGACGTAGATCCACGAGTAGGCGCCCGACGCCACGGCCGTCGTCGTGCTGGTATCGGAAGACACCGGAGCGGCCTGCGCGGTGGCGACCGAAGCACCGGTCAGCAGGGTGGCCCCCAGAGCGGCTCCGGTAAGCGCGAGACGAGTACGCATGTTGTTCCCTCCATCGGTCCGAGGTGGCTGTCGGAACGATCGTTGGGCAAGGCGAGCGCGGTGGGAACGGAGAACGAGTGTCCCGGACACCCTGCCTCGTGTCCATGCTGGTCAGCCGCCTGTCCGGGACAGCGTCCGACGGTCGGCGCACCCGGCCGCGCCGGCGGCGGATCCGCTGCCTCCAGCCTCAGAACCGCTGGTCAGTGGCCAGGGACGAGGCGGCGGAGTGGCGCAATGTTGCGGCAATACCGCTGTACGGAAGCCGGGCTAGCGTCCCTGGCATGTCACTCGACCGTGTCCGCGAACACCCGGCTCCCCTCGCCGCCGCACGCCGATGTCTGCAAGGCGGCCGTCCTCGCGCTGCTGGGTCATGCCGAAGGCTCGTCCGCGGCGCGTGAGGCGCTGCGTTCCGCGACGGTGGACACGGATGCCGATGTGCGGGCCTACGCCAGGAGTGCGGGGAGTTGAGCGAACCGGGGAAGTCGTCCTGGTGATGTGGGGAAAGGGCCGGAGCGTCGGGTGAGGGGGCCGGCCCTTTCAGTTGTCGGCGAGCGGTCAGACGCGGTCGGCTGCGATGAGGACGTACTGGAAGGAGCCGTCCTTGTAGGAGTTGATGAACGCCTCCTCGATGCCGGTGACCAGGGAAGACGTGGCTCGCAACGCCCAGTAGGGCAGGGTCGCGGCAGTCAGGTCGATGACGGCCTGCGGTACGAGACGGTTGTCGGCCATGGCGCGCAGGTACTCCCGGCGGGAGTGGATGTTGCACTCGAAGTGTGCGTTGATCTGGGAGACCCACTTCGAGGGCTGGCCGTGACGTGGGTTCCAGCAGCCCGTGATGGTCACGTAGCGGCCGCCGACCCCGAGGATGCGGGAGTGTTCGGCGAAGAGGTCGTGCAGGTCGACGTACATGGTCGACTCGTTGTTCCACGAGGCCGCGGCCTGCCCCGTCCTGAACGGTGTGTCGAGCATGTTGCACACACGGGCCCGGACGTGGTCCTCGATGCCGAGTTCGTGGGCGCGCTGGTTGGCGAAGTCGGCCTGCTTGGCCGACAGGGTGACGCCCTCGACCCGGCATCCGAACCGCTGGTGGGCCATGACCATCGAACCGCCCCGGCCGCAGCCGGCGTCCACGAGCGTGTCGTCACGCCCGATGGAGCCGAGATGGTCCAGGAGGTATTCGGCCTGCGCCGACTCCAGGCGGTGGAGCTCGGCGATCAGCTTCTTCTCGTAGTCGCCGGCGTCGGCATCCCCGAGGGCGACGTGGTCGACGTCGCCGATGCCGTAGTGGTGGTGGTAGAGCCCGTCGACGTCGCCGAGACGCAGGTTGACGGGCCTGGCCTCCTGATCCCAGTAACGGGCGATCTCACCCTGGTAGGGCGATGCCGGGGCGGGGACGAAGGCGGAGGTGCCGTTCATGGTGCTGAACTCGGTGCTGGCCACAGATAATTCCATTTCCTCTTACCAGAAGTCGGGCAGGCTGTAGCGGTAGGTGTTGGTCTGGTGCCAGTAGTGGTTGCCGTCGACCCATACGGCCACCCCGCGCAGGAAGCGCAGCACGGTCGGGACGGGGCAGTCGGTGGCCAAGGCGGCGGCCTCGGCTTCGAAGCGGTGCATGAGGTCGTTGTGGACCTCGACCGCCTTCAGGTAGGCATCCTTTTCGGAGAGGCCCTCGCGTTCGGCGATCACCACGGGCAGGTTCAGGTGTTTGCCAGGGCTCTTGAGTTCCTTGGTGTACGAGTACAGGTCGTTGACGATGGTGGTGGCGTTGCCGGCGAGCGCGATGACGCGCTGCATGGCGGGCTGTGCGTGCAGGTCCGCCGGCAGTTCGTAGCCGCCGATGGTGTCGGTGATGGTCGGGCAGGGGCGGAAGTTGTTGAACTGACGCATCGCCAGGTACTCCCACACCTCGGGCACGTGGTCCGTCTGGGCCCAAGCGGCCTCCGCGAGGTACCCCAGGTGCAGCCGGCCCATGTCGTGCCGGTACCGGTCGGCCTGGGAGGGGGTGGCCGTCTCGAGGAAGTACGCCATGGCGGAGCGGTAGGCACGCCGAGGGGCGTCCGACTGGAGCGACTCCAGCCATGCCGGCTCGTACTCCTCGGTCGTGTGCAGCGGGTCGAGAGCCGTGTGCGCCAGCAGGAGGCGGCTGCCGAGACCGATGGGCGAGCCGCCGTGGTCCTCGCAGTAGCAGTCGTCGACCGCGTTCTCGGCGACCATCAGCCGCGTGGCGATCATCAGGTGGTCGACGGTGGGCGCGTCCGGATGGCAGGCGACCATGTACCGGCCGACGGAGAAGCCGTCGAACTGGTCCTCCCACTCCGGGGGATAGACCTGGGCCTCGTCCACCGCCCATGCCTTGATCCGGCGGCTGACCTCCGCCACCCGCGCCGGGTCGGGCTCCGGGATCGGGTGGTAGTAGAGGCCCGGAATCGGGTTGCCCTCCGCCGCCGGCTCGGGCTCCGGTGTCTCGGGCGCCGGTGTCTCAGGTGCCGGTGTCTCGAGCGCCAGTGTCTCGGGCGCCGGTGTCTCGGGTGCCGGAGGCTCCGGCAGCTCCTCGCGCCGGGCCAAGTGCAGGCTGGCCGTGCCCAGACCACTGGGCCCACGCAGGATCCGTTCCAGCGCGGGGTTCGGTCCGGGCAGGCTCGACGGCAGGGGAGGACTCCCGGGATCGGGCATCCGTAACTCCTTGGTGAGGTGGGTGTGCTGACCCGGAGTCCGGGCCTGCTGCCCGGCTCGGGAAGGGATCGGGCGGTGCTGGGCCGCCGGACGGGGCCTTTCGGACACGCCCTAGTCGCGTCTGCGCGCGATCTGCACCGGCATCGCTGCGCCGGCCACGCCGTAACGGTTCTGCCGCTGGAGGTGAAGGCAGTCAACGGCCATCGGGCTGGCTCTCCTTCGTGAGGTCGGTGATCGGTGTGCCTGGCGTCAAGCGGCGAAAGAGGAGAAGAGCTGGAGAAGAGCTGGGGAAGAGCTGGGGAAGAGCTGGGGAAGAGCTGCGAATATCTGGTAATCGAGAACGAATATCCGAGAATCCGTCTGTCCGGACACCAGGAAACAATAACGATCGGCACAGCCGGCTCGCCCGTGAGACCGTTGGAGTTACCTCGATGCAGTGACCTTGCTCCGCATGGGGTTTATCCGGATGACCGATGACATTCGGACTACCTGACCGAGAATGTGTTTCACGCACGGCAGAGTTGCCCCATCGGGCACTCACCTTTGCCGTCTGCGGCCTGATGTGGCAGCCCGCGAATCACGAATCAGCTACCGGCTTTCCTGTCGGTCAGGACACGGCAAGAGCCGACCGCCCGGCCCGTGCCCAGTCGTGGAGACGACACGGCAAAATCCGGCCACGCTTCGTCGGGGAGGAGCGAACTTCGGTCGCGGAAGGCCAGGTTCGGGGCTGCGCCTGTACGGCGGGCTGGTCGTCGAGGCCGTCGTGACCTTCGGGCGACCGCATACGTGGCAGCAGGCGCGGCATGCGGCGAGGGCGGCGGGTGCGCGCCGCCGAGACGTTGCCAAGGCTCGGCACCGCTCGTCTCGGCGTTCCCGCCACGGACGAGCGGCACGAGCGGCAGCGGAGGCTGCCCCGCAGGGCGAAGATCCCCGGGTTCGTGGAGCTGCCGTGGCAGCCCGGCAGCGAGCGTCTGACCTTGGTGGCGCCGGACGGCAGCGCGGAGATCCTCGCCCGAGAACGCGCGTGGCGGTCTACGGCACCTGGCCGGCCCTACCGAACCCGCTTCGGCTCCGGGTCGGCGATAAAGTCTGCTATCGCGGCAGTGATGGCTTCGGGCTGCTCGTCGGGGATGAAGTGTCCAGCGTCGGGCACGACGATTCCGGTGGTGTTGCCGGCCCATGGGCTGATGGAGGCGGCCATGTCCGGAACGGAGCCGTGGCTGCTGGAGATTCCGAGGATCGGCACAGTCAGGTGCCGCCGCTTGAGCGCCTCGCGGTTCTTGCGCGCTGACTCCGCGGCGTCTCGGTAGTACGCGAGGGAAGCGCGCAGGCCGCCGTCGACGGCGACGGCCGCCGCGTAGTGGTCGATCTCGGCGTCGTCGAACGTGTCGGGAGACAGGGCCTTCATCTTCAGGAACCAGCCGACGTAATCGCGTTCGCGGCCGGCAAGCAGCGTCTCGGGCAGGTCGGGCACGATATGGAACGCGAAATGCCAGGTCTTCCACGCTCGATCCGGGTCGGTGGGAATCGCCTCCGGGAGAGTGATACCGGGAATTCCGGCGTCGAGCAGAGCGACCCCGCGCAGGTGGCTCTCGAAGTTGAGGGCGAGAGAGAAGGCGACCCAGGCGCCGATGTCGTGGGCGACCAGGGAGTAGGTCGACACTCCGAGAGCCTGCACGGCGGTGTGGACGTGCGCGGCGACCGCGTGCGTGTCGTAGCCGCGCTCCGGACGCTCGGAGTGGCCCTGCCCCGGCAGGTCGATCGCGATGACGCGGAACCGGTGGGTGAGGCCGGGCATCACCTTTCGCCAAGCCCACCAGGTTTGCGGGAATCCGGCGAGCAGGACGACGGCCGGGCCGCTCGGCCGTCCGCCTTCGACGACATGAAGGCGGACGCCGTCCGCGTCGACCCAGCGGTGCGTGAATCCGGCCAGCTGCTGCAGGGGCAGGTCGGGGATGGGGTTGTTTTCGGAGACATGCGGAGCGCTGGTTGCTGGGCCGGTCACGGGGACCCTCCATCGGTGTCAGGTGTGCGGTGTCAGGTGTGCGGTGTGCGGTGTGCGGTGTGCGGTGTGCGGTTGGGACGGTGTAGCTGACGGCGGTGGCTGGGACCACGTGGCGTGTTTCTCACGCGGTCGCGTGGTGTGTTTCTCGCCCGGTCGCGTGATGTGTTTCTCGCGCGGTCGCGAAGTGCGCGGTACGCCTGGCCATGACCACGCTCGAAGGCTACACATCTTGAACTGGTCAGTACAAGATAGAATGGTGCGCAACACGGTCCGAACCATCGACGCATCGGCAAGGAAGTGCCGCGTGGCAGGCAAGAAGCAGTTCGACATGGACACGGCGCTCGACGCCGCGATGATCCAGTTCTGGCGCGACGGTTACGCCGACACCTCATTGGACGATTTGTCCCGGGCAACCGGCCTGAACCGCAGTTCCATCTACTCCTCCCTCGGCGACAAGGACACGCTCTTCCTGCGCTGCCTGGATCTCTACGCCGCGCGCTATGGCGAGAAGTACGACGCCGCCCTGTCGTGTGCAGCCCCGGAACCCGTTGCCGCTGTTCGTGCGTTCTTCGACGTCACGCTCGAGCGCATCGCCGATCCCGAACTACCTGATGGATGTCTGATTGCCCAGTCAGCCATGGCGATCCCAGTACTGAGTCCAAGCGTCGCAGCGCACATTGGGCAGGCGCTCGGCTTCCAGCGCCGGCGCCTGCGCACCGCGCTGAAGGCCGGCCGACTGACCGACCGGGACGCCGAAGCCTTCGCCGTACACGCGGCGGCTGTGAACCAGTCGCTCGCCGTCATGAGCAGGGCCGGGGCGAGCCCGGCGCAGCTCCTGGCTATCGTGGGCGTGACCGTGGACGCGCTGTCGCAGGCGTGGCGCGCGTAACGAATCTGACACGGCCATCGGACTCGCAGCCTGATACGCACAGTCATTTCATGAGTTCGAGGCGTGCGCGGTGCACTGTCTTCCGACTCCTGCCGTGGCCTGGCCTTTCTCCAGATCCCCGGTCTCGTCGAAGATGAGGACCCCGGCGGCTCCCGGATGACGGAGCGGCCCGCACTCGTTCGCGCCACCGGATGAGCCGCGCTCGTACGCGGAGGTGGGCCCAGGCCCCTTGCCGCGACGCTCGGAATCCCCGTGAACCAGCAGGTCACCGCCACCGGGGCCCTGGGGAGTGAGAGTGACCATCACCCGCTGGGCATCTCCGCGCGCAACCCCTGCCTCCGCCCCGGCGGATACCACCCACGCCGTGAATCCGCCCTTGGCCTTCACGTCCTCACGCAGCTCGACGGTGAACTCCAGCTCCACCGGTCCGACCTTGAAGGCCAGGTCCTGGCCTGCCCCGCGCCCGACGGCCTCCAGAAGCTCGTCGCGCAGTGCTGCCACCGCGTCCGCCAGGGGTATCTTCATCTCGCCCCCATGCAGCCGGCCGACTCGGCCTGTCGCCCGAGAACGCCGCGCCGTGGAGACAACTATCCCAGTGGGCCGCGAATTCACGCATGCCAGTACGGAGCGCGTGGTGCGAACGACGTACGACACGGCTCCTTCATCCGGTTCATCCGGACGCCCGTCGTTTCCTCCACTTGCAGACACACGCCCTCAGCCACCCCCGCTCGTCCACGTTATCCACCCCGGTTATCCACCCCGCCACCCTTCGATATCCACCCCGTCCACCCTTCGATCCGCCACGATCCGTAAGCGTCACTAACGGTCATTTTCCCGTCAATGGTCATGCAGAGCAGCAGGAGTCGAAAGGCTGCCGCAGGCTGTCCCTGCGGTGCGCCTACAGGGGCACCGAAAGGGCGAAGGACGCACGGGCGAAGGACGGACCATCGTGACCGGTGACGCATGGCAGGCGGGGAACGTATCCGGCGACCTGCCCGAGAATCAGCCCGCACACCTCGCCGGAAGCCTTCCCGTACCGAAGACCGGTCTGGTCGGGCGCCGTACGGAACTGGCGGAGATCCAGCGGCTGTACGAGGGGGAGGCACGGTCACGGCTGGTGACCCTCACCGGGGTCGGCGGGGTCGGGAAGACCCGGCTGGCGCAGGCGGCTGCGGCCGGGCTGCGGCCGTCCTTCCGCGACGGGGCCTGGTGGGTCGAGCTGTCGCCCCTTCGAGAAGGTGCGCTGCTGCCGTATGCGATCGGCCAGGCGCTGTCGGTACCCAACGAGATCACCCGCCCGATGATCGATGTGGTGGGCGAGTACCTGGCCGACCGGGAGCTGCTGCTCGTACTGGACACCTGCGAGCACCTCGTCGACGCCTGCGCAGTAGCCGCCCGGACCCTGCTGACGGCTGCCCCCGGGCTGCGGATACTCGTCACCAGCCGCCGTCCGCTGGGCATGGCGGACGAACGGCTGGTGATGATCGACCCGCTACCGGTGCCGGGGACGGACGACGGTGCGGCGGCCGGGGCAGACGCAGTGGTGCTGCTGGCCGAGCGGGCCGCCCAGGCCGTACCGGGCTTCGAGATCACCGACATCAACCGGGCCGATGTGCTGGGGCTGTGCCGGCGGCTGGAGGGCCTGCCGCTGGCCCTGGAACTGGCCGCGGCCCGGCTGCGCGAGCTGTCCGTACGGGAGTTGGCCGAGAAGCTCGACGATCGGTTCGCCATCCTCGGCAACACCGACGACGTCACCACCGACGCCGCGCCTCCCCCAAGCTCTGGGCTTCTCCCCCACCCCCGGCTTCGCTCAAGCGGGGCGACCCTCGTGAGCGGGGAGCGACCCCCATGGCACCGGGCCCTGCTCACCGCCATCGGCTGGAGCCACGAACTGTGCACCCCGGCCGAGCGGCTGTTGTGGGCCCGGCTGTCCGTCTTCGCCGGCACCTTCGAGGCCGGGGCAGCAAGCCGGGTCTGCGCCGGCGCGCACCTTCCGTACGAGGAAATCCCCGGCCTGCTGAGCGCTTTGGCGGAGAAGTCGATCCTGATCCGGGTGCCGACCGCGGGCGGAGAGCGCTACCGCATGCTCGACACCATCCGCGAGTACGGCGCGACCTGGCTGCGCCGCCTTGGCGAGGAGGACCGGCTGCGCCACCGCCACCGGTACTTCTACCTCGCACTGGCCCTCCGCGGCGACGCCGCCTGGATCGGCCCCGACCAATACGCCTGGTACGACCGGGCGACCAGCGAGCACGCCAACTTCCGTACTGCGCTGGAGTACACCCTGGCCCGGCAGGACGGGCCCACCGCGCTGGAACTGGCCGGGGCACTGTGGTTCTTCTGGTACCCCTGCGGACACCTCAAGGAAGGACAGCACTACCTGGAACGGGCGCTCGCCCTCGGCAGCGACCCGAGCCCGGCCCGTAACAAGGCCCTGTGGGTCTGCAGCATGGTCCTGTTGTGCCAGGGCGACACCGCGGCCGGCACGGCCTGGGCCGACCAGTGCCTCGCCGAGGCCGAACGGCTCGGCGACACCGACGCGGCCGCCAACGCCCAGGGCTGCTTGCTGTGTGCGGCCACGATGCTCGGCGACCGGGGGCGGGTGTACTCCCTGTCGGAACATCTGCTCGCCGCCACATCACGAGCGGACGGCGAGCTCGACGAGCCGCTCACCCTCCCGAGGCTCCTGGCCCGGATACTGGCCGGCATCGCGCTCACCGCCGACGGCCGTCCCGACGAAGCCATCGCCATGCTCGAGGCCATGCGCACCGAGTGCGGGCGGTACGGCGAACAATGGCAGCGTTCCTACGGCGACGTCATGCGCGCCCATGCCGAACTGGCCTGCGGTCGGCCCGAGACCGCGCTGTGGCACGCGCAGGCGGCCCTGGAGGTCAAGCAGCGGCTGCACGACAGCCTGGGGTGCGCCCTGGCCGTCGACGTGCTCGCGGTGGCCAGCGGCGCCACTGGGCAGAGAGAGCACGCCGCCTGGCTGCTCGGGCTGGCCCAGCACATCTGGGACACCATCGGCCGGCCCCAGGCGGGCATCCCGCCCTTTGTCGCCGCCCGCCGCTCCTGCGAGCAGCAGGTCCACGACGCGCTGGGCGACCACGCCTACAAGACCGCGTTCCACACCGGCCACGGAACCGACCTCGACACCGGCATCACATACGCCCTCGACCGCCCGCAGCCTGATTGAGTATCGGCTGAAGCCCCATTGAGCGTGGGTGGACCGCCACGGCCCACCCACGGCCATGCTGGAGCCCATGGTTGGCCGTGGGTGGGGGCCGAGGTCGAGCGGTACTGGCGATTTCCTGGCATGGGTGCACCCGCGTGCGAACCCACGACCGCCGAATCGGGCTGATCGGCCCCGGGGAGGGCTCTTCGGCCCGTGGCTGAAGAGGGGTAGCGCGGAGGACTCTGGGAGTGACCGGGCAGTGGGGCGGAGGCCGTGGTGGACGATGACCGGCACCATGTCCAGCTGGACGCCATCCCCCGTGCGATACGACGGACAGGAAGGCGGCGGGGACCGATGACAAGCGTGACGGGGCGGCTCGGGGTGCTCCCCGCTGAGCACCGCCGCAAGTTGATGTCGCTGGGCCGCGACGTGTCCTTCCACGCAGGCGCCCGCATTTTCGAGGAGGGCTGGAAGGCCGACCGCTTCTGGATCATTCGCAGCGGTACCGTGCAGCTCGATCTCCGCGCCCCGGGCCGTCGCCCCGCGGTGATCGAGACGTTGGGGAGCGGGGACCTGCTGGGCTGGTCCTGGCTGTTCCCGCCGCGCAGCTGGCACTTGGGCGCGGCGGCACTCAGTACCGTACGGGCCTGGGAGTTCGATGCGGAAGCCGTCCGCGGGCTGTGCCACGAGAACCCTCGCCTGGGACACGCTTTCATACTGGTCTGCGCCGAGGTGATCGGCCAACGGCTGCAATGCGCGCGTACTCGGCTGCTGGACCTCTACGGGCCGTACGGGAGTGGTGTGTGATGCCCGTCGGTGTGGAAACTCCGCACGCCAGGATGGTCCGTGCGCCGTCGGCCCCGGTCCCGTACCGAGTGGTTCGGCGGTTTCCCGAGACCGCCGACACCACGACGTTCAAGCTGACGCCCGTCGGGCCGGCCCTGCCGCGCTTCGTGCCGGGTCAGTTCGCGATGCTGTACGCCTTCGGCATCGGTGCGATGCCGGTGCCGGTCTCGGGCCTGCCGCTCGGGGAGAACACGCTCATCCACACCGTACGGACGGTCGGCCCCGTCTCCGACGCGCTGTGTTCCCTGCGCACGGGCGACACCGTCGGCGTGCGGGGCCCCTTCGGCACCGGCTGGGATCTGGCGGCGGCGGAGGGCAGGGACGTGCTGGTGGTCGCCGGCGGCACCGGGCTGGCACCGCTGCGGACGGTCGTGCTCGAAGTCCTGGCCGATCCGCGGTACTTCGGCACGCTGAGCGTCCTGATCGGGGCACGGACCCCGGCGGACCTGCTGTACAAGCTGCAGACGAAGGTCTGGAAAGCAGCGGCGGACGTGGCGGTCACGGTGGACCGCCCGGCGCCGGGCTGGCGCGGCTCGGTGGGCGTGGTCGACCGGCTGCTGGACCGGGCCGTCTTCCAGCCCGCCCACACCGTCGCCTACGTCTGCGGGCCGGAGCCGATGATCCGCTCGACCGCCCGCGAGCTGGTCGGCCGCGGGGTACCGGCGCACCGTATCCGCGTCTCGCTCGCACACGACATGCGCTGTGGAACCGGCGAGTGCGGTCACGGCCGGCTCGGCCCGGCCCCGCTGTGCCGGGACGGCCTGGTCCTCGGCTGGCACCGGGCCGAACCGCTCCTGACCGGCCGGGACGGCCGGGACGGCCGGGACGGACGCGCTTCGCACGGTGTCCGCGGATGCGCGCTGACGACGTGTCAGCAAGGCCATGAGCGACGAGAGATGGGTGAGGAGTGATGAGTGACGTGATGTACGGCTATGGATACGGCATGAGCGGTTGGGGTTACGTCGTCATGATTGTCCAAGTCCTCTTCTGGGGGATGCTGATCGTGGGGGTGGCCTTCCTCGTACGTCACTTGGCCCGCAGCCGCCCGGGCAACCAGGCGCCGCCGGTCCACCAGGCACCCGAACAGGTGCTGGCGGAACGCTTCGCGCGCGGGGAGATGGACGAGGAGGAGTACCGACGCCGCCTCTCCACCCTGCGAGGCGGTTGACCGCCGCCTTGCGAAGGGGTTGACCGACCCCTCGCGGAGCGGAAGCGACACCCAGGAACGGAGCCGAGCCGCATGAACACCGCATCGACAGCCGGTGACGACCGCCGCATCCGGGTCTTCCTGCTCGACGACCACGAGGTCGTCCGCAGGGGGCTGCGCGATCTGCTCGACTCCGAGCCGGACATCACAGTGGTCGGTGACGCGGCCGATGCCCGCCAGGCGCTCGCCCGCGGGCCCGCGCTGCGCCCGGATGTCGCGGTGCTCGACGTGCGTCTGGGCTCCACGGCGGACAGCGGGGACCACGAGGGCATCATGGGCCGAGCGTCTGCGACGCGAGAGGGAGGAGCACCCAGGTACGTAGGTGTAGGTAGCGGTGCGGGGAACCGGCACGGGGCACGGGCACGCCTCGGTCCCGTACGGAGCGGTCCCGTACCGAGCGGCCCCGTACGGAGCGGTTCCGCACGGAACGGTCTCGTACGGAACGGCCCGCGCGCCCGGCAGTTCGGTGTCACCGGCTCAGGGGTACGTGCCAGATGACGCGCGTGCCGCCGTCGGGCGGGGTTTCCAGTCGCATGCCGCCGCCGAGCAGTTCGGCCCGGGCACGCATGTTGTCCAGGCCACCGCTCGTCGTCGGACCGCACTCCAGCCCCACCCCGTCGTCCGTGACACCGAGGACGATGTCGTCCGCCACGGTCAGGGCCACGTCCACCTTGTGGGCGGCCGCGTGCCGGGTGGCGTTGCTCAGCGCTTCGCTGAGTACCGCGATGACATCCTCGGCCACCGACGCGGGCACGTCCGTGTCGACCGGGCCCTCCATGCGCAGCGACGGCGCGAACCCGAGCGCCTCGCCCGCTGTCGCCACCACGTCGAGGATGCGCCGCCGGAGGCCGGCGCCGGCCCTGTCGTCCGAGGCCGTCCGCAGGCCGAAGATGGTGGAACGGATGATCTTGATCGTCTCGTCCAGGTCGTCCACCGCCCGGCACACACGGAGCGCCGCTTCCGGCCGCTCGATCAGCCGGCCGGCGCTCTGCAGCGTCATCCCCGTGGCGAACAGGCGTTGTATGGCCAGGTCGTGCAGGTCCCGGGCGATGCGGTCCCGCTCCCGCAAGGCCTCCATCTGTTCCGACTCGCGGCGCCTGCGGTCCAGTTCGAGAGCGAGCGCGGCCTGCTCCGCGAAGCCGGAGATCAGCGCGACGTCGCTCTCGGAGAACCGCCGGCGCCCCGGCGCACGGCTCAGGCGCAGCGATCCCGCCTCCTGTTCCTCCCTCAGCAGCGGAACGGCGACCGCCGGGCCCGTGTCCTGAGCCTCCGCCCGCAACCCGAAAGCCCTCGGATCGGTGGTCATGTCGGCGCTGACCACCGGCTCCCCGGTACGGGCCGCCAGCCCGGCGAGTGACCCGTGCCGCGGCACCACAGAGCCGGTGAGGTGTTCGGAATCCGTGCCGTGCACGACCACTGCCGTCAACTCACCCGTGCTCACGTCCGGAAGGTAGACGGCCACGGAGTCCGCGTCGGCGAGCTCTCCGATGCGGCAGGCAATCAGAGCCAGCGCCTCACGGGTATCGGCCCCGGAGAGCAGGACTCGGGTGATCTCACCGAGGGCTTCCAGCCACTGCTCCCGCCTGCGGCTCTCGTGGTGGAGCCGGGCGTTGTCGATGGCCACGCCCGCGGCGAACGCCAGCATCGACAGCATGGCTTCGTCGTCGGCGTCGAACCGTGCACCGCCCCGCTTGTCGGTGAGGTAGAGGTTGCCGAAGACCTCGTTGCGGACCCGGATCGGCACCCCGAGGAACGTCCGCATCGGCGGATGGTTCGGGGGGAACCCGTACCTGTCGGGGTGCTCGGTCAGATCGGTCAGACGCAAGGGTTCCGGGTGCCGGATCAGCTCGCCGAGGATGCCGTGCTCGGACGGCAACGGGCCGATCTTCGCGGTGAGTTCGTCCGAGATGCCGACGGTCAGGAACCGTGACAGGCGCCTGCCGTTCTCGATCACGCCCAGCGCGCCGTACTCCGCGTCGGCCAGCACCACCGCGGCCTCGACGATGTGCCGCAGCACCCGCTCCACGTCCAGGTCACCGCCGACGCTCAACACGGCGTCCAGCAGGCTCTGCATGCGGTCGTGCATCGCCCTGGCGGAGTCCAGCCGGGACTGCAACTCGTCGAGGAGTTCATCCGGAGGCTCCTGAGGCAGCGCAGGACGCCGCTGCTTGTCCACCGAATCCGGCATTGGAGCGCGCCTCCCTGCTCCCCCGTGCACAGCGGATAGCTCATCTCCCGGCAGCGTAACGCGGAGGCGACGGTTCATCCCGCCGCGAACCTGCCCGGTCAAAGTCCAGGGGTGAGGACCGATGCGATCAGCGCTATGGCTCATACAACGACGCTTATTCGGGCCCAAAGTTTTCTTGTTCAACTTATTGACCGACTTGGACTGCGGCCGTAGCTTTCCGATGCAACTTTTATCGCCTGATGGTCAGCCAGTACACCTGTGGGCAGGGCGAGCCCGCGGGAGCCGGCCGGCCGTCGCCCATCAGTGCGTTCCATGCGTTCAGTAGTTGTAACTCCATAGCTGCTCGTACGGCTTTCTTCCCCCTCTTACCCGCACACCGCGCACGGGGCGCTTCGTCGTGCCCGCGCGGAGAAGGAGTAACGGACCATGCCCGAATCCGTCTCCCGTCGGTCCACGCTCCGCCTCCTCGGCGGAGCGATCGCTGTCGCGGCCGCGGCCACCACCGGCCTGACCGCCCCGCCCCGCGCGACCGCCCTCGGCACCCGCGCCCCCGGCCGGGCCGCGGGCCGGCGCGTCGAGTCGCTGCTCGGCAGGCTCAGCCTCGACGAGAAGCTGACGTTCCTGCACGGCGCGACCGACCCCGCCGACCTCGGCCAGGCCGGCTACATACCCGGCGTGCCCCGCCTCGGCATCCCTCCGCTGCGGCTCGCGGACGGGCCGGCCGGCGTCCGCGTCACCGCCCACGCCACCGCGCTCCCCGCGCCCATCGCCCTCGCCTCGACCTTCGACACCACTCTCGCCCAGGAGTACGGCCGGGTCATCGGCCGCGAGGGCCGCGCGCTCGGCCAGGATGTCCTGCTGTCGCCGATGGTCAACCTCATCCGTACCCCGTACGCGGGACGCAACTTCGAGACGTTCAGCGAGGATCCGCTGCTCGCGAGCGACATGGTGGCCGCCGAGATCCGCGGCATCCAGGATCAGGGCCTCATCGCGACGGTCAAGCACTTCGCCCTGAACAACCAGGAGTACGAACGCAACTCGATCAACGTCGTGGCCGACGAGCGGACCATGCACGAGGCCGAACTCCGCGGTTTCGAAGCCGCCGTCACCGCCGGCGCCGGCGCGGTCATGGGCGCGTACAACAAGGTCAATGGCACCTTCGCCTGCGAGAACCCGGACCTGCTCACCGACATCCTGCGCGGGCAATGGGGTTTCGAGGGCTGGGTGATGACCGACTGGTTCGCGGCCCACAGCACCGTCGCCTCGATCGCCGCAGGGCTCGACATGGAGATGCCGGACGGCAAGTACTTCGGCGCGGCGCTCAAGAAGGCCGTCGGCGAGGGGCGCGTGCCCGAGGCGCTCGTCGACCGCTCCGTGCGCCGCATCCTCTCCGTGATGGACCGCTTCGGGCTGCTCGACGGCAGCGCCCCGGCGCGTCCTGACCGCGACGCCCGGGCAGGTGCCCGTACGGCACGCGAGATCGCCCTCCAGGGCGGCGTTCTGCTCCGCAACGAGCACGGTGCGCTGCCGCTCACCGGACCGGACGCGCGCAGCATCGCGGTGATCGGCCCGACCGGCACCCTGCCGTTCGTCAGCGGCGGCGGCAGTGCGCACGTGATACCGGACCACGCCGACAGCCCGCTCGACGCCCTCCGCGCGCGGGCCGGGCGCGGGGCCCACGTCACCCATGCCCTGGGCGAGGACCTGTACGGCAAGCGGCTGCCCGCCGAGGCACTGTCGCCCGCCGCCTCCCTCGACCGTACGGTCGCCGCCGACGCGACGTACACGTACGACGGGGAGCTCACCCTGGACGAGGACGACGAGTGGACCTTCGTCCTCCACTACACGGGCGAGCACACCAACCGTCCCAAGGTCGCCCTCGACGGGATCGAGCTCTTTCCGCAGGCTCCCGGCTGGGGCGAGTCCTTCAGCGGCGCCCTCGTCTCCGAGGCCCCCGACGGCCTCCATGTCCGCCGGAAGACCGTGCGGCTCGGCGCGGGCAGGCACCGGCTCAGCGTGCTCGCCGAGGGCGGCGGTGACGGCCTCACCTTCCGGCTCAACCGGATCACTCGTGCCACCCGCGCCGCCGATGTCGCCGAGGCCGTGAAGGCCGCGCGCGGCGCCCGCAGCGTGGTGCTCTTCGCGTACGAGGACGCCACCGAGGGCCAGGACCGCTCCACCATCGCCCTGCCCGGCCACCAGAACGCCCTCATCGAAGCGGTCGCCAGGGCCAACCCGAATACCGTTGTGGTGCTCAACACCTCGTCGTGCGTGAGCATGCCGTGGTTGCGGCGCGTCCCCGCCGTCCTGCAGATGTGGTACCCGGGCCAGGAGGGCGCGGCCGCCACCGCGGCCCTGCTGTTCGGCGACGCCAACCCGTGCGGCCGGCTCACCCAGACGTTCCCGGTCTCCGACGACCGGCACCCCGTCGCCGGGGACGCCCACCGCTATCCCGGCGTCAACGGCGAGGAGCGCTACTCGGAAGGCATTCACCTCGGCTACCGCTGGTACGACGAGGAAGGCGTCGAGCCCCTGTTCCCCTTCGGCCACGGGCTCTCGTACACCGACTTCAGCTACTCCGGCCTGCGGGCGGAGAGCGACGGGCACGGTCTCCGCGTCCGCTGCACCGTCCGCAACACCGGCCGCCGCCACGGCCGCGATGTCGTACAGGTCTATGCCGGTCCGTCGCCCGACCTGAAGCTGCGTCAGGCGAAGAAGGCCCTGATCGGGTACGAGCGGGTCGAGCTGAAGCCGGGCGAGGCCCGCGAGGTCGTGATCCGCGTCGACGCACGCACCCTGTCCTCCTGGGATCCCGACCGGCACCGTTGGGTCCTGGGCACCGGCCGCCGCACCGTCCGGGCCGGAGCGTCGGCCGGCGACCTGCGCCTCACCACCACCGCCACCGTCCGCTGAAAGGGCCGCCCATGCTCACCACCCGATGGCGCCGTGCTTGCACCGCCCTGCTGACGGGCGCACTGCTCGCGCTCGCCGCACCGCAGGCAGGCGCCGCGGCACCACAACCACAACCGGACACCACCGTGCGCACCCAGCAGGGCTGGGTGCGGGGCGAGGCGACCTCGGAGGGGCGCCAGTTCCTCGGCATCCCGTATGCCGCCCCGCCCGTCGGTGCGCTGCGCTGGCGGGCCCCGAAGGCCGTGGCTCCCTGGTCCGGGGTACGTGACGCCACCGCCTTCGGCCACCGCTGCGTCCAGTCCGCCGGCTGGGACCCCGGCTATGAACAGCCCACTCACACCGAGGACTGTCTCAACCTCAACGTCTACAGCCCCGCCGCCGCCCGTTCCGACCGGAAACTCCCGGTCATGGTGTGGCTCCACGGCGGCGGGCTCACCGGCGGCGCGGGCGCCGACGTCGTCCCCGACGCCTTCGCCGCCAAGGGCTCGATCGTCGCCGTCACCCTCAACTACCGCCTCGGCGCGATGGGGTTCCTCGCCACGCCGGGCCTGGACGAGGAGAGCGGGGACCGCACCTCCGGGAACTTCGGCATGCAGGACCAGCAGGCTGCGGTGCGTTGGGTGCGCGCCAACATCGCGCGGTTCGGCGGCGATCCGGACCGGGTGACCATCGCGGGCGAATCGGCCGGCGGCCGTTCCGTCTGCACCCACCTCGCCTCGCCCACCGCGCGTGGCCTGTTCCACCGCGCGATCATCCAGAGCGGCGCCTACGACGACTGCGGCGCCCGTACGCGCCGTGCCGCCGACGCCGACGGCACGGACTTCGCCGCCGCTGTCGGCTGCGACGACCCGCGGACGGCGGTGGCGTGTCTGCGCCGCACGCCCGCGAAGGACATTCTGGCCGCTCAGGCGGGCCACGACTGGGGGCCGGTGACGGGCGGCTCCTTCCTCCCCGAACAGCCCGCCGCCGCCTTCGCGAGCGGCCGCTACGCGAAGGTACCGGTGATCAACGGCGCCAACCGCGACGAAGGCACCCTCTTCGCCTTCAGCAGCTACGACGCGCAAGGAAAGCCCCTCACCGCCGACCAGTATCCGCAGGCCCTGCGGACCGCGTACGGCCCGGAGACCGGTGAGAAGGCCCTCGCCCGCTATCCGCTCGCCGACCACCCGACGCCGACGCTCGCCTACGCCGCCACCGTCGGCGACCAGCTGATGGCCTGCCCGGCGCTGCGCCTGGACGCCCGGCTCGGCGCGCGCACCCCGGTGTACGCGTACGAGTTCGCCGACCGGACCTCGCCGCCCTTCGAGTCGCTGCGCAACCTCGGCACCGACTTCCCCTTCGGCGCGACCCATGTCAACGAAGTGCAGTACCTCTTCCGGCACTTCGGCCACCACGCTCCGCTCAACGCGGAGCAGCGTGTACTGGCCGGGCAGATGACCGCCTACTGGACGTCCTTCATCCGCACCGGCACCCCGCACGTCACCGGCGAGCCGGACCTTCCCGACCAGCGCACCGAGCCGGGGCGCGCCCTCTCCCTGCGCACCGCCTCGGCGGGCGGCAACGCGGTGACCACCTCCCTTCACGCCGATCACCTGTGTGATCTCTGGGACGACGCGCGCTGAGGACTCGGCCGGGAGACTCCGGCCGGTACGGACACCAGGCTGTCGTCAGCGCACCCTGTCCGCGCGAGTGCCCGCTATGCGGACACTCGCGCGGGCGGATTCCGGACAGTGCATACGATTCGCCGGTACGTCCCCGCACCGCACCGGAAGGCACCCGTGAGCTCCACCCCTCCCCCGTCCGCCACGTCGCCGGAGACGGCGTCCGGCACGGTGCTGATCCGTTCGGCGGCCGACGTCTCGGATCTGGTCAACTCGGGCACGGCACGCGGCCGGCACGCCAGGATGATCGTGATCATCGCGCTCGGCGGCATCTTCCTCGACGCGTACGACCTGAGCTCCCTCGCGTACGGGCTGCCCGACATCACGAAGCAGTTCGGCCTGAGCGCGTCCATGGCGGGGCTGGTCACCGCCTCGATCAGCGTCGGTTCGCTGGTGGGCGCGCTGGTCGGCGGCTGGCTGGTGGACCGCATCGGCCGCTACCGGGTCTTCATGGCCAACATGCTCTTCTTCGTCGTCACCGCGCTGATATGCGCGGTGGCACAGGACGCGTGGACGCTGATCGGCGCGCGCTTCGTGATGGGCATCGGCGTCGGCATGGACATCCCGGTCGCCATCGCGTTCCTCGCCGAGTTCTCCCGGCTGCGCGGCAAGGGCAGCAAGGGCTCCCGCACGGCCGCCTGGTCGCCCGCCTGGTACGCCGCGACCAGCGGCTGCTACCTGGTGATCATGCTGCTGTACTTCCTGCTGCCGGATGCCCAGTTGGGCTGGCTGTGGCGGTTCACCGTCGGCTTCGGCGCGGTGCCCGCGCTGCTCGTACTGCTGCTGCGCCGGCGCTACATGAACGAGTCCCCGACCTGGGCCGCCGACCAGGGCGACCTGGCGGGCGCGGCGAAGATCCTGCGGCAGTCGTACGGCGTGGACGCGCGCGTCGCCGACGACGTACCGGCGACGGCACCCCGCCCGTCCCGGCCCGGGCTCGCCTCGTACGCACGGCTCTTCACCCCGCCGTACCGCGCGCGCACGATCCAGTCGGTGACGGTCGGCGTGGCCGAGACCTTCGGCTACAACGCGGTCGCGTTCGGGCTGCCGATCATCATCGCCACGCTGATGACGCAGGGCCCGCTGACCACGATCGCCTCCTCCTTCGCCCTGAACCTCGTGTTCGCCCTCACCGGCGGGCTGCTCGGCATCCGCTGGGCCTCGACGAAGGGCGCCTGGCCGATGATGACGCTGGGCTTCGCGATCCAGCTCGTCGCCATCACCCTGCTCGGCCTCATCGGGCAGCCGTCCGGGACGGCCGTCGTGACGGCGGGGATCCTCATGCTCGGCGCCTTCATGTTCGCCCAGGGCTTCGGCCCTGGCGCGCACATCATGAGCTACGCCTCGCTGGGCTTCCCGACCTCGATGCGCGGCGTCAGCATCGGCTTCAACCAGGCCGTGCTGCGGCTCGGTTCGACCCTGACGCTGTTCTTCTTCCCCGTCCTCAGCAGCGGCCTCGGCACGGATGTGTACTGGGTCATCCTCGCGGCGCCCGTCCTCGGCCTGACCGCGCTCCTCGTGAAGCGCTGGGAACCGGTCGGCTTCGACGCGGACGCGGAGGAACGGGCCCGCGTCGAGCGGGAGTCGGCCCGCAGCTGAAGGGCGGGCGGGGCCGTCGGCCCGGGACAGAGCACTTCGCCTGTGTCGACCGGCGTCAGAGTCACGGCACGACTCTTGTGCCGCTGTGAGTGCCCTCAATAGCATCTCCTCAACTTTCGCTGAGAGAGGGACAAAGATGCACTCAGCTCATGGAAAGTCTGCCGCTCGCCGTCGATTCCTCCGGGGCGCGGTCGCGTCCGCCGCCGCTCTGACCCTCGGTTCGTACGCCTCGCCGGCCATCGGCGCGACGTCCGGCGGAGCAGGGAGGCGCGTCCCGAGGGAGCGCATCGGGTTCCAGCTCTACACGGTCCGCGACATGCTCGATGCCGACCCCGAGGGCACCATCGCGATGGTCGCCGAGGCCGGATACGCGGAGATCGAGCCCGCGTACACCTATGGCGGACGCACCGCCGCGCAGTTCCACCGGATCGTCGAGGCGAACGGGCTGCGGGTGATCGGCAGCCATCACGCGCCGGACGACTTCCGGGGCGCTCGGGCGCAGCAGACGTTCGACAACGCTCTGGCGCTCGGGCAGCAGTACGTCGGCGTGTCCTACATGGACGGTCCCCAGACGGCCGAGGGGTACCGCGCCATGGCGCGCGAGATGAACCAGTGGGGCAAGGCAGCCAGATCCCGCGGGCTGCGGTGGTACGCGCACCTCCACGACAACGAGTTCCAGACCGACCCGCAGACCGGCCGGCCACTGTTCGACGTGTGGCTGGAGGAGACCGATCCCGACCTGGTCTGGTTCGAGATGGACCTGTACTGGATCCTTCGGGCTGGTGCCGATCCGGCGCCTTATCTGCGGTCGTACGAACAGCGGTTCCCGATGCTGCACATCAAGGACGGCGTGCCGCGGGAGAGCATCGAGACGGACCTGGGCGAGGGGGCGGTCGACTTCGCCGGCATTCTGGCGCAGCTCCGCCGCCTGCCCGCCCACCACTACGTCATCGAGCGGGACCAGCAGCCCGACCCGGTCCGCACCGCGCACGTCTCCTACGACTACTTCCGCGCCCTGCGCGTCCCCGCTCCGGGGCATGGCCGCCGCTAGGTCAATCGCCGCTCTTCCGCGTGCGGGTCGGTGCGGGGGTGCCGGGGTCGAGGGGCGGGGCTGATACGCCGCAGTGGTGGTAGGTGCACTGGGTGCGGTCCGGGGCACGGGATTTGACCGTGAGCCAGGCGAGGACCGCGCCCACGATCAGGAGGGCCGCGCAGAGGAGGAGGGAGCGCCGGTAGGCGGTGGCGAACGCGGTGGCCGAGAGGTATGTTTCCGGGCCCATGCCGGCCAGGAGGGGCAGGGCCGCCACGGCGAGCAGGCCGGCCGCGCGCGCCGCGGTGTTGTTGACGCCGCTGGCCAGTCCGGCACGGGTGACGTCGACGGAGGCCAGTACGGTCGCGGTGAGCGGCGCGACCAGGAGTGCCATGCCGCAGCCCAGGACCGTCACGGCGGGCAGCACGTCGGTGCGGTAGGAGGCGTGGGTACCGGCCCGCGTCATCAGCAGCATCCCCGCGGCGCACAGCAGTGGGCCCAGGGTCAGCGGTATGCGCGGGCCGATGTGCCGGGCCAGTTCGCCGGAGCGGGCCGAGAGCAGCAGCATCAGTACGGTGGTGGGGAGCAGCGCGGTTCCGGCGGCGAGCGCCGAATAGCCCGCGGCCACCTGTAGGTACAGCACGGTGAGGAAGAAGAAGCCGCCGAAGGCCGCGTAGACGCAGACGGTGACCGCGTTGACCGCGGTGAACTGCCGCAGTGTGAAGAGCCACGGCGGCAGCATGGGGTCGGGGTGCCGCCGCTCGACCCGGAGGAAGGCCACCGCGAGCAGCACGCCGGCGGTCGCGGTGAGCAGCACGTCGGGTGCCGCGCCCCGGCCGGGTGCGGCGATCAGCGCGTAGGTCACCGCGCCGAGCGCCGCCGCGCCCAGGGCGGCGCCCAGGGCGTCGAAGCGGCCGTGAGTGGTGGGGTCACGGGTTTCGGGCACGTGACGGGCGGCGATGGGTACGCAGACCGCCGCCAGCGGCACGTTCAGGAAGAACACCCAGCGCCAGCCGGGGCCGTCCACCAGCCAGCCGCCGAGGAAGGGGCCGATCGCGGTGGCCACGCCGCCCAGGCCGGACCAGGCGCCGACCGCGCGGGACCGCTCATCGGGGTGGAAGACGGCCTGGATGAGGGCGAGCGAACCGGGGGTGAGCAGGGCGCCGCCGATGCCTTGGAGGGCCCGGGCGGCGAGGAGTACCGCGGCGTTGGGTGCCAGTGCGCACAGCAGGGAGGCCGCCGCGAACCACACCGTGCCGATGAGGAAGATCCGGCGGCGGCCGTAGCGGTCGCCGAGGGCACCGCCGAGCAGGAGCAGGGCGGCCAGGGTGAGCAGGTAGGCGTTGACGGTCCACTGCAGGACGGCCAAGGGGGTGTTCAGGTCGGTGCCGATACGGGGCAGGGCGACATTGACGACCGTACTGTCGAGCATCGCCATGCCCGAGCCGAGGACGGCCGTGAGCAGGACCCAGCGGCCCTGGGCGGTGGCCATCCGTACGGTGCCGGGTGCTGCGAGGTTGCTCATAGGGCGAGCATGCACCCGGGGAGCGTGCCGCCACCGAGCAGATCCACCCAAATAGCTGTGAAACGCTGAACGCGTAGCACAACCGTGCATGAATACCCGTATGCCATCGTTCTCCCGGCGTGCCGTCCTGCGCTCCGCGAGCAGTGCCGTGGCCGCCACGACGAGCCTGGCGGCCTGCGGGCGCGGTGCCGCGCCCTCCTCGTCCGGGCCGCCCGCTTCCACCAGTGCCGCCCCCTCAGGTGCGCGCTCGGCAACGGCCACACCGTCCGCCCCTCCCGGGACGTCCCCGCGGCGTTTCCCCGGCTCGCCGCGGCAGATCGAGCACGGGCCGCGGGACGGGCACGGGGTGGCCCTCACGTTCCACGGCCAAGGGGATCCGAAGCTCGCCGGCGCGGTGTTGTCCGAAGCCGAGAGGTCGGGAGCCCGGGTCACCGTCCTCGCCGTCGGTACCTGGCTGGATGAGCACCCCGAGATGGCCCGCCGCGTCCTGGACGGCGGCCACGAACTGGGCAATCACACCATGCGGCACCGCGCTGTCTGCGCCATGCCGCCCGCCGACGCGTATGCGGAGATCACCGAGTGCGCCGAACGGCTGCGCCGCCTCACCGGGGGCATCGGCAGCTGGTTCCGGCCGTCGCAGGCGCGTACCGCGACGCGCCTCGTCACCCGCATGGCCCAGCGCGCCGGTTACCCGCACGTCCTCTCGTACGACGTGGACTCCCACGATTTCGAGGACCCGGGGCCGGACGCGGTGCGCGACGCGGTACTCGACCGCGTCCGCGCCGGTTCGGTGGTCAGTCTGCACTTCGGGCACGGCGGCACCCGCGCCGCGCTGCCCGCGATCCTCGACGGCCTGCACCGGCGCGGTCTGCGCCCGGTGACGACAACGGAGCTGATGACCTGATGCCGGCAGCGTTCCGTACCGCCTTCCAGGTCCGTTTTCCGTCGCGAAGCGCCGCCGGGAGGCGGCCGGCGGGCCGGCGACGCCTCGCGGCCGCCGCGGCCCTCGCCGCCGTCCTCCCGGCCGCGGGATGCGGCGGGCAGGACACGCCGGACGCCGGCGCCGACCACAGCGCTTCGCCCCAGGTCTCCCGCACCGCCGCGGCACGCGCGCTGCCCGGGATGCCACCGGTTCTGAACCCGCGCGACCTGTACGCCGCGGACCGGCCGAACAAGCTCTCTCCGGTGGTCAGGGACTTCCCGTCGCGGGTGTACGTGCCCAACACCGAGTCGGACACGGTCAGTGTGATCGACCCCAGGACGTACAAGGTGACACGGACGATCCGGGTGGGGCGGCAGCCGCAGCACGTGGTGCCCTCCTGGGACCTGAAGACCCTGTGGGTCAACAACGACCTCGGCAACACCCTGACCGCCATCGACCCCGCCACCGGGAAGAAGGGCCGCACGGTCGACACGCACGACCCGTACAACCTCTACTTCACCCCCGATGGCAAGTACGCGGTGGTCATGGCCTCCAAGGACCGCCAGCTGGTCTTCCGGGACCCGAGGACGCTGAAGGTCCGCAAGGCCCTCTCCGTCGACTGCGCCGGGGTCAACCACGCGGATTTCTCGCCGGACGGCCGGTACTTCATCGTCTCCTGCGAGTTCTCCGGTGAACTCCTCAAGGTCGACACGGCACGGATGGCGGTCATCGGCAAGCAGCGCCTGCCCCGCAAGGGCTCGATGCCGCAGGACGTGAAGATCTCGCCGGACGGCAGGACCTGGTACGTGGCGGACATGATGTCCGACGGGGTGTGGGTGCTCAACGGCGACCGGTTCACCGAGCCCAGGCTGCTGCACACGGGCAAGGGCACCCACGGCCTGTATGTGAGCCGGGACTCGCGGACGATGTACATCTCGAACCGGGAGGAGGGGTCGATCTCCCTGCTGGACTTCGACAGCGGCCGGCTCGTCGGCAAATGGCACCTCCGCGGCGGCGGCAGCCCGGACATGGGCGGGCTGTCCGCCGATGGCAAGGTGCTGTGGCTCTCGGGGCGCTACGACGCCGAGGTGTACGCCATCGACACCCGCAACGGGCGCACGCTGGCCAAGATCCCCGTGGGCCGCGGACCGCACGGCCTCGCCGTCTATCCGCAGCCGGGCCGCTACTCGCTCGGGCACACGGGCATCTTCCGGTGATCGCCCGCACGGGCCCTACCCGGTGCCCGTCGTGACGCCGATCACCGCACCATAATTTGCATCCCATATTCGCATTTACTACGGTTCCGGCATGCGCCTGACGAAGTCCACCGACCTCGCGCTGCGGACGCTGATGTTCCTGGCCGTACGCGACACCGCGTCGACGGCCCGCGACGTCGCGCAGGCGATGCAGGTGCCGCATTCGCATCTGGCCAAGGTCGCCGCGCGGATGCAGCATCTCGGGATCGTCGAAGGCCGCCGAGGCCGGGGCGGCGGGCTCGCGCTCACCGCCGCCGGGCGGACGGCGTCGGTCGGGTGGCTGGTCCGGGAGCTGGAGGGCGTCGGCGATGTGGTCGATTGCGAGGGTGACCCACCCTGCCCTCTCGCCGGCACCTGCCGGCTGCGCAGAGCGCTGCGCGACGCCCAGGAGGCGTTCTACGCCACGCTGGCCCCGCTGACCGTGGACGACCTCACCGCCTCGCCGGCCGGCCCGGTACTCCTCACCCTGTCGAGGCCCTGAGCCGCCACGCCGCCAGGGGCGCCAGGTGCTGCCATGGGTGCTTTCCCTCGCCCGTAAATACGAATATTAGATTCAGCTTCAGATTCGGAGTCCTCATGCTCTCCCCGGCTTCGGCTGCCACCGTCCGCGCCACCCTGCCCGCCGTCGGCGCGGCCATCGGCGACATCACCGAGCGGTTCTACGACCGGCTCTTCGCCGCCCACCCCGAGCTGCTGCGGGACCTGTTCAACCGGAGCAACCAGGCGGCCGGGACCCAGCGGCAGGCGCTCGCGGGCGCCATCGCCGCCTTCGCCACCGCCCTCGTGGAGCACCCCGAGCAGCGCCCGGACGCCATGCTGGAGCGCATCGCGCACAAGCACGCCTCGCTCGGCGTCGCCCCCGCCCAGTACGAGGTCGTCCACACCCACCTCTTCGCCGCCATCGCCGAAGTGCTGGGCGACGCGGTCACCGAGGAGGTCGCCGCCGCGTGGGACGACGTCTACTGGCTCATGGCCAACGCCCTCATCGCCATCGAGGTGCGGCTGTACGCCCAGCACGGCGTGCTGGTCGGCGACACCTGGCGGCCCTGGGAGGTCACGGAGCGCACCCAGGAGACCCCCGACGTCGTCACCTTCCGCCTCCGCCCGGCCGACGGCGGCCCGCTGCCGACCGCCCGCGCCGGCCAGTACGTCTCGGTGCGCGTCCCCCTCGCGGACGGCGCCCGGCAGATCCGTCAGTACAGCCTCTCCGGCGCCCCCGGCAATGAGACCCGCACCATCACCGTCAAGCGCGACGGCGAGGTCTCGGCCCACCTCCATGACCACGTGAGTGCGGGCGACGGGCTCGAGGTGTCCGCTCCCTACGGCGATCTCGTGCTGCCGGACACCCGGACGCCGCTACTCCTCGCGTCGGCCGGGATCGGCGTCACCCCGATGCTGGCCATGCTCGACCACCTCGCGGAGACGGAATACACCGCCCCCGTGACCGTCGTGCACGGCGACCGCTCCCCCGCCGACCACGCCCTGCGCACCGAACAGCGCGCACTGACCGGCAAGCTGCCGGACGGCGCGGTGCACTTCTGGTACGAGAACACCGAGGACGCCGAGGACGGCGACCGCGCCGGCCTGGTGGATCTCGGTGACGTGACCCTGCCGGACGGGGTGCAGGCCTACCTGTGCGGTCCGCTGCCCTTCATGCGGGCCGTGCGCACCCAGCTCCTGGAGCGCGGCGTACCCGCCGCGGCGATTCACTACGAGGTGTTCGGCCCCGACCTGTGGCTGGCCACCGCCTGAACCACGCCGCGCCCGGGGCCGTACCGGGGTGGTCACTCGAAGGCGGCGGCCGCCTCCCGGAGTGCCTGCGCCACGGTCTCCGGCGCGTCGGGGCCGAATGCGCCGGGGCGGTAGGTCACCGAGTGCAGCCGGCCGTCGTAGCGGAAGGAGCGGTGGCGCTCGTGGAGCGGCCAGGAGACCGGTGACTTGCGGTCGATGCCGACGCTGATGCCCTGGAACGGCGCCATGCCGATGAGCTGGTGCACGCTGCCCGGCGCCGGCCGTTCCACGCCGTCCACGGTGAGCGTGAAGCGCCAGCGCAGCCCCTCCTCGGCGGTGGCGGTGAGCAGGATGTCACGGGTGCCGGGCGGCAGCGCCCCGGCGTCCGTCTCGTGCAGCCGGCCGTACTCGTTGTAGGCGAAGTACAGCCGGCCGTCCTCGACGTAGAGGCTGTAGCCGCCGCCCTGGTCACCGTGCGAGACGAGGACGCCGCGGTCGCCGTCGGCGTACGACTCCAGGCGGACGGCGATGGCGAAGGAGCGGAAGGCGATCAGCCGGGAGGAGCGGTAGCGCTCCAGCTCGGGGGTGCCGGGCAGCAGCCGCAGCTCGCGGGTGTAGCGCTCGTCGGCGGGGTGGCGGTGGGTGAGCGCGCCGCTGCCGTCGGGGAGCGGGAAGACGCCGTTGCGCCAGGCGGCCTGCTCCCAGGCGTCCGCCAACTCCTTTACCAGATCCGGGCGTTGCCCGGCCAGGTCGTGGATCTCGGTGGGGTCGGTGCGGAGGTCGTACAGGGCCCACTCGGCGTCGTCGTAGGGCGTGCCGGGGCGGTGCAGGGTGACCAGCTTGTGTCCGTCGCGGTAGTAGCTGCGGTTCCCGGTCATCTCGCAGTACTGCTCGGGGTGGGTGGAGCCGGCGGCCGGGTCGGCGAGGACCGGGGCGAAGCTCGCGCCGTCCACCTCCTGCAGGGGCACCCCGCGGCGCTCGTCCGGACGTGGTGTGCCGGCGAGTTCGAGGAGGGTGGGGGCGATGTCGGTGACGTACTGGTACTGGGTGCGCAGGCCCCGATCGAGGCGGCCGTCGCGGACGCCGCGCGGCCAGGACAGCACGAACGGTACGCGCACCCCGCCCGCGTAGGTGTGTCCCTTGTACAGGCGGAAGGGCGTGTTGGAGGCCATGCCCCAGCCGCGCGGGTAGTGCACGAGGCTGCGCGGGCCGCCGATGAGGTCCGGGTCGCGGTCGACGTCGGGCTCCCAGTCGCCGGGCAGCCGCGGGTGGTGGACGAAGCGGCTGAAGTAGGAGCGGGTGCCCTCCGCGCCGCCCTCGCCGGTGCCGCCGTTGTCGGACGTGAAGACGATGACGGTGTTGTCGAGTTCGCCGAGCGCTTCGAGGGTGGCGGTGAGCCGGCCGAGGTTCTGGTCGATGTTGTCGACCATCGCCGCGTACACCTCCATGTAGCGGGCGTAGCGGCGCTGTTGGTCCTCGGTGAGGGAGTCCCAGGCGGGTACGTCGAGTCCGGCTTCGCTGTTGCGGTCGGGCAGGCCGGTGCCGGGCGGGAAGAGGCCGGCCGCGATCTGGGCGGCGAAGCGATCGTCGCGCAGTGCGTCCCAGCCCTCGTCGTAGCGGCCGCGGTGGCGGGCGATGTCCGCCTCCTTGGCCTGGAGGGGACCGTGCACGGCGTTGTGGGCGAGGTAGAGGAAGAAGGGTTTGTCGGGGTCGTGGGCGCGCAGGCCCTTGACCATGGAGATGGCCTGGTCGGTGATGTCGTCGGTGTAGTAGTAGCCCTCGGGCAGCTCGTCGATGTCCAGGGGGCTGTTGTCGCGGACCAGTTGGTGCGGGTGGAAGAGGCTGGTCAGCCCTTCCAGTACGCCGTAGTAGCGGTCGAAGCCCTTCTGCAGCGGCCAGTTGGCGCGGTCGTCGGCGGCGTTTGAGGCCGAGTCGCGTACGAGATGCCACTTGCCGACGGCGTAGGTGGCGTACCCCTGGTCGTGCAGGAGTTCCGCGAGCGTGGGCACGTCCTCCGCGATCGTCATGCCGTAGCCGGGGAAGCCGGGGTCGGAGTTGGCCACGTGGGCGTAGCCGACGCGGTGCGGGTTGAGGCCGGTGAGGAGGGCGGCGCGGGCCGGGGAGCACAGCGGCATGGTGTGGTAGTTGGAGAGCCGTACGCCCTGGTCGGCGAGGTGGTCCAGGGTGGGAGTGGGGATCTCCGAGCCGAACGGGCCGATGTCGCTGTAGCCCATGTCGTCCACAAGGACCACGACGATGTTGGGTGCGTCGGCGGGAGCGGTGCGGCGTGCGGGCCAGGCGGGCTCGGAGGCGGCGAAGGTGCGGCCGATGCGGCCGGGGAAGCCTTCGTAGGGGTCGCGGCGGGTGGTCACGGTGCGGGAATCTCCTGGGCGTGGGTCGGGTACAGGCGGGCGAGTTCGTCGGCCAGGGCCGTCAGTTGGTCGTGCGCGGGATGGCCGGTGGCGGCGGCGAGCTGCAGCAGGGAGCCGCCGCCGCGTACGGTGAGCAGCTCGGTGTCGAGGAAGCCGGGCAGCAGTCTGCGTACCGCCTCGACGGCCGCCGGTTCGGACAGCAGCTCCACCAACGGGGTACGGAGGTTCAGCCGCCCCTCGGGGAATTCGTCGGAGCGCGGTGCCGGCACGCGTGCCGCGTCGGCGCGCTCGCGTTGCGCGGTGACCAGCAGATGCTTCTCGGTGACCGCGGCCGGGTCGTGGGGCACCCCGAGGCGTTCGTACTGGTCGTCCGGGGCGTTGCCCGCGCGCAGCTGCTCGACCAGGAGCCGCAGCATCCGGAGCTCGACCTCGTCGTCGGCGAGCGGGTGCTCCTGCGTGGGGTCGGTCTCCAGGTCGAAGAGGAGGGTGCCGAAGCGGGCCGGGCCGAGCAGCGGTGAGGTGCGGGCCTCGACACGGAGGGTGCGCACTCCCTTGGTGAAGGGGAACGGCTCGGCGAGGCGGATGTCGGAGAGTTCCTCGGGCGAGAAGCGGCCGCGGAGGTGAGTGGGCATCAGGGTGTGTTCGTACAGCGGCTCGTTGGTGTCGTCGTGGCAGGCGCGCATGTAGACGTAACGGCCGTCGGTGATGTTGACGTGGCCGCCGAACATGCCGAAGAGCGCTGATTCCCGCGGCAGTTGGCCTGCCAGTGCCTCGCCGAGGGGGCGGCCCTGCATGTCGGGGGTGGGCGGGACGCCGAAGTACTCCAGCAGGGTGGGCGCGAGGTCGATGGTCTGCACGAGCCCGTCGTGGCGGCTGCCGGCGGCCTCCGGGCGGCGCGGGTCGTGCACGAACAGCGGGGTGTGGACCAGCTCGTTGTACCAGGGCTGGACGACCTTGGCCCACCAGCCCTTCTCGCCGAGCAGGAAGCCGTGGTCGGTACAGACGATCAGCAGGGTGTCGTCCCACAGACCGTACTCGTCCATCGCGTCCAGGACTCGCCCGAGTGAGCGGTCGCACATCGACAGCAGCGCGGCGTACTCATAACGCGCGTGGGCCTGCTGCTCCTCGGTCTCGGTGACCTTGGTGTAGTCGGGCCAGTCGAAGTGCGGCCCGTCGTAGTCGTGCGGGTAGATGTCCTTGTAGTGCTGCTGGGTGAAGAACGGCTCGTGCGGGTCGAAGGTCTCGATCTGTACGAACCAGTTGTCCTCGGTGTGATTGACGCGGAGGAATTTGAGGCCCGCGTCGAAGGTGAGGGTCTGCGGCTGCTTGGCCTCGGTGTCGAGGTACTGGCGGTTGACCCAGTCCTGCCGCCAGATCTCGCCCCGCCCGGAGTGCAGGTCACGCGGCGGCTCAGGGTCGGCCACGTGGCCCTTCCACGGGTCGCCCTCCTGGCCGCGGAAGAACTCCCAGGTGTTGTACCGGGAGTGGTAGGTCGCCCCGCCGTCCTCCCAGTAGTGCTGGTGGTCGCTGACGAGGTGGGTGTACACGCCGTGCTGCTTGAGGAGTTCCGGCATGGAGTCGTCGAACGGCTCCAGCGGTCCCCAGCTGCGGTGCAGGAAGTTGTGGCGGCCGGTGTGGAGTTCGCGACGGGCCGGCATGCAGGGCATCGAGCCCGCGTAGCAGTTGTCGAAGGTGACGGTGCGTTCGGCCAGCCGGGAGAAGTTCGGCGCGTGCGTCCAGTCGGCGCCGTAGGGCGGCAGCAGGTGCCGGTTGAGGCTGTCGAACATGACCATGACGGCCTTCACGGCGTGGTTCCTTCCGTCGGGGGTTGCGGGAGCCGGGGCTGCGGGAGGTCGCGGGCGCAGCGGAAGCCGCCGTGTCCGGTGGAGGAGTCGGGGGTGTTGTGGGAGCGGGCCGCGACCCGGTAGCGGTGACAGTACGAGGCGTGGCACAGGTAGGAGCCGCCGCGGATGACCCGCTCGCCGGGGCCGAAGGCGTCGGCGCACCATTCCCAGACGTTGCCCGAGGTGTTGTACAGGCCGAAGCCGTTGGGTTCGTACGCGGTGACCGGGACGGTGCCGGTGCGGCCGCCGGGGCGGGCCGAGCGGCGGGGGAAGTCGCCGAGCCACGTGTTGCACATTTCGCGCCCGCCGGGGGTGAAGTCATCGCCCCACGGGAAGCGGGCGCCGTCGAGGCCGCCGCGCGCCGCGTACTCCCACTCGGTTTCAGAGGGCAGCCGCAGCCCGGCCCATTCGCAGTAGGCGCGGGCGTCCGCGTGCGAAATGTGGACCACGGGGTGGTCGGGGCGGTCGTCAACGTGCGAGCCGGGGCCTTCGGGGGCGTGCCAGGCCGCTCCCTCGACGCCGAGCCACCACGGTGCGCCCGCCACCCGGCCGAGGACGTGCCGGCGGGCGGTGGGCGCGAGGAGCTGGTGGAAGACGAAGGAGCTGCCGAGGCGTTCGGCGTCGGTGGCGTAGCCGGTGGCGGCGGTGAAGGCGGCGTACTGGGCGTTGGTGACGGCGGTGGTGTCGATGGCGAAGGCCGCTACGGTCACCTCGCGGACGGGTCCCTCGCGGTCGGCCCAGTACCCCTCGCCGAAGGCGTCGCCCATCCGGAAGGCGCCGCCGGGGAAGTCGGCCATGCGGTGTCCGGCCGGGACGCCGCGGGGCGCGAACTCCAGTGGTACGGGCGAAGGGGCCGGGGCCGTCCCAGGGCGGTGCGGCGCACAACAAGAGGCGGTGGTGACCATGCCCTGGGCGGTCATGCCCGCGCCCCGCTCGGTGCGTACTGCGCTCGCTCGCGCGGCGCGACGGGCACGGGCTCCGGGGCCGCGGCGAGCAGCGCCCGGGTGTAGGGATCGCGCGGGTTCTCGCAGATCTCGTCGGCGCTGCCGGTCTCCACGATCCGCCCGTTGTGCATCACGGCGATGCGGTGGCTGACCTGGCGGACCACCGCGAGGTCGTGGGCGATGAAGACCAGCGCGAGCCCGAGGTCGCGTTGCAGGTCGCCGAGGAGGTTGACGATCCCCGCCTGAAGAGAGACGTCGAGCGCGGAGACGGGTTCGTCGCAGATGAGCACGGTGGGTTCGGGTGCCAGGGCGCGCGCGATGCCGATGCGCTGCCGCTGGCCGCCGGAGAAGGCGCGCGGGTGACGGGCGGCCACGGCCGGGTCGAGTCCGACCTGCCGGAGCAGCTCGGCGACCCGCTGTTCCCGCGCCCGGCGGTCACCGAGGCCGAGCGAGATCAGCGGCTCGGCCACGATCTGACCCACCGTCATTCGCGGGTTGAGGGAGGCGTACGGGTCCTGGAACACCATCTGGACGGCACGCCGTACCGCACGCAGCTCCCCGCGCGACGGCCGGGTGATGTCCTGGCCGCGCAGCCGCAGCGTGCCGCCGTCCGAGGGGTGCGCGTGGGCGAGGACCCGGGCCAGCGTCGATTTCCCCGAGCCGGACTCGCCGACGATGCCGAGGGTCTCCCCTGCCGCGAGGGTGAGGGACACGCCGTCCAGCGCGGTGAAGCCCTTCGCGCGCCCGGTGAGGCCACGCCCTCCGTACACCTTGCGGATGTTCTCGGCGACCAGCACGGTGCCGCCGGGCGCCGGCCGGTCGATGCGTTCGGGGGCGACGGGGGCGGGCAGCGGTTCCGTACGGTCGGCGGCGGGCGGGCAGGCGGCGCGCAGCCCGTCGTCCAGGGTTACGAGCGGGGGCCGGGCGGTGCGGCAGCGGTCCTCGACGAAGGCGCACCGCTCCGCGAAGGCGCAGCCCGCCACCGGCCGTGCGGGGTCGGGCGGGCTGCCGGGGATGCCGGTCAGGCGGGTGCCCGAGGGTGCGGAGAGCCGCGGTACGGCGGCGAGCAGCCCCGCGGTGTAGGGGTGGCGCGGCCGGGTCAGCACCCGGTCGGTGGGGCCGTCCTCGACGACCGATCCGCCGTACATCACCAGGACGCGCTCGCAGGTGCGGGCCACCACGCCCATGTTGTGGGAGATGAGGACGAGTGCGGTGCCGGTGCGTCGGTTGAGGTCGGTGAGCAGGGTCAGGATCTGGTCCTGGACGGTGGCGTCGAGGGCCGTGGTGGGTTCGTCGGCGATCAGGACGTCCGGTTCACCGGCGAGGGCCATGGCGATGAGGATGCGCTGGCGCTGGCCGCCGGAGAAACGGTGCGGGTGGTCGTCCAGGCGCCGCTCGGGGTCGGGGATGCCGACCAGGCCGAGGAGTTCGGCGGCGCGGGCGCGACGTGCGTTCCGGTCGCCGTATCCATGGGCGCGGAGCACCTCGTCGAGGTGGGTGCCCGCGGTGAGCACCGGGTTCAGGGACGTCATCGGGTCCTGGAAGATCATGCCGATGCGGGCGCCGCGCACGGTGCGCAGCCGGCGTTCGTCGGCCGCTGCCAGGTCCTCGCCGTCCAGGAGTACGGAGCCGCCGGTGACGCGTCCGGTGCCGGGCAGCATCCGGGCGACCGCGTACGCGGTGGTCGACTTGCCGGAGCCGGATTCACCGACGATGGCCAGGGTCTCGGCGCGCCGCAGTGTGAACGAGACGTCGCGCACGGCCCGCACCGGCCGGCCGTCGGGCGCGGTGAACTCGACGGAGAGGTCGCGTACTTCGAGCAGTTCGGTGTCGGTATCCGCTGCCCGCTCACTGGCCAGGGGGCTGGACTCGGTGGTGGTCATCGGCGTATCTCCCGGTTCAGGGCATCGGCCACCAGCGAGAGACCGAGGACGAGCGCGGTCACCGCGAGCAGCGGCCCCGCGGCGAACTGCGGAGCGTCGGCGAGGTAGGGCATGGACTGGTTGAGCACGCTGCCGAGGGTGGGTTCCGGGGGCCGGACGCCGACGCCGAGGAAGCTCATCGCCCCCTCCAGGAAGACCGCGACGGTGAGCGAGAGGGCGAGCTGCACGACGAGCGGGTCGGCCGCGTTGGGCAGGATGTGGCGGACCAGTGCGCGGGAGCTGGACGTGCCGCCGACGCGCGCTGCGACGACGTACTCGCGTTCCCGCTGGACGAGGATGCCGCCGCGCAGCTGCCGCCCGAAGACGGGGATCTCGGCGAGGGCGATCACCAGGATCACGGGCAGCCGGCCCGGGCCGAGCACGGCCGTGACGGCGAGCGCGAGGATCAGCCCGGGGAAGGCGAGGATCAGGTCGAAGATCCGCTGTACGGCGGTGTCGGCGACCGGGTGGACGGCCGCCAGCAGCGCGAAGAGGCAGCCGAGCAGCGCACCGATCGGCACGGCCACGGCGATGACGCCCAGGTCGGTGCGGATTCCGTACAGTACCCGGCCGAGCAGGTCGCGGCCGAGGTCGTCGGTGCCGAGCGGATGCCCCGCGGTGCCGGGCCCGGCGAGGCCCAGGCCGCTCTGCGCGGTGGGATCGTGGCCGCTCAGCAGGGGTGCGAGGAGTCCACCGAGGACGATCAGCGCGACGAGGGCGAGGCCGGTCAGGCCGCGCGGGGTGCGCAGCGCTGTCAGGTACGGATGGCGGCGGGCCCGCGCCGCGCGGGCGGCGGGCGCGGTGCTCGGGGCGGCACCGGCGGTCGGTGTGATGGTGGTCATGGCGGTCACTCCCACCTGATCCGGGGATCGAGCCAGGCGTAGACGAGGTCGGTGAGCAGTTGGACGAGGACGAAGACGGTGACCAGGAGCAGCAGCAGGTCCTGGACGACCGGGTAGTCGCGGCGGACGAGGCCCTGTTCGGCGAGCTGGCCGAGCCCTGGCCAGGCGAAGATCGCCTCCACCAGGACGGCACCGCCGAGGAGTTGGCCGATCTGCATGCCGAGGACGGTCACGACCGGTGGCAGCGCGTTGGGCAGCGCGTGCCGCCACAGCAGCCTGCGCGGCGCGACGCCCGCTGCGGTGGCGGTACGGACGTAGTCCTCGCCGAGGGTCCGCTCGATGCCGTCCTTGAGGTAACGGCCGAGCACGGCGGCGCTGGGCAGGGCGAGGCACAGCGACGGCAGCAACAGGTACTGCACGGCGAGGTCGGGCGCCTCCAGGAGCGACACCCGCCCGCCGGAGGGCAGGACGCGGACGGCCACCGAGAAGACGAGGACGAGCAGGACTCCGGTGACGAACGGCGGCACGGCCAGCGCTCCGGTCGTGGCGACGCGGACGGCGGTACGGACCCAGCGGCTGCGTGCCGTCGCGCCGAGTACACCGAACGCGGCGCCGAGTACGACGGCGAACAGCAGGGCACCCAGGGTGAGTTCGAAGGTGGCGCCCAGCCCGCCGGTGATGAGGTCGGCGGTGTCGCCGCCGATCACGTACGAGGGGCCGAGGTCGCCGCTGACCAGTCCGCCGATCCAGGAGCCGTACTGGGCGAGCAGGGGTTCGTTCAGGCCCAGCCGGTCGCGGATGGCGGCCACGGTGGCGGCGTCGGCGTCCGGCCCGGCGAGGGCGCTCGCGGGGTCGCCGGGGACCAGCCGCAGGATGCCGAAGATCAAGAAGGAGGCGAGGAGGAGGACGAGGAGCGCGGACGGCAGCCGCTTGAGGAGGTAGCTGCGCATGATCACACCAGGTAGGCGTTGTCGAGGTTGAGGTACATGAACTTGTTGAGCGTGGCGCCGTGCAGCTTGCTGCTGGCGACCTGCACGCTCCCCTGGACGACGAGGTCGATGATGAACGCCTCGTCGAGCAGGACGTCGGAGACCCGTTGGGCCAGGGCGTGCTGTCGTGCGGTGCCGGCCCCGGCGGCCGTCCACGCCTCCCGTACGACCTGCGTGTAGTGCGCCGAGCGGTACTTCGAGGTGTTCTTGGCCTCGTTGAAGGGATACGCGCTGACGGCGAGGGTCGCGGGCCGGACCTGAGCGAAGCCGTGGTCCATCGTCCACAGCGCCGGCATGTCCTGGGAGATGAGCTTCTTCTGCGCGGTGGCCGGGTCGGTGGGCTGCAGTGTGACGCGGACACCCGCCTGCTGGAGGTCGTACTGGACGGCCTCGGCGATGGCCGTGGATTCGGGCGAGTTGAGATGGAGCAGCGGTGCCGTGAGCCGGTTGTGGCCCGCGGACTTCAGCAGCCGGCGCGCCTTGGCGGGGTCGTAGGTGTAGTGGGTGCGGTTGGCCTCGGTGTAGGCCGGGGACGACTTGGGCCAGGGGGCGGCGGAGGCCAGGCCGTAGCCGCCGAGTGACTGTTTCAGGATGCGGTCGCGGTCCACCGACCAGGCCAGCGCCTGGCGGACGGTCTTGTCGTCGAAGGGGGCGATGGTGGTGTTGACGCCGAGGTAGCTGGCTCCGGCGCCGGTGTCGTAGGTGGTGACCACCAGATCGGGATTGTCGCGGACGGTGCGGATGCTCTTTCCGGGCACCTGGTAGGACAGGTGGGACTGGCCGGAGCGGAGGGATGAGATCAGGGCCTCCGCCTGCGGGATGACGCGCAGCTCCACCGCGTCGAGGTAGGGGCGGCCGGGCTTGAAGTAGCTGTCGTTGCGGACCAGGCTCAGGGTCGAGCCGGGGCTCCACTTCTTCAGGCGGAAGGGCCCAGTGCCGTTGAGCCACTTGCCGGAGACGGCCTGCTCGACGGTGTGCCGGTCCGGGATGATCATGAATTCGAAGAGGTCGAAGAGGTTGGTCACCGGGTGGGCCAGCTTCAGTACCAGCTCGTGGTCGTCGCGCTTCTCGAAGCCGGTGACGGCGGCCGCGGTGGCTCTCAACTGGGCGGCGCGCTGCGGGTCCTGGAGGTTGCGCACCGCGAAGATGACGTCGTCGGCGGTGAACCGGCGGCCGTCGTGGTACGTCACATCGTCCCTGAGCCGCAGGGTGATGCTGCGGCCGTCCTGCGCGTACGTCCACGACGTGGCGAGTTCGGGGTGTGGCCGCAGCGCGTCGTCGTACCGGGTGAGGGTGTTGAACAGCAGCCGGTTCTGGAGGGCCTGTGAGCTCTGGGAGAACAGCAGGCTCGGGGTGAAGTCGCTGTTGATGGCCACGCTGACGGTGCCGCCCCGCCGGGGGCCGCCACCGTCCCCGGCCCGGTAGGTCGACGCGGACACCGCCGAACGGCAGCCGGTCAGGACCGATCCGAGGAGCAGGGCACCGGCGCCGGTGGCACGCAGGGCGCTGCGCCGGGAGGGGTGGGGAGACGGAGAAGGGTACGGCTCGGTCATGGGGCCTGCCTGATGACGGAGTGGTGGTGGGGCTTGTCGACCGTGGGCGTTCTTTTCGCTGCGGCAGAAATTAAGTGCCGACGGGGCTCACACCCGGAGCGACTGAGGGACATGCAACGGCCCGACGCCCGCGCGAAAAGCAGGCGGTACGGCCTCAAGGCATGGTGAGAGGAGGAGGAATCAGCTGTGGACAGCACAGACCGCGCTGGCCTGTCGACAGAGGTCGACGTGCCTGCGGGCGATGAGGCGCATGTCCGGATTCACGCGAGCAATATGACAGTGAGTCCTGCGACCGGTCAACCGGCGTCCATTGCCGACGCACCGTCAGTTGTTGCGGGCGTGTGTACCCCTGTTGCGCGCGCATGTGCCTCATATGTCGTCCGCTCCCCCAGGGCCCGAAGAGGCCGCCGGAACAGGGGATTGAGTACGACGGTGCCGGCCGCGACCGGCAGCACCTCCCGTCCGGCATGTGGACTCACGATGCGTTCCGGGTCGTCGCACACGTGCGACAGATCGACCGCGGCACCCCGGATTTCCTCCAGATACGTCGCATCCCGACCGCTGGACATCTCCGTGATCACCACGAGGTCGGGGTTGAGCACATCGAGCAGCAGCGCGGTGGCCCGCCCCACCGCCCTGGCCCGCTCGCGCAGCAGCCGGTCGGCCCGCGCGTCCCCGGCCGCCGCGGCCTCCACCAGCAGCGTGGCATCCGGCTCGGGGAGGATGCCGCGGCGCACCGCCGTACGCGCGATCGCGGTATCGGACGCCGTCGCCCCGAGACAGCCGACGCGCCCGCAGTCGCAGGCCACCGTGGAGTCGGGCACCGGCAGATGGGCCACGTCGCCGGCGCCCGCACGCGGCCCGCGGTGCACCACGCCCGCGATGCCGACCGCGGCGTCGACCACATTGCCGACGAAGAGGTGCACCAGACTGCGGCGGGCCGCCGGCCTGCCGAAGAGGATCTCCGACTGGGCGATGGCACGGGCGTGGTTGTCGACCGCGGCGGGCAGGCCCAGCCGCGCGGCGAGGGCGGCGCCGAGCGGGCGGCCCCGCCAGCCCAGCAGGTCGTGCCGGACCACGGTGCCCTCGCGCGGCTCGATCCACCCGCCCATCGCCGCGCCCACCCCGAGCAACGGCCGCCCGGCCCCTGCCGCCGCGACGAACTCTCGCAGCGCGTCCAGCACTTGGTTCTGGAGGTGCTCGGCGGCGATCCCCTCGTGCGGGAACACCTCCTTCGCCAGCACCGTGCCGCGCAGGTCCACGATGCCGAAGGTCGAGGCGGGCACGCCGATGTGGACGCCCGCCGCGACCGGTCCGCCGTCGGCGGTGTGCAGGTCGACGGGGACCTGGGGGCGGCCCACAGCGCCGCTTTCGGCGCGGCCCGGCACCTCGCGCACCAGGCCGAGCCGGGTGAGATCGGTGCACTGCCGGGAGACGGCAGCGGGACTCAGCCCGGAGAGCCTGGCGATGCCGCTGCGCGCCACGGGGCCGTGATCGAGCACCGTCTTCAGCACGGCGGCGGTATTGGCCTCGCGGCGTCCGTCGCCCGCCATGCGCGGAGTGGGGTTGGCAGGTGTCATCGGTCGGCCTTCCTGGTCTCACATTGCCGCAGTGTGAAATCCCGCCGCCGGGACGACGGCGGGCGCCCGAGCGGCTCCGCGCTTCCCGCACCGCCTCGGCGTTGCAGCCATCACCGCTGGTCAGGGCCGGTTTCACGGCCGTACGCGCACTGCGCAACGGCCCCGGCGCAGAGGCCGATTGAACCATCCGGACGCGTTGTGCGGGGAGATCGCGGGTGCTTGACGCACCTCGGCGGACGCTGCCACGCTCCCGGTCATGACCGCGACGACCGTTCTCGTCCCGCGGCTCCATGTCGACCTGGGGCGCCTGGCCTCGGCAGCGTGTACGAGCCGCGACCTCGCGGCACGCTGCTGCCGCTGAGCGACATCGCCGAGTTCTTCCGGCCTGCCGTCGCACCCGCGGTACGGCCTCTCCACGACCGAATTACTTCCGCTCCGAGTCGAATCAACGCCCGGACGTCGTCCGCACCCACGTCCACGCCCGTCTCCCGAAGGGACACCCGCCATGACCTCCACCACGACCGCCCCCGCACAGCTCACCGTGGAGAAGGTGGGCGGCCGCCTCGGCGCCGTCATCTCCGGGGTGCGCCTCGGCGGCGACCTCGCGCCCGAGACGGTCGCCGCGATCCGCGCCGCCCTGCTGGAACACAAGGTCGTCTTCTTCCGCGACCAGCACCACCTGGACGAGGAGAGCCACGAGCAGTTCGCCACGCTCCTCGGCACCCCGGTGGCGCACCCGACCGTCCCCTCGGCCGACGGGCGCTACGCCCTGCCGATCGACTCCGACTACGGCGGCCGGGCCAACCAGTGGCACACCGACGTCACCTTCGTCCCCGCCTACCCGGCCTTCTCCATCCTCCGCGCCGTCGTCATCCCGCCCTACGGCGGCAACACCCTGTGGGCCAACACCGCGACGGCGTACAGCAATCTGCCCGAGCCGCTGCGCGCCCTCGCCGACGGCCTCCGGGCCGTGCACACCAACGACTACGACTACGCGGCGCTGCGCCCGAATGCCGTGCCCGAGCAGCTGACCCACTACCGAGAGGTCTTCACCGCCACGAAGTTCCGCACCGAGCACCCGGTGGTCCGGGTGCACCCGGAGACCGGTGAACGCGTCCTGCTCCTCGGCAACTTCGCACAGCGCATCGCCGGCCTCACCGGATCGGACTCACGCGCCCTGGTGAACCTCTTCCAGTCGCACATCGAGCGGCCGGAGAACACCGTGCGCTGGCAGTGGCAGGTCGGCGACGTGGCGATCTGGGACAACCGCGCCACCCAGCACTACGGCGTCGACGACTCCGACGACCACGTACGCAAGCTGCGCCGGGTGACCATCGACGGCGACGTACCGGTGGGCGTGGACGGCCGGCCCTCCGTACTCCTGTCCCCGGAATCCGTACCCGCCCCCGCCTTCGGCCCGGCCTCCGGCGCCTCCACCACGGCGGCCGAGTCGTAAGAACCGTACTTTCAGAGCAGCTCCAGGATCGTCGCGTTGGCCATGCCGCCGCCCTCGCACATGGACTGGAGGCCGTAGCGGATGCCGTTGTCCTTCATGTGGTGGACGAGGGTGGTCATCAGGCGGGCGCCGGAGCCGCCGAGGGGGTGGCCGAGGGCCATGGCGCCGCCGTTGGGGTTCAGCCGGTCGTAGTCCGCGCCGGTCCGGCGCTGCCAGCCCAGGGATACGGAGGCGAACGCCTCGTTGATCTCGTAGGTCCCGATGTCGGCCAGGGTGAGGCCGGACCGGTCGAGTACCTTGTGGGTGGCCGGGATCGGGCCCTTGAGCATGGTGATCGGGTCGGCGCCGACGACGGTACCGGTGTGGAAGCGGGCGATCGGCGTCCAGCCGTTGCGGTCGGCGACCTGGCGGGTCGTCACCAGCAGGGCCGCTGCGCCGTCGGAGATCTGCGAGGCGTTGCCCGCGGAGATGACACCGTTCTCCTTGAACGGGGTCTGCAGGCCGGCCAGCTTCTCCAGCGTGCCGCCGCGGCGCACGCCCTCGTCGGTGTCGAAGACCCGCTCGTTGCCGTCCGCGTCGGTGACGGTGACGGGGGCGATCTGGCCCTTGAAGCGGCCCTCGTCGATGGCGCGGGCCGCCTTCGCGTGCGAGTCCAGGGCGTGCTGGTCCAGCTCAGCGCGGCTGAGGCCGAACTCCTCGGCGATCATTTCGGCGCCGACGCCCTGGTTGAAGCGGTAGTGGTCGTAGCGCTCGGCGACCAGCGGGCCGTACGCCTCACCGTACTGGCCGCCGGAGCGGCTGGCCCCCATCGGCACCCGGGACATCGACTCGACGCCGCCCGCGATGGCGATGTCGTACTGACCTGCGATGACGCCCGCGGCGGCCTGGTGCACGGCCTGCTGCGAGGAGCCGCACTGGCGGTCGATGGTCAGGCCCGGGACGTGCTCGGGCCAGCCGGCGGCGAGTACGGAGTAGCGGCCGATGCAGCCGGCCTGTTCGCCGACCTGGGAGACACAGCCCCAGATCACGTCGTCGACGGTGGCCGGGTCCAGGCCGTTGCGCTCGGCCAGCGCCTTGAGGACGTGCGCCGACAGGTCGGTGGGGTGGATGCCGGACAGCGCGCCGCCCGGCTTGCCCTTGCCGACGGGGGTGCGTACGGCGTCGACGATGACTGCGTCACGCATGAAGGTGCTCCTCTGGTCCGTCTCGGTGCGTCTCGGTGTATCTCGGTGCGTCTGCGGGGAAGGGTGGTGTCACAGGCCGAGCGACTTGGCGATGATGGTCTTCATGACCTCGTTGGTGCCGCCGAAGATGCGCGAGACACGGGTGTCGGCGTACAGGCGGGCGATCGGGTACTCGGTGATGTAGCCGTAACCGCCGTGCAGCTGGAGGCACTTGTCGATGACCCGGCCCGCCGCCTCGGTGCAGTACAGCTTCGCCTTGGCGGCATCGGCGACGCTCAGCTCCCCGGCGTCGTGCAGCTCCAGGGCCCGGTCGGCGAACAGCTGCGCCGCCTCGACCTCGGTCGCGCACTCCGCCAGTACGAACTTGGTGTTCTGGAAGTGCGCGACGGGCTTGCCGAAGACCGTGCGGTCCTTGACGTACCCGGTCGCGAAGCGCAGCGCGGCGGCAGCGGCGGCGGCAGCGCCCAGCGCGATGAACAGCCGCTCCTGCGGGAGGTTGTGGGAGAGGTAGGAGAAGCCCTTGCCCTCCTCGCCGAGCAGGTTCGCCACCGGCACCTTGACGTCGGTGAAGGAGAGTTCGGCGGTGTCGGACGCCTTCAGCCCGATCTTCTGCAGCTTGCGGCCGACCGCGAAGCCCTCGGCGGCGGTCTCCACGCACAGGATGGACAGGCCCGCACGGCGGTCCTCGGGGTCGTACGGGGTGGTGCGCGCCACGACCAGGACGAGGTCGGCCAGCGCTCCGCCGGTGATGAAGGTCTTGGCGCCGTTCAGGACGTAGTGCCGGCCGTCCGCGGACAGCTGTGCCTTGGTCTGGATGTTCGCCAGGTCCGAGCCGGTGCCGGGCTCGGTCATGGCGATCGCCGTCATGATGTCGCCGCTCGCGAAGCCGGGCAGCCAGCGCTGCTTCTGCTCCTCGGTGGCGTACTTCATCAGGTACGGCAGGATCAGGTTGGCGTGGACCGAGTAGTTGCCGAAGGAGACGCCGGCGCGGGCCGTTTCCTCCATGGTGACCGCGGCGAACTTGAAGCTGCTCTCGCCGGCGCCGCCGTACTCCTCCGGCACCTGGATGCCGAGTACGCCCAGCTCACCGAGCTTGCGGTAGAAGTCCCGCGGCGGGTGGCCCTGCTCCTCCCACTCGTGGTGGACGGGCGCGACCTCTTTCTCGATGAAGTCCCGCAGCGTCTGACGGTAAGCCTCGTGGTCCTCGTTGAACACCGAAAGGCGCACAGCAACCCCTTTGCATGGCAACGTTGTGCACGGCCATTACGTTCTCGAACGATCGTTAAGTTATACCTGTGCTGCACACCTGTCCAGGGTCGGGTCACTCACCAAGTGACTGCGCACGCCCGGGAGTTGACGGCCCAGCTGCTTCCTCGGTGCCGTACTGCTCGCGCAGCCGGAATTTCTGTATCTTCCCGCTCGCGTTGCGTGGCATCGCGGCCACGAAGACCACCGACGTCGGCTTCTTGTACGAGGCGAGTCTGCCGCGGCAGTGGTCGATGAGCTCCTGCTCGGCCGGCGGGTTCGCGGGGTCGGCCGGGACGACCACCGCGCGCGGCGTCTGCACCCACTTCGGGTGGTCGACGCCGATCACCGCGACCTCGGCGACGCCGGGGTGCGCGTCGATGACGGCCTCGACCTCGGCGCAGTAGATGTTCTCCCCGCCGGAGATGATCATGTCCTTCTTGCGGTCGACGACGTAGATGAAGCCGTCCTCGTCCATCCGGCACAGATCACCGGAGTGGAACCAGCCGCCCGCGAACGCGGCCGCGGTCTCCGCCGGCTTGTTCCAGTACCCGAGCATCGTCGTCGGCCCGCGGTAGACGATCTCGCCGATGTCCCCGACCGGGACGTCCCGCATCTCCTCGTCGACGATCCGCGCCTCTATGCCCGGCAGCGGCGTTCCGACCGACCCCGTCTTCCGCACCGCGTCCTCGGCCCGCAGCACCGTGGTGGTCGGGCTCATCTCGGTCTGCCCGAACGCACTGTATGCGGGGACCTCCGGGAAACACTCCCGCAGCGACTCCAGTACGGACGGCGGCGCGGCCGACGCACCCCAGATCAGCGTGCGCAGCGCCAGCTCGCGGTCCTTGATCCCGGGTACCGCGCAGACCGCCTGCCACTGGCTCGGCACGAGGAAGCAGTGGGTGATCCGCTCCTTCTCCAGCACGTCGACGAGGGCCGCCGGATCGAACGCCGACGATGCGTCGATCACCACCCGGCCGCCGTCGAGCAGCCCGCGCAGGGTCACGCCCAGCCCGGCGATGTGGAACATCGGCACCCCGAGCAACGTGCTGTCGGGCTCGCGCCGGACGCCGCCGGTCGCGGAGAGCACCGTGAAGGCGGCCATGACCAGGTTGAAGTGGGTGAGCACCGCGCCCTTGGGGCGGCCGGTGGTGCCGGAGGTGTACATGAGGAACGCCGGGTCGTTCTCCGGTACGTCGACACCGGGGTCCTGCGGCGCGGCGGCGGCGAGTACGGCCTCGTACGGCTCGGCGTCCGGACCGTACGCGGCCGGGTCACCGGCGACGAGCACGGCGCGCGGCCCCGCCGCGTCCCGGGCCGCCTCCGCGCAGGTGGCGGCCGTCCGCTCGTCGGCCAGCAGCGCGGTGGCACCGCAGTCGGCGAGGATGTACGCGATCTCGGCGGCGACCAGCCGGAAGTTGACCGGTACCGCGATCGCTCCGAGCCGGGCCGCGGCCAGGTAACTCTCGGCGACCTCGATGCGGTTGTACATGGCGACCGCGACCCGGCTGCCGCGCTCGATACCGCGGGCGCTCAGCGCGTTCGCCAGCCGGCTGACCCGCTCGTCCAGCTCCGCGAAGGTGACCGCGCGCGTCCCGTGCTGGAACGCGACGCGGTCGGGGAACTTGCGTGCGCAGCGGGCGAGTTGTGCCCCGTACGACATCCGGCGGGCGGCGGACACGGCGTCGTTGTCGTGTGCCTGCATGCGGCTCTCCCTCTCCCTCTCCGTCTGTGTCACCGGCTCCGGTTCCGACTCCGGGCCCGTCTCCGGCTAGCTGCGGCGCTGCCGGTACAGCTGTTCTTGAGTGAGGCTCGCCCGCAGGACGCCGTCGGCGCTGCTGACCGTGCCGGTGTACCAGCCGCGCCCGCCGCCCGTCGTATGCGGTACGAGGTCGAGCAGCACCCAGTCGTCGAGCCGGACCGGGCGGTGGAACCACACCGCGTGGTCCAGGCTGCTCATCGGGGTCCAGCTCGCGTCCCGCAGCGGTGCGAGGCCGCTGAGGACGTCGGAGAGGTAGGCCAGCGCGGCGGTGTGCAGCAGCGGGTCGTCCCCGAGGTCAGCGGTGCAGCGCGCCCAGAACCGGGTCGGCCAGGACGCCTCGGGGTAGGGCTGCCGCGGCTGGCGGGCCTCGAAGGAGGCCAGCCGCGGCATCGTCCCGGTCGGCAGCGTGTCCGGTGGGGGCGCGTCCGGTACCGGCGACGCCTGGAGGTCCCTGCCGTCCTCGGCGACGTGGAACGACGCGGACATGCTGAAGATGACCTCGCCGTCCTGCAGGGCGACCACCCGGCGCGCGGAGTACGAGCGGCCGTCCCGGTCCCGTTCGACGCGGAACACGGTCGGGCGGCCGGAGTCCCCGGCGCGCAGGAAGTAGCCGTGCATCGAGTGGGGCGCGCGGTCCGGGTCGACGGTCCGCCCCGCCGCCATCAGCGCCTGCGCGGCGACCTGCCCGCCGAAGAGCGCGAACGGCTCGTCGAAGACGACGTTTCCGCGGTACAGATCGCGGTCCACCGCCTCCAGGTCAAGCAGCTCCAACAGTGAAACCCCTGCGGGCGCCGGCGGCGGCAGCGGCTGGGGGAATCTGGCCTTGATCACGCTCAGCGCCTCTCAGCTAAACGGTCGTTCGACAGAGCTGCACTCTTCCCAACGGACGGCGGCGGTGTCAACGAGTCGGGTGCCAACGGGCCGGGCCGCCTCCGCCGGGCGTGCTGCCGACCTCGGTGACCTCGTCCCTGGCCGCCAGCAGCTTCAGATGGGCCAGCGTCTCCCCCAGCGCGAACCGTCGCTGCTGCGCGCCGAAGGCGGCCCACGGGCGCGACCACTTCAGCCGGGCCGCCAGCTCCCACGCGGTGGCGCCGGGCGCAGCCCGTACCGCGGCGAGCGTTTCCGCCAGCCGCTCGGTGTGGTGCCGCGCCATCTGGACCAGCCGCTCGTCCAGCCGGCGGAAGCGGTACTCGTGCGCCGGGAGCACCTCCTCCACGTCGAACCGCTCCAGCCGCTCCAGCGAGAGCAGGAAGTCGGCCAGCGGGTCGCCGGGGGTCTGGGCGTACACGCCGACCGCCGGGGTGATCCGGGGCAGCACGTGATCGCCGGAGAACAGCAGCCGCCGCTCGGGCTCGTAGAAGCAGGAGTGGCCGGGGCTGTGCCCCGGTGTCCACACCACCCGCAGGTCCAGGCCGGGCAGCTTGATCCGCTCCCCGTCCTGCAGCAGGACGTCCGGGCGGGCGGCCCGGAACAGCAGGTCGCTGTTCATGCCGTCCACCGTGGCGGCGGCCTCGGTGCCGGGCACCCCGTGCGTGATCAGGTGGCGCAGTTGGCCGCTGTGCCACTTCTCCCGGGTGTCGGTGTCCGCGCCCAGGAGGGTGGCGTCCAGGGCGTGCAGGGCGACATACGCCCCCGACGCCTCGCGCACCCGGCCGGCCAGGCCGAGGTGGTCGGGGTGGCTGTGGGTGACGAGGACGGCCTTGACGTTCTCGACGGCGGTCCCGATCCCGGCCAGGCCGTCGTTGAGGGCCTGCCAGGAGACCTCGGCGTCCCATCCGGCGTCGATGAGCACGATGCCGTCGCCGGCTTCGAGCGCGTACACCAGGACGTAGCGCAGCGGGTTGTCGGGGATGGGTACGGGAAGGGACCACAGTCCGTCGCGTACGCGCTCGACCGGCGGCAGGACGCGGTCCTGCCACGCCTGCCACTGCACGGTGCCGCTGATCTCAAGTGCCACGGCTGTCCTTTCCGTTGACACCGCCATGGGGCTGTGGTTGCCTGTGGGCGGCAGTTGCCGAACGCTCGTTAAGTTAGCAGACCAGGTGCGGCGCCGGCAGCCCTTCCGCCGGGAGCGCGGTGCGCTCGTCGCGGGGGCTCCCACCCGGCCGCCCTCCGGTGGCGGCCCGCCACAGGGAAGAAAGTGGGGAGTTTCATGCGCACCGACGGTGTTTCCGCCCTTGTCACCGGTGGGGCCTCCGGCCTCGGCCTGGCCACCGCCAAGAAACTGCTGGCCTCGGGCGCCCATGTGGTGCTGCTCGACCTACCGACCTCCGACGGCGAGGCGGTGGCCAAGGAACTGGGCGAGCGGGCGGCGTTCGTCGCCGGCGACGTCAGCCACGAGGCGGATGTGACGCGTGCCGTGGAAGCCGCGGCGAGGCCGGCGCCACTGCGGGTGGCCGTCAACTGCGCCGGTATCGGCGGCGCGGGCCGTACGGTCGGCAGGGAAGGCCCGTACGACCTGGAGCGGTTCACCAAGGTGGTCACGGTCAACCTGATCGGCACCTTCAATGTGATCCGGCTGGCCGCGGCGGAGATGGTCGGCAACGAGCCCCTGGACGGCGACCGGGGCGTCATCGTCAACACCGCGTCGGTGGCGGCGTTCGACGGCCAGATCGGCCAGGCCGCGTACTCCGCCTCCAAGGGCGGTGTCGTCGGCATGACCCTGCCGATCGCCCGCGACCTGGCGAACCGTCAGGTGCGCGTGACGACGATCGCGCCGGGCCTGTTCGACACCCCGCTGCTGGGCCGCGCCTCGCAGGAGGTGCGCGACTCGCTGGGCCAGCAGGTGCCGCACCCGTCGCGCCTCGGCACCCCGGACGAGTACGCCTCGCTGGTCGCGCACATCGTCGACAATCCGATGCTCAACGGCGAGGTCATCCGCCTCGACGGCGCCATCCGGATGGCGCCCAAGTAAGTACCTCCCGAGGGGCCCAAGGAAAGCGCACCCGCACCGGCCCTTCCCGGCCGCCGACCCCCTACGGAGCCACCGATGACCGATGCGGTCAGCACCACATTCTCCGACGGCATCGCCGTGATCACGATCAACCGCCCCGAGGCCCGCAACGCCGTCAACCTGAGCGTCGCCGAGGGCGTCGCCGCCGCGCTCGACGAGCTGGACGCCCGCGACGACCTGACCGTCGGCGTCCTCACCGGCTCCGGCGGCACCTTCTGCTCCGGGATGGACCTCAAGGCGTTCCTCAAGGGCGAGCGCCCCAGCATCGAGGGGCGCGGTTTCGCGGGCCTCACCGACGCACCTCCCCGCAAGCCCCTGATCGCGGCGGTCGAGGGGTACGCGCTGGCCGGCGGCTGTGAACTCGCCCTCGCCTGCGACCTGATCGTGGCCGCCGACGACGCGCAGTTCGGCCTCCCCGAGGTCAAGCGCGGGCTGGTCGCCGCCGCCGGCGGACTGCTGCGGCTGCCGCAGCGCCTGCCGTACCAGATCGCCATGGAACTGGCCCTGACCGGCGCCTTCCTGGACGCCCGCCGCGCCCACGGCTACGGCCTGGTCAACCGGCTCACCGAGCCCGGCGGCGCGCTGGACGGCGCCCGCGAGCTCGCCGCCGCCATCGCGGCCAACGGCCCGCTCGCCGTCCGGGTCAGCAAGGAGGTCGTCGTGGGCTCCACCGTCTGGCCGGCCGCCGAGGCCAAGGAGCGCCAGAAGGCCCTGGTGGAGCCGGTCTTCGTCTCCGAGGACGCCAAGGAGGGCCCGCGCGCCTTCGCCGAGAAGCGCGCCCCGCGCTGGACCGGCCGCTGATGAACGCGGCACAGGACGCGCAGGATCCGTCCGGCGCACAGGACGCGTCCGGCGGGCCGCTCGCCGGCGTACGGATCATCGAACTCGGCGGTATCGGCCCGGGCCCGTTCGCGGGGATGGTGCTCGCCGGTCTCGGCGCCGAGGTGATACGGATCGAGCGGCCCGGCGCACGCGCCAGCGCCGCCGACACGATCCTGCTGCGCGGCCGGCGGTCGGTGACGGTCGACCTCAAGGACCCCGAGGGCGCCGCCGCCGTACTGCGCCTGACCGACTCCGCCGACGCCCTGATCGAAGGGTTCCGGCCGGGTGTCGCCGAGCGGCTGGGCCTGGGCCCGGAGGACTGTCTGGCCCGTAACCCGCGCCTGGTGTACGGGCGGATGACCGGCTGGGGCCAGGACGGGCCGCTCTCCCGGGCCCCCGGCCACGACATCAACTACATCGGGCTCACCGGTGTGCTGCACGCGATCGGCCCGGCCGGCGGCGACCCCGTTCCCCCGCTCAACCTGATCGGCGACTTCGGCGGCGGCGGAATGCTGCTGGCGCTCGGCGTGGTCAGCGCGCTGCTGCACGCCCGCGCCACCGGCGGCGGCCAGGTGGTGGACGCGGCCATGACCGACGGCAGCGCCCTGCTGCTCGCCATGACCCACGGGTTCCTCGCCCACGGAATGTGGCGGGACGAACGCGGCGTCAACCTCTTCAGCGGCTGCGCGCCCTTCTACACCACCTACCGCTGCGCGGACGGCAATCACGTCGCGGTCGGCGCGATCGAGCCGCGGTTCTACGCCGACCTGGTGCGCGGACTGGGCCTGGCCGACGACCCCGAGTGCGGTACTCAGGGCGCGCAGGAGAGCTGGCCCGTCGTACGGCAGCGGTTCGCCGGGATCTTCGCGACCCGCACCCGGGACGAGTGGGCCGAGCACTTCGCCGGTACCCACGCCTGTGTCACGCCCGTCCTCTCCCTGACCGAGGCCGCTGCCCACCCGCACAACGCCGCCCGCTCCACCTTCCTCGACGGCGACGGCCCGCTGCGCCCCGCCCCGGCCCCCCGGTTCTCCGCCACCCCGGCCACCGCCCCGGGGCCCGCCCCGAAAGCGGGCGAGGACGCCCGGGCCGTACTGGCCCAGGCGGGCTTCTCCACCGCCGAGATCGACAACCTGACTGCACGAGGAGTCATCGGATGACCGGGATGAGAATCGGCATGATGCTGAGCTACAGCGGCGGTTTCAAGGAGACCGTCGAGGTGCTCGGCGACTACGAGAAGGCCGGGCTGGACATCGTCTTCGTGCCGGAGGCGTACTCCTACGACGCGATCAGCCAGCTGGGCTTCATCGCCGCGCGCACCGAGCGCCTGGAGATCGCCTCCGGCATCCTCCAGATCTACACCCGGACGCCCAGCCTGACCGCGATGACGGCGGCCGGCCTGGACTATGTCTCCGACGGCCGGTTCACGCTCGGGATCGGCGCCTCGGGGCCGCAGGTGATCGAGGGGTTCCACGGTCTGCCGTACGACGCTCCGCTGGCGCGTACCCGGGAGATCGTCGAGATCTGCCGGCAGGTGTGGCGCCGCGAGAAGGTCGTCCACGATGGCCGGCACTACCAGATCCCGCTCCCGGCCGAGCGGGGCACGGGGCTGGGCAAGCCGCTCAAGCTGATCAACCACCCGGTACGTGACCGCGTCCCCGTCATCCTCGCCGCGATCGGGCCGAAGAACGTGGCGCTGACCGCCGAGATCGCCGAGGGCTGGCTGCCCATCTTCTTCCACCCGGAGAAGGCGGGCGAGGTCTGGGGGCCGTCGCTGGCCGAGGGCGCGGCCCGGCGCGACCCGGCGCTCGGACCGCTGGACATCGTGGCGCAGGCACCGCTGGCCATCGGCGAGGACGTCGACGAACTGGTCGACCTGGCCCGGCCGCAACTCGCGCTGTACATCGGCGGCATGGGCGCGCGCGGCCGCAACTTCTACAACAACCTCGCGCGCCGTTACGGCTACGAGGCCGAGGCGGCCAAGATCCAGGATCTCTATCTGGCCGGCCGCAAGGAAGAGGCGGCGGCCGCGGTGCCCGCCGATCTGCTGCGGGACATCTCGCTGATCGGCCCCGCCTCCTACGTCGCCGAACGCCTCGACGCCTATCGGGCCGCCGGGGTCACCACCCTCAAGGTCAACCCCGTATCGCCCGATCCCGCCCGGCGCCTGGCCGACCTGGAGAAGCTCAAGACCATGGTGTAGCGCCGGCGAGCCCGCGATCCCGTGAGGTTCTCCTTCCGTGAGAAAGGATGGGTCCGACGTCATGACCGACGATCCTGTTCTGCTGACCGACCGCGCCGGTGGCGTCCTGACGCTGACCCTGAACCGCCCGAGCCGCAAGAACGCCATCAACGACGAGCTGTGGGGCGCGCTGGGCGAGGCGCTGACCGCGGCGGGCAACGACCCGGAAGTGCGGGTGGTCGTCCTGGCCGGGGCCGGCGGGGCGTTCTGCGCCGGGGCCGACCTCTCCGGCCGGCGCGCCGAGGCCCATCCGCTGTCCCGGATGCACCGGATCAACGAGATCGCGCTGCGGCTGCACGAGCTGCCCGTACCGACCGTGGCCAAGGTCGACGGCGTAGCGGTCGGAGCGGGCTGGAATCTCGCCCTGGGCTGCGACTTCGTCGTCGCCACCCCGCAGTCCCGGTTCTCGCAGATCTTCGCGCGCCGCGGCCTGTCGCTGGACTTCGGCGGCTCGTGGCTGCTGCCCAAGCTGGTGGGGCTGCAGCAGGCCAAGCGGCTGGCGCTGCTGGCCGAGATGATCGAGGCGGACGAGGCGCACCGGCTGGGCCTGGTGACCTGGCTGGTCGAGCCGGATGAGCTGGACAAGTTCGTCACCGGCCTCGGCGAGCGGCTGGCCGCCGGGCCGCCGGTGGCGCTGGCGCAGAACAAGGCGCTGCTCAACGAGGGGGCCGACCGGACGATGCGGGACGCGCTGGCGAGCGAGGCGCGCGCCCAGACGGTCAACTTCGCGACCGAGGACGCGCCGGCGGCCTTCGCGGCCTTCAACGAGAAGCGGGAACCGGAATTCACGGGAAAGTGGGCCGTCAAGTGACCGACTACACGCAGATCGCCTACGAGGTCGCCGACGGCGTCGCCACGATCACCCTCGACCGCCCCGAACGGCTCAACGCCTTCACCACCACGATGGCCGCCGAGCTGATCGCCGCGCTGGACGCCACCGACGCCGACGACACCGTACGGGCCGTGGTGCTCACCGGCGCCGGGCGGGGCTTCTGCGCCGGTGCGGACCTCCAGGGCGGGGCCGCGACCTTCGACCACAGCGACCCGCAACGGGCCGCCGAGCGTGCCGACTTCGGCACCGTCGGCGGGGCGCCGCGCGACGGCGGCGGCTGCGTGTCGCTGCGGATCGCGGCCTCCCGCAAGCCGGTGATCGTGGCCTTCAACGGGCCCGCGGTCGGGGTCGGCGCCACCATGACGCTCCCGGCGGACATCCGGATCGCCTCGGACACGGCGCGGTTCGGGTTCGTCTTCGCCCGCCGCGGGATCGTGCCGGAGGCCGCGTCCAGCTGGTTCCTGCCCCGGATCGTCGGGATCTCGCAGGCGATGGAGTGGGTGGCGACCGGGCGGGTCTTCGACGCGTCGGAGGCGCTGGCGGGCGGGCTCGTCTCGCGGGTCGTACCGGCTGCCGAGCTGCTGCCGACCGCGTACGGGATCGCCGCCGAGATCGCGGAGAACACCTCCGCCGTGTCGGTCGCGCTGTCCCGGCAGCTGTTGTGGTCGATGCTCGGCGCCGCGTCGCCGTGGGAGGCGCACCGGCTGGACTCGCGGGCGATGACCCGGCTCGGCCAGGGCCCGGACGCGGCCGAGGGCGTCACCTCGTTCCTGGAGAAGCGACCGCCGAAGTTCCCCGCGCGGATCGCCGACCACCTCGATGTCGTACCGGCGTGGCCGAGCCGCCCCGAGGGGATGTAGCGGACAGTCAGGCGGAGTGGCGCGGGCGTCGGCCCGCCGGGCGGTACTCCACGAGTACGAGCGCCAGCTCCACGTAACGCTCGGCCAGCTCGTCCACGCTCAGCTCGCCGCCCTCGCGATACCACTGGGCGATGGCGTTGCACATCGCGATCACCCCGCGCCGCGCGTCCTCGGGGTGCGGGGTGCGGAAGACGCCCTGCTCCACCCCGTCCTCGACGATCTGCTGGAACATCCGGGAGCCGTCGAACTGGCGGCGCTGGAAGTCCTCCAACTGCGCCTCGGACATGCTGCGCCACTCGGTGAGCGTCAGGCTGCTCTCCAGCCGGTACTCCGCGCGGTACCGCACGGTGGCCCGCACCAGCGCCGCCAGCCGCTCCCCCGGGTCGTCGCCGGCGGCTTCCAGCTCCTTGCGGCAGGATTCGAAGTACGCCTGGCCGCTGTCGTTCACCAGCGCGTGCAGCAGCTCCTGCTTGCCGGTGTAGTAGTGGTACATCGCCGACAGGCTCACGCCGGCCCGCCGGGCGATGTCCCGGATCGACGCGGCGGCGTACCCGCGCTCCGCGAACTCGTGCCGGGCGGCCTCCAGAATGGCCTGCTGGCCTGCACCTCGCACGGTGCCCTCCTCACGCCTGAACGAACGTCGGTCAGTGTACGCGTCCACGCCGCGCCGGAGGTCTGCGCGCCGCGGGGCTTGCCACCCTCCCCGACGCCCGGCATCCTCATGACCTGAACGATCGTTCATTCACCGGGAGACACCAGGAGAGGCCAGAATGAATGACATGAACCGACGGCCGGTCCGCATCGCGAACTTCTCCGGCTACTACGGCGACCGTTACACCGCGTTCGACGAGGCCATGGCCGGTGACCCGGTGGATGTGCTGATGGGCGACTACCTCGCCGAGATCACCCTGGCCTCGATGTCGCCGCTGTACACGAAGGACTCGTCCAAGGGATACATCACCTACTTCCTCCGCCAGATCCGCCCGCACCTCGCCGCCCTCGCCGAGCGCGGCCTGAAGGTCGTGACCAACGCCGGGGCGTTCAACCCGGAGGCGCTGGCGAACGCCCTGCGCGAGGCGATCGCGGAGGCGGGTGTGCCGCTCCGGGTGGCCCATGTCGAGGGTGACAATCTCCTGCCCCGGCTGGGCGAACTCCGGGCAGCAGGGCACCAGTTGGAGAATCTGGACACCGGTGAGCCGCTGTCGTCCTGGGACGCCGAGCCGATCAGCGCCAATGCGTACCTCGGCGGCTGGGGCATCGCCACGGCGCTGCGGGAGGGCGCCGACATCGTGGTCTGCGGCCGGGTCACCGACGCCTCGCTGACGGCCGGCCCGGCGGCCTGGTGGCACGAGTGGGGCACCGAGGACTGGGACCAGCTGGCCGGAGCCGTGGTCGCCGGACACATCATCGAGTGCGGGCCGCACGCCGTGGGCGGCAACTTCTCCGGCTTCACCGAGATCCCCGGCGCGCACCGGCCGGGCTTCCCGGTCGCCGAGGTCGCGGCCGACGGCAGCAGCGTGATCACCAAGCACGGGCGCGATCTCGGCGCGGTCACCGTCGACACCGTCACCGCCCAGCTGGTGTACGAGATCCAGGGCCCGCGCTACCTCAACCCCGATGTGACCGTCCACCTGGACGGCGTCCGGCTGAGCCAGGCGGGCCCCGACCGGGTCGAGGTCTCCGGTGCGGCCGGTTCCCCGCCGCCGCACACCACCAAGGTCGCGATCTTCGCCCCGATCGGCCACCAGATCGTGCTGACGGTGTATCTGACCGGCCTGGACATCGAGGAGAAGTACGAGCTGCTGCGCACCCAGATCCGGGACCAGGTGGCCGGGCCCGGGGTGGACGAGCTGGACATCAGCATGATCGGTACCGTCGCGGCCGATCCGCAGAGCCAGTGGGAGGCGACCGTACCGGTACGCGTCATGGCCACCGCCCGGGAGCCGGAGCCGCTGGAGTACCCCCACTTCGCGGGCCGGATCGGCGGGCTGTTCCTGTGCAGCGTCCCGGGCTTCTTCTACGACACCGGCGCGCAGCGGGTCACCGGACCGCAGCCGCGCATCGAGTACTGGCCCGGGCTGCTGCCCATGACGGCCGTCGAGCAGCGGGTCGTGCTGCCGGACGGGCGCCGCATCGCCGTCGCGCCGCCCGCCGTCACCCAGGCGCCGACGGGCCAGCCGGTGCACGCGGAGCCCGACCCGTACCCGCGGACCGGTCCCACCGAGCGTGCCCCGCTGGGCCGGATCGCGCACGCCCGCAGCGGCGACAAGGGCGGCAACAGCAACGTCGGCGTCTGGGTGGCCGATCCGGAGGCGTGGCCGTGGCTGCGGGCCACGCTGAGCACCGACGAGCTGCGGCGGATGGTCCCCGAGGCGAAAGAACTGGACATCGTCCGCCACGAGTTCCCGCAGCTGCACGCGGTCCACTTCGTACTGCGCGGCCTGCTCGGCACCGGCGGCTCCAGCAACCTCCGCGCCGACCAGGTCGGCAAGGCCGTGGGCGAGTACATCCGTACCCGGCTCACGGACATCCCGGTCGAACTGTTGGCACGACGCGGGGCGGCGCGGGGCCGGTGACCGGTGCCGTCCAGTCGCCCCGTCACGACAGGAGGGTGCGCCAGCGGTCGGCCGACTCGACCATGTCCAGGATGACCCGCTCCAGGAATTTCCCTCCCTTGGCCAGCCGCTGCCCCACGGGGCTGTCGAGCCCGAGCGTCTCCGCCGCCGCCATCGAGGCCTGCGCCGCCTCGAGCGTCTGCCGTGAGCTGATCACGATCGAGTTGTACCAGGCGTCGTCGTCGACCACGTAGATGTCGCGACGCCGCTGCGGATCGCGCTCGCGCCGGACATATCCGTGCTGTACCAGGTAGTTCACGGACACGGAGACGGAGGCCGGGCTGACGTTCAGCCGACGAGTCAGCTCGGCCGCGGTACGCCTGCCGTCCTCGGACAACAACAGGTCGACGTGCACACGCGCCGTCATCCTCGGCAGCCCCGACCTGACCGCCACCTCGATGATCTCCTCCTCCACCGCGCCGCCCGGCGGTCCGGCCGCGCGTGCGGGGGCCGGTGTGCCACGCCGCGCCCGCTGGACCGTCGCCTGGTGCGCCTGCTGGGGCCGGTAGCCGCCGGGGCCGCCGTTGCGTCCGACCTCCCGGCTGATCGTCGAGGTCGGCCGGTCGAGCCGCCTGGCGATCTCCGCGTACGAGAGCCCGTCGGCGAGCCCCGCCGCGATGCGCTGGCGCTCCTGCTGGGTCAATCGTCCTCCTGGCATGCCGTCAGTATTGCCTTCGACGCCATTCATTGCAACGCAGCATTGCATTCGAGCCCAGCGTCATTGCATCAAATTGCAGCCACTGACCTGCGTAAATCCCTTTCCATGGATTGACGCCACTCTGAATGCAACGTAGCTTTCGCGATACGCCAAACACGTCCTATCGCGAGATGAGGAATGGCAATGGGGGAATCCCTGCACACCGTCACGACGCTGCCGACGGCACGTCAGCCCGGCTGCCCCTTCGACCCGCCGGCCGAGCTGACCGACGCCCGGCGGCACGGCCCCATCAGCCGCTACACCTTCCCCGGCGGAAAACCCGGCTGGCTGATCACCGGATACGACCTGGTCAGATCGGTCCTGGCCGACTCGCGGTTCAGCTCGCGCAAGGAACTCATGCGCTATCACCCGACCATCGACTACGGCGACATCGAGGTACCTCCGGCGCCGCCCGGCGAATTCCTCCTCATGGACGATCCCCAGCACAGGCGCTATCGCAAGCCGCTGGCGGGCAAGTTCACCGTACGGCGAATGCGCCTGCTCACCGAGCGCATCGAGCAGATCACCGCCGACTGCCTGGACGCCATGGAGGAAACCGGGCCGCCGGCCGACCTGGTGACCGCGTTCGCCAAGCCCATCCCCGCCATCGTGATCTGTGAGCTGCTGGGGGTGCCGTACGAGGACCGGGGCTCCTTCCAGGGGAACGTCGAGTCGTTCATGAGCGGAGAGACGAGCGACGAGGACCTGATCGCGGCCTACACCGCGGTCCAGGACTACCTCGCGGAGCTGGTGGCCGCCAAGCGCGCGAACCCCACCGACGACGTGCTCAGCGACCTCACCGACAGCGACCTGACCGATGAGGAACTGAAGGGAATCAGCCTGATCCTGCTGGCGGCCGGCTTCGACACCACCGCGAACATGCTGGCGCTGGGCACCTTCGCGCTGCTGCAGAACCCGGCCCAACTGGCCGCGCTGCGCGCCGATGACGCGCTCGCCGACCAAGCCGTGGAGGAGCTGCTGCGGTATCTGAGCGTCGCCAAGACGTTCATGAGGACGGCGCTGGAGGACGTCGAGCTGGGCGGCCGGACCATCGAGGCCGGCGCGCCCGTCATCCTGTCGTACCACACCGCCAACCGCGACCCCGAGCGCTTCGCCGACCCTCATGTGCTCGACCTGCGCAGGCAGGACGGCGGGCACCTGGCCTTCGGTCACGGCATCCACCAGTGCCTGGGTCAGCAGCTGGCCCGCGTCGAGATGCGGGTCGCGTTCTCCGCCCTGGTCAACCGCTTCCCCACGCTGCGCCTGGCCGTACCGGCCGAAGAAGTCGCCCTGCGCCCGGAGACCGCGGACATCTACGGGGTCAAGAGCCTCCCGGTCACCTGGGACGTGTGACCGGGGTCCGGTGACGGTCCGGTCCGCGCAGTCGGGCCGCGTCCCGTTCGGGGTTGACGCCGAGGAGTGCCGCGAGCCCGCCCACGAGCACCATGGCCCCGAAGAGCTGGAAGGCGCGTCCGTAGCCGACGGCGGGGTTTGCGGCCTGGTCGACGATCCAGCCGGTGAGGTACGGGCCGTAGACCCCGCCTAGGGACATCAGGGCCATGAAGATGCCGAGGGTACTGGCGAGTTGACGCGGCGGGACGATCTCCGCCAGGCCGGCGTTGAACAGCGGGAAGATACTCGCGCCGAACGCGTAGCCGATCGAGACGACGGCGACCGCGGCGGCCGGCGTACCGATGCTCGGCAGCAGCGCCATCGTGGCGCCGCACACCAGCAGGGCCACCGAGGGGACGACGCCCCGCAGGACGCGTGAGGTGGCGCCGCGCCCGATCAGCCGGTCGCCGATCCAGGAGAGCCCGAACATGACCACCAGCGACGCGATGCTCGGAAAGCCGAACATGGTGCCCGCCTGCACCCTGCTGTAGCCCAGGCCCGTCTCGAAGTACGACGGCAGCCAGGTCAGCACCACGGTCACCAGGGCGTACATCGACATCGTCGCGAGCGCGCCGCCGAGGAAGGTGGGCGACAGGATCACCTTGGCCCACGGGACGGCCGGCTCGTCGGCAACCCCGGTCGCCCCTGTCGCCCCGGCCGCCTTGTCCTCACCGTACGGGCCGGGGCTCCAGGTGGGGAGCCAGAGCGCCAGCCAGACCAGGCCCGCGGCCGCGAGGACCAGGAAGGCGGTCCGCCACCCGTAGGCGGCGACCACGACCGCCAGCCCGGGGGCGACCGCGATCTTGGCGATCGAGGCGCACGCCGTGATGCAGGCCGAAGGAAGGCCGCGCTTCTCGCGCGGGTGCCAGGAGTAGAGCGCCGTGTGGATGATCGGGCCCGACGGCCCTTCCAGGAAGCCGAGCAGCATCCGGCTCAGCAGCAGAACGGTGAAGGTGGCGGAGACGACCAACGGGAGCATGGCGGCCGACCAGCCGACCGCGAGGAGCGCGAGCGACCACTTCAGCGCCATCCAGCGGTTGAGCAGGCCCGCGACCAGGTTGCCGACGGTGAAGGTCAGGAAGAACGAACTGCCGATCAGACCGATCTGCGAGGAGTTGAGGCCCAGCTCCTCGGCGAGCGGCTGGGCCACGAGGCCGAACACGGCCTTGTCGGCCCAGTTCACGATGTACAGCACCATCAGCAGGCCGGTGAAACCCCAGGCTTTGGCCCGGGATTCACCGGCGGACGGGACCGCGGCGGCACGGGTACCGGGCACATCGGTTGTCGGCACGGGTGTCTCCTTCGGGGAGGGGTACGCCTCGTCGGGCGGTCAATCCGCGGCGGCACCGGTGGACAGTCTGGCGAGAAAACCAGACGAACGATCGCTAAGGTAATTGGCGAGTCAAGGTCTGTCCACGTCCCGGACATGATGCGACCGAGTTACCTGCTTCCTCGGTACCGCGTTACCTGCGTCCCCGGTGCCGAGTTACCTGCTTCCCCGCTGCCGCGCGCCACGCGCCTCCGGTGCGGAAGCGGACTCGGAAGCAGCCGTACCGGTGCCCAGCCGGGCCGCGTCCCGGTCGGGGCGGACGACCAGGAGGGACGCCAACCCGCCGAGGATCACCAGCCCACCGGCCAGATCGAAGGCGAGGCCGTATCCGGCCGCCTTGGTGGCGGCGTTGTCGATCAACATGCCGGTCACGATGGGCGCGACGACGCCGGCGAGCGTGACGATGGCGTACCAGATCCCGAGGGCGGCGCCCCGCTGCCGAGCGGGCACGGTGTCGGCGACAGCGGCCTGTGACAGCGGCGTCTGGGCGTTGCCGACGCCGAAGGCCAGCGCGATGAGCGGCAGTACCAACGCGGGCGACCCGACCCGTGTCATCAGGAGCGTGCACACCCCGGCGAGCAGTGCCAGGCCACCGCCCAACACCCCCTGCGCCAGGCGCCGGGAGACGCCGCGTTTGATCAGCCGCTGGGAGACACCGCCGCCCAGCAGCATGAACGCGATACTGGCGTAGGCCGGCACGCTCGCCACGAAGCCGACCGAGCCGTGGCCGAAGCCGGCGACCTGCTCCAGGTACAGCGGCAGGAAGGCGATCCCGACGCCGAGCCCCCAGTAGACGGTGAAGCCCGCGAAGACGGTGCCCAGCCACGTTCCGGTGCACAGCAGGCGCCAGTAGGACTGCCGCGGCGCGGCGGTCGGCACCGCCCGGGACTGCCGGTCGGGCGCGGCCGCCGGGCGGGCCGCGTACGGTCCGTCGCCGCCGAGGGTCAGCCACGCGGCCACCCAGACGAGGCCGGCAACTCCGAGAAGGCCGAAGGCGGTTCGCCAGCCATAGGCACCGATCGCCGCGTTGAGCAGCGGCGCGCCGACGATGACGCCGAGTCCGGAGCCGATGGTCATCAGCGCCGCGGTCAGGCCGCGGTTCTTCTCCGGGACCCAGCCGAAGGCGACGTGGGTACCGAGCGGGAACCCGGGCCCTTCACCGGCGCCGAGCAGGATGCGGGTCGCGAGCAGCACCGTCACGCCGGCGGCCGGGAGGAGGACCGGCAGTTGGGCGAGTGACCAGACCACCGCGAGGCCGGCCAGCAGCCACTTGCCGGAGAGCCGGTTGCCGAGAAAGCCGAAGACGATCGCGGAGATGCTGAACAGGAGGTAGAAGGAGCTGGCGATGGAGCCGTACTGGGTTGCGGACAGGCCCAGTTCCTCCATCATCGGGCCTGCCGCCAGACCGATGATGGCCTTGTCCGCGAAGTTGATGGCCAGGAAGAGCATGAGCAGGAAGATCGCCCATCGGCTTCTGGCAAGGGTGGATTGCATCGAACCTCCGGCTTGTTGGCTCGGGTGCTGCATGCGAAAGGGCAAGCCGATGAGGGGCGGCAGGCACCGGACGCTAGAGGCAGTGCCCATGGTCGTCAAGGCTCACGGACATCGACGATCGGTGCGGCACGGTCAACGCTGGAAACCGCCTCGGAACCGTCTCGGCACCCTCTCGACACTTAATTAACGACCGCTTAGTATCCGAGGTTGAGCCGTCTAGAGAGAGGCTGTCCATGAACGGCGCACAGTCGCTGATCCGCACTCTCGTCCGTGCCGGCGTGGACGTGTGCTTCGCCAATCCCGGTACGTCGGAGATGCACTTCGTCGCCGCGCTCGACGCGGTACCCGACATGCGCGGAGTGCTCGGCCTGTTCGAGGGCGTCGTCACCGGAGCCGCCGACGGCTACGCGCGGATCGCCGACAAACCGGCGGCCACCCTGCTGCACCTGGGCCCCGGTCTCGGGAACGGGCTGGCCAATCTCCACAACGGCCGCCGCGCCCACACCCCGCTCGTGAACGTGGTGGGTGATCACGCCACGTACCACAAGAAGTACGACGCGCCGCTGGAGTCGGACATCGAGCCGGTGGCCGGGTCGGTGAGCGGCTGGGTGCGGCGGTGCGACCGGGTCGCCGACGTCGGAGCCGACGCGGCGGCGACGGTGGCGGCGTCGATGGAACCGCCGGGGCAGATCGCGACGCTCATCCTGCCCGCCGACGCCTCCTGGGGCGAGGGCGGCGAGGTCGCCGAACCACTGCCCGTACGTACCCCTGCGGCTCCCGACTCCCGGGCGGTGTCGGCCGTCGCCGACGTGCTGCGCGGCGGCGAACCCGTCGCGCTACTGATCGGCGGCCGGGCGTGCCGGGCAGCGGGGCTGCGCGCGACGAGCCGCATCGCGAACGCCACCGGCGCGCGGGCGTTCGTGGAGACCTTCCCCGCACGGCTGGAACGGGGCGCGGGCGTGCCCGCCCTCGAACGGCTCGGTTACTTCGCCGAGCAGGCCGCCAAGCAACTGAACGGTGTCACCCACCTGGTCGTCGCCGGGACCGTCTCTCCCGTGTCGTTCTTCGCCTACCCGGACAAGCCGAGCGACCTGGTGCCCGCGGGAGCCCGCGTGCACACCCTCGCCGGCCAGGGCGAGGACGTGGTCGCCGCGCTGGAGGCGCTGGCCGAGCAGGTGGCCGCCGACACCGCGCCGACGGTGGCGGAACCCGCCCGGCCGGCGCTGCCGAGCGGCCCTCTCACCAGGAAGAACTGGGCCGATGTCGTCGGCGCGCTGCTCCCGGACGGTGCGATCATCGCCGATGAGGCGAACACCTCGGGAGCGTCCCTGCCGCAGGCCACGGCCGGCGCGTCCCGGCACGATGTACTGACCCTGACCGGCGGCGCGATCGGCCAGGGCATGCCGGTCGCCACCGGAGCGGCGATCGCGGCACCGGACCGCCCGGTGATCAGCCTGGAGGCCGACGGCAGCGCGATGTACACCATTTCGGCGCTGTGGACGCAGGCGCGCGAAAACCTCGACGTCACGACGGTGATCCTCAACAACAGCGCCTACGCTGTGCTGCGCCTGGAAATGCAACGCGTCGGCGCCGACCTGTCGGGCCCCGCCGCCAAGACGCTCCTCGACCTCTCCTCCCCCGCGCTGGACTTCGTCAGGATCGCCGAAGGCATGGGCGTTCCGGCATCCCGGGCAACCACCTGCGAAGAGCTCGCCGACCAACTCCGGCGCGCCCTGGCGGAACCGGGACCACACCTGATCGAGGCCGTGGTCCCGGCGGCGCTGTAGAGCCCACGCTCAGCGCCACGAATCCGCACAACACGGGTCCGCACAATGCGTCAGACGTTCCCCGGTCGGTCCGGGCGGGGCGGGAGCTGGATGCCGTACTGGGCGATCTTGCGGTAGACGGTCGCGCGGCCGACGCCCAGGCGGGCCGCCGCGCGGGCGACGGTGGCGTCCGGCTCGGTCAGGCAGCGGATGATTTCATCGCGTTCGAGGACCTGGAGGCGGGTCAGGCGGTGGCCGGTGCCGGTGAGGAGTTCCGGCGGTAGGTGCCGGAGGTCGACGGTGTCGGCGCGGGAGGCCGCCTCGCGTATCACCTGCCGCAGCCGGGTGGCGTTCTCCGGCCAGGGGTACGAGGTCAGGGCGTCGGCCGCGGCGCGGGTGAAGCGCACCGGGCGGCCGCGGCGCTGGTGGGCGAAGTGGTGGGCCAGCGGGAGGATGTCGTCCGGGCGCAGGCGCAGCGGCGGCACCTCGATCACCGAATCGACCAGTGCGGCCATCGGCTCCGGGATCGCGTCGTACTCCTCGGCGGTGATGAGGAAGGGCTGCGTACGCGTCGGCTCCGCCCCGGGCGCCGGGCCGGGCCCCCCGCCCGGCGCCCGCCGCAGGCCGGTGAAGATGTCGGTCAGCTCGGCCGCCGCCCAGGCCGGCAGCGTGTCCACGCGCGAGACGATGACGCAGGTGTGCTCCTTGCCCAGCTCGGCGGTCCACAGGGTCAGCCAGGACTCGACGTCATGGGCGGCAGGAGGGCAGGCCCGCAGCAGGCGTTCTCGCGCGTGCAGCCCCTGGCGGGCCGCCGCGGCCAGCGCCGCCTTGCCCGCTCCCCGCTCGCCGACGACGGCCACGACACGGCCGGCGGCGAGCGCGGCGCGCGCCTCGGCCACCGCGTTCCGCCAGGCACGGGACAGCCGCGGGCCGTCGCCGTCGTCCTGGGGGAAACGCTCGCGGTAGACCCGGCGGACCTCACCGCGCGGCTGTACGGGCATGGTCCGCCCGGTGGAACGGGCCAGCATCAGCGCGGTCGTGTTGCCGGCCGCCGCCTGGGCGAGGGCCAGCAGCAGCGCCGGGGAGGACTGCGACCACGTGGTGAGGTTGACCGTGCCCGCCACCTGCCCGGTCAGCGGGTCCAGGACGGGGACGGCCGCGCAGGTGTAGCAGCGCAGCCCCGTGCAGTAGTGTTCATCGGCCCTGACCAGGGACGGCGTACGGTCGGCCAGGGCGAGCCCGAGTCCGTTGGTGCCCGCGTTGCGTTCGGCGAAGTAGAAGCCCGGGGCGAGGTGGACCCGGTCCAGCGAGCGGGCCATCGCCGCGTCGTTGCAGAGCCGGCTCAGTACGAGCCCCTCGCTGTCCGTGAGCATGAAGCTGACCGGCTCCCCCGCCAGCGTGGTCCGCAGCTGCTGCAGGACCTCCTGTCCGCAGGTGTAGAGCAGCGAGTCGGTGTCCATGGAGCTCAGGTACACGGGCTGCACCTCGTCGGCCGGTACGCCGTACCGCTCGCTGCGCTGCCACGACGCGCGCAGTCGCGGGGCTATCTCTGCCATCTCGACCTCCACACGACGCGACGCTGCGCCGGACCGGACGCTGACCGGATGCTGACCTTCATCAGGCTACTCAGCGGGGCGGCCGGAACCAGTCGGCCAGGTGTCTCAAAGTGAGACAGCCGCAGCCTCCCCGGCCTGCGCCGGGATGCCTAGCGTCCCTACCGAACGAGCCGCAGCTGCCACGTGAGGTGGAGGAACCATGTACAGCAAGGACGGCGAGAACTACTTCATCGTCGACGCGCACATCGCGCTGTGGGACGCGCGCCCCGAGAACCAGCTCAACATCCACGGCAAGCAGTTCATCGACTGCTTCTACGACTACCACCGCAACCTGAGCCCGGAATCGGAGCTCTGGCCGTACGAGGAGTTCCGCTACTACGGCGGCGAGCGCCTGATGAAGGACCTGTTCGCCGACGGCCATGTCGACCACGCGATCTTCCAGCCCGCCCACCTCGGCGCCTTCTACGAGCGCGGCTTCGGGCAGGCCGAGGAGGCGTTCGCGCTCACGCGGCAGCACCCCGACAAGCTGACGTACAACCACTGCTTCGACCCGCGCTTCGAGCAGGCCGGTCTGGAGCAACTGCGGCGCGACGCCGAGCGGTTCGGGCTCAAGGGCGTGAAGCTGTACACCGCGGAGTGGAAGGGCGACTCCCGCGGCTACAAGCTCAACGACCCCTGGACCTACCGCTATCTGGAAGCCTGCCAGGAGCTGGGGATCAAGAACATCCACATCCACAAGGGGCCGACGATCCGGCCGCTGGACCGCGACGCGTTCGACGTCGCCGATGTGGACGCGGCCGCCTCCGACTTCACCGAGCTGAACTTCGTCGTCGAGCACTGCGGGCTGCCCCGGCTGGAGGACTTCTGCTGGATCGCCACACAGGAGCCGAACGTGCACGCCGGTCTGGCGGTGGCGATGCCGTTCATCCACTCCCGGCCGCGGTACTTCGCGCAGATCATCGGCGAGCTGCTGTACTGGCTGGACGAGGACCGCATCCAGTTCTCCAGCGACTACGCGCTGTGGACGCCGCGCTGGCTGGTCGAGCGGTTCGTCGACTTCCAGATCCCCGCGGACATGACCGAGTACCCGCCGCTGACCGTGGCGCAGAAGAAGAAGATCCTCGGGCTGAACGCGGCGGCCATGTACGGGATCGACGTACCGGCCGGCCTCGGCCTCCCGCAGCCGGTGGCGGCCTGACGTGCCCGCCATCGACACCGGCACACTTGAATGCGCGGCGCGCGCGGCGCTGGACGAGGTCTTCGATCCGGAGCTGGACGAGCCCATCACCGACCTCGGTTTCGTCCGCTCGCTGGAAGTGAGCCCCGACCGGCGGGTGACCGTGCACCTCCGGCTGCCGACCTCCTTCTGCTCGCCGAACTTCGCCTATCTGATGGCCTCCGACGCCAAGGACGTACTCACCCGGCTGCCGGCCGCACGGGAGGTCGTCGTACTGCTCGACGACCACCACGACTCCGACATGATCAACCGCGGGCTGGCGGCGGACGCGGGCTATCTGGGCACCTTCGGGGCGGAGGCGCAGGAGGGTCTCGACGAGCTGCGGCTGACCTTCCGCCGCAAGGCGCACGCCGCGGCGATGGAGCGCGCGCTGACGCGGCTGCTGCGGGAGACGCCGGACCTGGCCGAGCGCGACCTGCCGGCCGTCGTCCTCGCCGACCTGCCCGACGCGCCGACCACCCACGCCCTCGTACGGAGGCGGGCGGCGCTGGGCCTGAGCACCGCGCCGACGGCCCCGGTTCTCGTCGACGACCACGGGGAGCCGTACCCGGTCGACGACATCCCGGTACGGCTGCGGTTCGCGCGATCGATCCGCATCTCGATCGACGGCAACGCGCACTTCTGCCGCGGCCTGCTCCGCACCCGCTATCCGGACGCGGCCGACGACCAGGCGCAGCGCGGACAGGAAACCCCGCACGACACCACACACCACACTGCGAAGGGGCGGACCTCATGACGTCCGTAATGAAGGCCGTACAGGTCGTTGGATACGGCGAGAAACTGCGGCTCACCGACGTTCCCATGCCCGAGATCACCGGTCCGTACGACGTGCTCGTGAAGATCGGCGGGGCGGGGGTGTGCCGGACCGACCTCCACATCCTGGAGGGCCAGTGGGCACAGAAGTCGGGCGTCACCCTGCCATACACCATCGGGCACGAGAACGCCGGGTGGGTCCACGCGGTCGGCAGCGCGGTGACGAACGTCGCCGAGGGCGACAAGGTCATCGTGCACCCGCTGATCACCTGCGGTCTGTGCCGGGCCTGCCGGTCCGGTGACGATGTGCACTGCGAGCAGAGCGCCTTCCCCGGCATCGACACGGCCGGCGGCTACGCGGAGTACCTCAAGACCTCGGCCCGCAGCGTCGTCCGCATCGACGACGCGCTCCAGCCGGCGGACGTCGCCGCCCTCGCCGACGCGGGCCTGACCGCGTACCACGCCGCGGCGAAGGCCGCCCGCCGGCTGCGGCCGGGCGACCGCTGCGTGGTCATCGGCGCGGGCGGGCTCGGCCACATCGGCGTACAGGTCCTCAAGGCCCTGACCGCGGCGGAGTTGATCGTCGTCGACCGGAATCCGGACGCGGCGAAGCTGGCCACGTCGATCGGGGCCGATCACGGCGTCGTCGCCGCGGGCGAGCACGTCGAGGAGGTACTCGAACTGACCGGCGGGCACGGAGCGGAGACCGTCATCGACTTCGTCGGCGAGGGCGGTGCGACGAAGGACGGGGTGGCCATGCTGCGCCGGGCGGGCGATTACCACGTCGTCGGTTACGGCGAGAACATCGACATCCCCACCATCGACATCATCTCCACCGAGATCAACCTCATCGGCAACCTGGTCGGCTCCTACAACGACCTGTGCGAACTGATGACACTCGCCGCTCAGGGCCGCGTACGGCTGCACACCGCGGCCTACCCGCTGGACCGCTTCCAGGACGCGGTGGACGACCTCACCGCGGGCACGGTACGCGGACGCGCGATCCTCATTCCTTGAGGGCCTGAGGGCCTGACGGCCTGACGGCCTCAGATGCCCAGTGAGTCCGTGGCCTGCAGCAGCGCCCGGCGGAAGGCTTCGTCGCCGGCCGCCTGGTTCGCTTCCGCCGACCGTCGGGCCCACTCCTCCGCCGCCACGCGCAGGGCGCCGTTGAGCATCACGGCCTTCAGCCGCGGCACCAGGCCGTCGGGATCGGCGCCGGTGCGCGCGGCGATGACCTCTGTGAAGACGCGCTCTGCGTCGTGGTGGACCCGGAGCCAGACGGCGCGCAGCCCCGGCTCGTCGGGCAGCAGGCGGATCAGCCGCAGCAGCGCCGAGGTGACGTCAGCGCGCTCGGCGGCCGAGGGCACGCCCGCCTGCAGCCCTTCCCACAGCGGGCGGCCGGCGGGCAGCTCGCGCAGCCGCCGGGCCGCGCTCTCCAGACCCGCGGACAGCAAGGGGCGTACGCACTCCTCCTTGGACGGGAAGTACCGCCACAGAGTGCGGGGTGAAATCCCGGCCGCGCGGGCGATCTCCTCGCCCGACGTCGCCGCCACGCCGTGCTCGGCGAACAGCCGTACCGCCTCGTGGGCGATCGCCAGCCGCGTCTCCGCCTTGCGCCGCTCGGTCAGCGGCGGCCTACCGGACGGACGGGGCGCGTCCTCCCGCTCCGCGTCCCGCGTTCCCGCCTGCTCCACCGTGATGTCCATCCGCCGTCCCCAACCGCTTACCAGTGTCTCCACCCTAACCAGCGCCCCGGACATCTATTTTTTGCCTGTCAATGCCATCATGGCAGTGACTGCCAAAAACTGTTACGGTCGATGGACACGCACATCCGCGTGAACTCGGAGAAGGGAGCGCCGCGTGAGCAGCACCAGCAGCACCGGCTTTCAAGGGCGCAGCGTCGTCGTCACCGGAGCCGGCTCGGGGATCGGCCGGGCCGCGGCCCTGGCCTTCGCCCGTGAGGGAGCGAAGGTGCTGGTGGCGGACCTGGACAAGGACGGCGCCGAAGGTGTCGTCGCAACGATCGCCGCCGAAGGGGGCACGGCACGCGCGGTCGTCGGTGATCTCAGCGAACAGCCCGTGGTGGACCGGGTCGTCGACACGGCGGTGGCGGAATTCGGCGGCCTGCACGTACTGGTGAACAACGCGGGCATCATGGACCGGTTCTCGGCCGCCGCGGACACCGACGACGCCGAGTGGGAGCGCGTCCTGCGGGTCAACCTGACGGCTCCCTTCCTGCTGACCCGCGCCGCACTGCCGCACATGCTGGCCGCCGAGCGCGGCGCGATCGTCTTCACCGCGTCCGAGGCCGCGCTGCGCGGCAGTGCGGCCGGTACCGCCTACACCGCTTCCAAGCACGGCGTCGTGGGCCTGGTGAAGTCCCTCGCGGTGATGTACCGGGCCAAGGGCATCCGCGCCAACGCCATAGCCCCCGGCGGCACGGCCACCGCCATACAGGTCGACGCCCGGGCGGACACGCACGGGCCGACGGTCCTCGGCGGTCACTTCGGGAACATGGGCCGGATCGCCGCCGCCGAGGAGCAGGCCGCCGCCATCGTCTTCCTCGCCTCGGACGCCGCCGTCAACATCAACGGCGCCGTACTGCCCGTGGACGACGGCTGGTCCGCCGTCTGACGCTCCCGAGATTCATCGGCGTACCGGCCGCCGCCCCGCGCCATCACCCCCCACCGACTGCCCGGAAAGGACAGCGAGTGTCGCCAACGGAAAAGCCCACAGTGCGTGAACCGGAGGAGTTGGGGTTCGACCCCGACGCGCTGCGCGCGCGGTACCGCGCCGAGCGCGACCGCCGGATCCGCCCTGAAGGCAGTAAGCAGTACCAGCGCACCACCGGCGACTTCGGCTACTACGTCGACGACCCGTACGTGGCACCCGGCTTCACCCGGGAGCCGCTGAACGACCGGGTCGAAGCCCTGGTCATCGGCGGTGGTTTCGGCGGGCTGCTCGCGGCCGCGCGGCTGCGCCAGGCCGGTCTGGCGGACATCCGCATCACCGACAAGGCCGGGGACTTCGGCGGCACTTGGTACTGGAACCGGTACCCGGGCATTCACTGCGACATCGAGTCGTACGTCTATCTGCCGCTGCTCGAAGAGCTCGGCTACGTGCCGCGCTGGAAGTACGCACCGGGTGAGGAGATCCGGCAGCACGCGCGGGCGATCGGCCACCACTTCGACCTCTACCGCGACGCCTGCTTCCAGACGGAGGTCACGGACCTGCGCTGGGACGAGGCCGCCCGCGAGTGGGTGGTGCGCACCGACCGCGGCGACCTGATGAGGGCGCGTTATGTGGTGGTCTCCAGCGGCCCGTTCAGCCGGCCGAAGCTGCCCGGCATCCCAGGCATCGAGAGCTTCCAGGGGCACACCTTCCACACCAGCCGCTGGGACTACGGCTACACCGGCGGCGACGCGAACGGGAATCTCCGGGGGCTCGCGGACAAGCGTGTCGCCCTGATCGGCACCGGTGCGACCGCCATCCAGTGCGTCCCGCACGTGGGGAACGACGCTCAGCACCTCTACGTCTTCCAGCGCACGCCGTCCTCGGTGGACGTACGCGGCAACCGGCCCACCGACCCCGAGTGGGCGGACTCCCTGGCCCCGGGCTGGCACCGGCGGCGCCGGGACAACTTCCTCGCGCACGTCACCGGCGGCAGTGCGGAGGAGGACCTGGTCCGCGACGGGTGGACCACCAGCGCCCGGCTGCTGCAGAGCCTGCTGCCCGGCACGGCCGACGCCGCACTGTCCCCCGAGGACCGGTGGGTGCAGGCGGAGCTGGCCGACTTCCGGAAGATGAACGAGATACGGGCGCGGGTGGACGGCATCGTCGAGGACCCGGCCACGGCCGAGGCGCTCAAGCCGTGGTACCGCTACATGTGCAAGCGCCCCACGTTCAGCGACACCTATCTCCAGACCTTCAACCGGCCCAATGTGACGCTCGTCGACACCGAGGGCCGCGGCGTCGAGCGCATCACCGAGAACGCGGTGGTGATCGGCGGCACCGCGTACGAGGTCGACTGCATCGTCTTCGCCACCGGCTTCGACATCGGCGTGGCGCCGGCCGAACGGCTCGGGCTCCCGGTGCGCGGCCGCGACGGTGTCACCCTGGCCGACGCGTGGCGGGACGGGCCGCAGACCCTGCACGGGTTCTACAGCCACGGCTTCCCCAACTTCTTCCAGCTCGGCTCGGTGCAGAACGCCGTCTCCGTCAACTACGTCCACGTCCTCGACGAGCAGGCCACGCACATCGCCGAGGTCGTCGCCGAGGCACGCAAGCGGCAGGCCCGTTACGTCGAACCGACCGCCGAGGCGGTGGCCGCCTGGGTCGCCACCATCCGCGAGACGGCACCGGACGCCGGCAAGTTCCTCGCCGAGTGCACGCCCAGCTACTACAACAACGAGGGCAAACCGAGCGGGCGCAGCGAGTCGTACGGCGGCGGGCCGGTCGAGTTCTATGAGCGGCTGCGGCGCTGGCGTTCCGAGACCGACATGAGCGACGTCCTCGTCGAGTGACGGGCGCGCTGACATGCGGAAATTGCGGACTTGAGGAGAAGTGCGGATGCAACCCAGCCGGTACGACGACACCGGCCGGCTGCGGCCCGGCAGCAGCGAGCGACGGCACGTGGCGAGGCTGAACCCGCCCAATCGGCTGTGGGGTTCGAACGGCGTCTCTTTCGGGCCGGACGGCCGGCTGTACGTGGCGCAGTTCCTCGCGGGGCAGATCAGCGCCGTGGATCCGGCGTCCGGTGACGTCGAGGTGGTGGTGCCGCTGGACGGCCCGGTGGAGGCCCCCGACGACCTGGCCTTCGGCGCCGACGGTTCGATGTACATCGCGGACCTGACGCCGGGCAGGGTGTGGCGCCGCACCCCCGAAGGCGCGTACTCCCTGGTCAGTGACGCGGTCACGGTGCCCAACGGCATCACCTGCGTCGGCGACCGGCTCTTCGTCAACGAGATGCGGACCAACGGCCGGCTGCTGGAGCTGTTCCCGGACGGCGGCGAGCCGGTGGTGCTGACCGACGGGCTGGCCTTGGGCAACGCCATGCAGCTCGGCCCGGACGGCCTGCTGTACTACCCGCACATGATCGGCAATCAGGTGTGGCGGATCTCGCCCGACGGCGGAGCGCCGGAGCTGGTCGCCGAGGAGGTGGACGACCCGGTCGCGGTCCGGTTCGACCTCGGCGGCGTCCTGGTGGTCCTCTCCCGCGGCCCGGCCGGCATCGTCACCCGCATCGACCTGGCCACCGGGGCGCGTACGGTCACCGCCAGCGGCCTGGCGGGCCTGGACAACGCGGCGTTCGACGCGGAGAACCGGATGTTCGTCTCCAGTTACGCGGGCGGCGGCATCACCGAGATGCACACCGACGGCCGCACCCGCGCGCTCGTCCCGCGCGGATTCAACGGCCCGTTCGGCGTGACGGCCGGGCGCGGCGGCACGGTGTACGCGGCCGACCACTTCCGCCTGGCCCGCCTGGACGACCGCGAGGGTGCGGGGGAGAACGACGCGCTGACCGTGGACCTGCTGCACTTCGCCCGCGGCGTCACCGCGGACGGTGACGGCGCCGTCCTCCACGTCACCACCGGGCTCGGCGAGGTCCGCACCTGGGAGCCGGAGACGAAGACCTCCCGGGTACGGGCGACCGGCCTGAACGACCCCACCGGCATCGCCGTCGCGCCCGACGGCTGCCTCGTGGTGGCCGAGACCGGTGCCGGGCGCGTCCTGCGGATCGACGCGGCGGACACCGTCACCGTACTCACCGACGGGCTCGACCACCCGGTGGACGTGGCCCTCGACGCGGAACAGCGGTGTTACGTCAGCGACGACGGGCTCGGCGCCGTCCTGCGCCTGGGCGAGCACGAGGACGGCGAGACGGTCACCGTCGCGGACGGCCTCGGCGCACCCCAGGGCCTGGTCATCGTGGGCGACGAACTCTTCACGGTCGAAACCGCCCACCGGCGTCTCAGCTCGGTCTCCCTGACCACCGGAGCCGTCACCACGGAGGCCGACGGCCTCCCGGTCGGCCTGCCGCCCGGCATCACCCGCACCGAACCGGCCCCCGTACCCGGCGTCCCGCACCGCCCCCGCCACTTTGCCGGTCTCGCCCTCGCCCCCGACGGCGCCCTCCTCCTCTCGGCCAACGGCGAGGGCACGGTGCTGCGCCTGTCCCCGCGCGACGACACGGGAGGGTGAGCGCGGCGGGTCCGCCGCGGCTCATCCCCCTGCCCGAGCGGTGTTACGACGCGGACGGCGTCCAGTCGCCGAGCCAGTCGGCGATCTCGTGGTCGGCCGCCTGCTGGTCCGTCAGCTGCGGCCGGTCAGCGCCGGCCGGGCCCGCGCCCGGTCCGGTGTTAGCGTATTCGGCGAAACGGTCGTCCTTCCAGGAGAAGCCGCCCATGTCCGTCCAGGGAGCGGTCTTCACGGCGGCGCTCAGCTGCGTGTTCCGGACGACGGTCTGCGGGTCGAGCGTGGCGTCGCCGCCCGCGTGCCAGGGCCGTCCGAGGTGGAAACTGCGCTCGCCGACAGCACCGTCGACAGTCGAGTTCGTGATGAGGAAGCCCTTGCTGCCGCCGGCCGTGGACGGCGCGGTGACGTACCCCGCCGAGGTGCCGTCCCACCGCTTCTTCAGGGTCAACACCGACTTGTTGAAAACGGCGGTGGCCCGGCCGAAGACGAAGTCGACGTTGCCGGCGATGTGGGACCGGTCGACGTAGACGCGGCCCCGCTTGTCCTTGGCGGCCGTGTCGAGGAGGAGGGTGTCCTGATCGCCGTCGACGACGAGGTTCTGGAGCACCACCTTGTCGGCGGCGGTGCGCAGGGCGACGGCCTGGTGGCCCTCCTGGCCTTGGTGGGCGGCCTCGTCGAAGTCGTTGGTGACGGTGAGGTTGCGGGCCTGGAAGTCGTCCGCCTCCACGGCGAGCGTGGCGCTGCCGGAGGTCCCGTACGTGCCGCCGCCCGGCTTCGGCGTCCCCGCGGAACGGCCTTCGACGAGCTGCGCGTCCGCCGCGTGCTTGCCGGTGCCCTGAAGTGTGATGTGCGGCTTGTCGGCCGGTATCTTCACCGCCTCGCGATACGTGCCGGGCTCGACGGCGATGACGATCCGCGAGGTGTTGCCGGACGGCACCGCGTCCACGGCGGCCTGGACGGTGGAGTACTGCCCACTGCCGTCCCTGGCGACGGTGAGGGTGGTGGCAGCGGCGGCCGCCGCGGTGGTCAGCGAGGCGCGCGGCCCGGAGCCCGCCTTGACGAGGGCGGGCACGTCGGCGGCGGCGTCGAGCGAGTACGGGTAGTACTTCTTCGGGTCGAACGCCGAACCCCCGCTCTCGTTACGGCCCTTGACGTCCTTGAAGAGGTTGCCCCGCTGGACGAGCGATGCGGTGTCGTCCTTGATGACGGGGTTGTTGACCCCTTCGAAGTAGCTGTTCTCCAGGAGCATGCTGGTCCTGCCGCGGGCGTAGTTCCCGTACGAGGACGTGATGTCGGTGCCCGGCTCGTCCTGGAGGTAGTTGTTGTAGAGGTGGGCGTGCGCGACGTTGTCCGTCGACGGGTTGCGCTGCTCGGTCTCGCGGAACCAGTTGTGGTGGACGGTGATGTCGGCCGTGACGTTCTCGGTCCAGCCGATGCCGAACGTCTTGTTGTGGTTCTCCAGCCGGTTCCAGGACACCGTCAGGTAGGTGGTGTCCTTGCGGCTGTCGATCAGTCCGTCGGCCATGTGCCGCAGGTCGTTGTGGTCGAGCCACACGTGGTGCGCGCCGTCCATCTGTACCGCGTCCCAGTCGTGGTCCTTGTCGTTCCAGGTCCCGGCGTAGGAGTCGCGGATCGTGAGATTGCGGATGATCACGTTGTGGACGCCCTGGCCGAGGAAGAAGCCGCCGCCGACGATCTCGCCGGACGTCCCGGCCCCCACGATCGTCTTGTCCGACGCGACCTTGATCTCCTTCCCCTTGGGGTCCATGGCGATCGCCCCGTCGACCACGATGACGTACGGATCCGGCGCGGTCGCGTACTTCTCCAGCTCGGCGAGCGACCGTACGGTGACGGTCTGCCCGCCCCGCCCGCCGTAGGTTCCGTCCTGGCCGAGCGCGTCGACGGAGGCGAACCCGTCCGCCGCCGCCTCGGCCCATGCGGGCGCCGCAGCGGCGGACGCGTGATCGGCACCGGCCGCGCCGAACACCCCGAAAGCACCGCCGTAGGCGAGCCCCGCAGCGACGACGACGGCCAGCGGCACGCCCACCCGAATGCCCGCTCTGCGCCGCCCGTGCCGCGCGGGGTTGCGATGTGACGACATGTCCCGTCTCCCGTCCGAAGTTGATGAATACCTTCGTGCGGTGGTCGCCGGTCACGCCGAGAAGGTTGCCGACCCGGCCCTCGCCATTCACCTCACGGAAGTCACCGCAGGTGGCTGAGGAAGTCGAGCAGTGCCGCGTTGACCTCTTCGGGGCGTTCCTGCTGGGTCCAGTGGCCGCAGCCGGGGAGCGTCACGCTGCGGTGGAGCTTCGGTGCGATGGTGTCGAGGGAGTCGATGACCCGGTCGATGCCGTGCAGCGAGGTGACCATGTCGCGGTCGCCGACGACGTACAGCGCCGGGACGTCGATGCCGCGGCCGCGGAAGACGGCCAGGAGTTCGTTGTTGCGCTCGATGTTGCGGTACCAGTTGAGGGGGCCGGTGAAGGCCCGGTCCCCGTGGCGGGCGTAGTCGTCGGCGAAGGCGTCGATGTCCTCCGGGGTGAGCCAGGCGGGCAGCTCCGGGTCCGGTCCGGTGCCGAGCAGCGGGGCGCCTTCCGGGACGATCCAGGGACGCGGCCGGGCGGTGGCCGGATTGTCACCCGAACCGTTGAACAGCGTGCGGCGGAAGGTCGAGGTGATGTCCCGCGCCAACTCGGCGTCGGCGACGCCCGGTTCCTGGAAGTAGACCTGGTAGTAGCGGTCACCGTACTGCCGGCGGGTGACCGACGGCGGGGCCATGCCGCCGGGCAGCACCGGCGGGACGCTGAGCCCGGCGACGGCCCGCACGACGTCCGGGCGGAGCATGGCCGTCGTCCAGGCGACCGGTGCGCCCCAGTCATGGCCGACGACCACGGCCTGCTCCTCGCCCAGCGCGTGGATCAGGGCGATCACATCGCCGGTGAGGTGCAGCAGGCTGTACGCGTCGGCGTCGGCGGGCTGCTCACTGCGGGCGTAGCCGCGCTGGTCGGGTGCGACCACCCGGTATCCGGCCGCGGCCAGCGGCGCGAACTGGTGCCGCCAGGAGTACCAGCTCTCCGGAAAACCGTGCAGCAGGACGACCAGCGGGCCCTGGCCCTGCTCGGCGATATGCAGTGTGACTCCGTTGACCTCGACGGAGCTGTGCTTGATGTCGGCGTACTCGGCAGCCATGGGTGGGGGTTCTCCTGACGTGCGTCCGGGCAGTGCGGTCCGGTTCGATCATGCCACCGAGCGCTACTGACCCGACGGCCGTCCCTCCCCGATGGCTCCGACAGCCCCGATGGCACCGATGGTGGGCGGTGAGTAGCGGGGAGTGCGGTCCTCGATGGCCTGTGCTGCGTCGAGGATGCGGTCCTCCGCGAAGCGGCCGCCGATGAGCTGGACGCTGACGGGCAGGCCCGCGCTGAGGGCCGACGGCACCGTGACGGCCGGGAAGCCCAGGACCGGGACGGCGGTCATCGGCCACATGGCGGCGATCAATTCGGCGGCGCGCTCGGGCCCCGCGATGTCGGCGTCCTGCTCGAAGGGAAGCTCGGCCGAGACCGGGGTGAGCAATATCCGGTCCGTACCCAGGAGTTCCTGGAGCTGCGTGACGAGGGAGGCGCGGCGGGCCCAGCCCTTGATGTACGTCTCCAGCGACGGGCGCTCGCCCCAGACCGCCGAGGCGGCGGCGACGGAGTACGTGAGCGAGGTACGGATGTCGTCGTCGCCGACCTCGTTCACCAGCGGCAGCATCGGGCGGAAATCCTCGTAGATCAGCAGCGACCAGATGCGCGCGGCCTCCGCGAGCAGGGGTGCGCCGTCGAGCTCCTCGACCTCGTACCCGGCATCGGTCAGCCGGGCGACGGCGTCGGTCACGGCCTGGTCGACGCCGGGGTGGTTCTTGACGGTGCCGATGCTGCGCACGACGCTGACCTTGGCCCGCACGCCCTCGGGAAGCCGGGCCGGCAGGGCGGGGATACCGTACGGATCGCGCAGGTCAGGGGTGGTCATGACATCGAGCGCGAGGCGGGCGTCGGCCATGGTGCGGGCCAACGGCCCCTCGACCGCGCACGCCTGGACAGTGGGCGGGAAGTCGATCCGGACCTTGCCGGCGGGGGTGTCGGCGTACGCGGGCGGCATCCAGCCGGAGACCCGGCCGACGGTGGGGCGGATGCCGACCACACCGCAGCAGGCCGCCGGGTAACGGATCGATCCCCCGATGTCGTTGCCCTGCGCCAGGGGCGTCATGCCCGCGGCGAGGCTGCTGGACGCGCCGCCGCTGGAGCCGCCAGGGGTGCGGGCGGCGTCCCAGGGGTTGAGCGTGCGGCCGTGCAGCTCGTTGGTGGAGAACCAACGGTAGGAGAAGGCGGGGGCGTTGCTGCGGCCGAGCGGGATGGCGCCGGCCTCCTTCAGAGCCGTGACGCACGCCGCGTCGCCGTCCGCCGGCGGACCGGCGAGGGCGGCCACGCCGTGGCTGGTGACATAGCCCCGCTGCGGTGTGTTGATCTTGATGGACACCGGAACGCCGTGCAGCGGGCCGAGTTCGCCGCCCTGGGCGACGGCCTGATCGGCGCGGCGCGCATCGGCCAGCGCCTCGTCGGGGCGGATGTCGACCAGCGCGCGCAGGTACGGGTTGGTCTCCTCGATCCGCGCCAGGCAGGACCGCACGACCTCGACGGACGAGATCTCGCGCCTGCGGATGGCGCCGGCCAGGTCGGTGGCGGTGCGCTGCCACAACTGACCAGCCCGAGCTGGGGAGTTGGCAGTCGCGTGCTGGATTTCCATGGTCGCCTCTCGCCTCCGGAGACACAACGCCGTCATACAACAGCGTTTTATTGGCGCCTCAGAGTCGACTCCGCCACCCCGCTTGTCAAGACCCGAGCGGCCGCGAGGGCGGCCTCACGCCTCCGCGGCATCCGCGGGCGCGGCCCCCAGTAGGAGATCGACCGCCGCCAGCACCGTCCGCGTCCCGCGCTCGGCCGACCACCCCTCGGGATCTTCCAGCGTGGACAGCCAGTAGCCGCGAAAGAGCAGGTGGAGGATGTCCGCGGCCAGCGCGGGGGCGGGCGTGCCGGCCTCGGCGACCACGCCCGCCAGCTCCTCGCGCTGGGTGCGCGCCACGGTCCGTACCTGCTCGACCTCGCGCCCGGCGCCGGGCCCGGGCCCGGCCGCGACGATCTCCATCAGCAGTCGGCGCATCACCTCGTCGTCGTCCGCGGTGGTGCACATCCAGCGCGAGAACTCCGCCAGCCGTTCGGATCCCCGCACCCCTTCGAGTACGCCCTCCACCTCGCGCGCCCATTCCTTCTCCGCGTGGCGCAACGCGTTGACCATGAGGTCGGACCGGCTCGGTACGTAGTTGGTGACCATCGCCGTCGAGCCGCCGAGCTGCTCGGCGACGGCGCGGATGGTCACGGCCCGCACGCCGCGCTCACGGGCCACGCGGATGGTGGCCTCGGCGATCTCGTCGAGCCGCTGGACCGTGTCTACCTCGATCGGCATGTCATCGACCTCTGAAGGAGTAGGGGCGGAAGGAGTGTTGACGGGGTGGCGAACTGCTGCAATGTTGTCATACAACGACGTTACACAACGCCGTTGTATCTCATTCGGTGGGAGATGCCCCCATGCCCTTCACCTTCGAGCGGATCGGTGCCGCACCGGTCGCCGAGGACGCCCGGCAGCACATGGCCCGTATGCGCGACGGCGTGCGACTGGCCACCGACGTCTACCTCCCCTCGGGCCGGGCGGGTAGCGACGCCGCCACCTTCCCGGCCGTACTCGTCCGCCTGCCCTACGACAAGAACAGCCGGTACGTGTACCTGGACCGGGCGGCCCGCCTGTTCACCGCGCGGGGCTACGCCGTGGTGGTACAGGACGTACGGGGCAAGTTCCGCTCCGGCGGCAGCACCGTCCCCTTCCTCCGGGAGCCGCAGGACGGTTACGACGCCATCGACTGGATCGTCCACCAGCCCTGGTCGGACGGGAGCGTGGGCATGTTCGGCGACTCCTACTACGGCTTCACGCAGTGGGCGGCCGTCGCCTCCCAGCACCCGGCGCTGCGCGCGATCGTCCCGCGGGTCACCGCGGCGGACTTCAACACGATCTGGCAGCCCCCGCCCCCGGCCCTGCCCTCGCCGGTCTGGCTGGAGGGCGTCGAGTACTTCGCCCACCACTGGGTGGACCGGGACACGTACGAGTACCGGATCGACCGCTCCCGACGGCCCGTCATCGAGCGGTACGAGGAGGCGTTCCGGGCCATCGGCGCCCGCTCCTTCTGGTTCGACCTGCTCGCTCCCCGGCACGCCGGCCTGTCGACCCAGCCGGGGCTGCACCCCTTCGACGCGCGGCCCGTACCGGTGCTGCACTGCGTCGGCTGGTTCGACAACATCGTCACCGCGCACCTGCGGGACTACCTGGAACTGGCCTCCCGGCCGGGCTGGGACGCCGTTCAGTATCTGTGGGCCGGGGCGGTCGACCACGAGAACTACCGCCTGTCGCAGGCCCCGGTCTCCGAGGAGGACGACCACAACGCCCGCGAGGACGCCCTCGCGCGGATGCTGCCGGACTACGTGAATCCGGCGATCGCGTTCTTCGACGTCTTCCTCAAGGGCGTCCGGCCGGTCGCCTCGCTGGCCAAGGTGGTCTGGGAGCTCGGCCACGCCGGCCGGCGGACCGCGACCGCCTGGCCGCCGCCCGGCAGTACCGTACGGACCTGCTGGCTCACCGACCCGGCCCGCGCGACCGGTCCGCTGCCGGGCGCTCCCCTGGCCGACGCGCCCGCCGAGGCCGAGCGGACGGCGCAGTGGGTCCACGACCCGGACGCACCGGTGCCCTCGCTGGTCGACGATTCGTTCGCGTACCTGCGCACCTATCCCGACCTGGCGCCCGTCGCGGCGCGCGATGACGTACTGGCCTTCTCCGGGCCGGTACTGGCCGAGCCGCTGGATCTGGCCGGGCCGATCACGCTGGACCTGCATGTCACCAGTACTGCCCCGGTGTTCGACGTGTTCGCCAAGGTCCTCGACCTCGATCCGGACGGCCGGGCCCAGCTGATCGCCCGGGGGCAGGTCTCGATCCGCACGGCCAAGACGTCCGGCGAGATCCGTACGGCTGACACATCACGCGAGTTCCGTATCGAGCTCGGGCACACCGGCTACCGGCTGCGCCCCGGGCACCGGCTCGCGCTGGTCCTGACCGGCAGCGACGACCCGCTGTTCCTGCCGGCCCCCGGTACCGGCGAGAACCCCTGGACCGCCGTCACGACGAAGCCCAGCACCCAGACCCTGCACACCGGCGGAGCCTTCCCGTCCCGCCTGACCGTCACGGTCGCACCTCAGGACGCCCCCTGAGCCGGCCCGCATCCGCCTCCCCGAGGAGCTCCCTCATGCAAGCTCCCAGAACCATCGCTTCGGTCGCCGGCGCCCTGTGCGTCCTGCTGACAGCGACCGCCTGTACGTCCGGTACGTCAGGCACGTCGGGCTCCGGCGCCGGTCCCGGGCCGCGTGCCCACAAGCTCACCCTGACCACACCCGCGGCCACCGGCGCCCTCGACAGCGTCACGTGGAATCTGCCCATGGGCGAGCCCACGACGTTGGATTCGGCGCGGGTCGCCGACTATTCGCCGAGTACCGTCAAGGCCAACCTCTGCGACTCCCTGCTGCGGCTGAAGCCCGATTACTCCACAGGCCCCGGCCTCGCCACCTCCTGGAGCCGGCCGGACGCCACCACGCTCGTCCTCAACCTCCGCAAGGGCGTCAGGTTCTGGAACGGCCACCCCATGACCTCGCATGACGTGGTCACCAGCCTGCTGCGCCAGAAAGACCCCGCGACGCGGAGTGTCAACGCCAGCCTGCTGACCCACGTAAGGACGATCGCCGCGACCGGTCCGCATCAGGTGACGGTGCGTTTCACGGCGCCCGACGAGATGTTCCTGAAGTCCCTCGCGACCAGCTTCGGCACGGTGAACGAGGCCGCGTATCTGAAGAAGGCGGGACGCTCCTACGGGAGCGCCAGGGGCGGCCTGATGTGCACCGGCCCGTTCGAGCTGACGGCGTGGAAGCCGGGCGAGTCCCTCACCGCGACCCGCAACGCGCACTACTGGGACGCCGCCCTGCGGCCCAAGGTCACCACACTCACCTTCAAGTTCATCACGGACAGTTCCACCCTGACCAGCGCCCTGCTCTCCGGTCAGGTCGACGGCAGTTACGAGATCGGCTCGTCCGGCGCCCGTGCCCTCAGCGCCTCCGACGTCGGCACCGTCCACTACGGCCCGTCGGCCCAGACGAACTTCATCTCCGCCATCGGCCCCGGCTCACCGCTCGCCGATCACAAGATCGTTCAGGCGCTGTCCCTCGTCCTCGACCGGGACGCCCTGATCAAGAACGTCTACGACGGCGCGGCGCAGCAGCTCAAGACCTTCATCCCGCCGCTGGTGTGGCAGCACGGCCCGGCCTCGGCCGTCTACGCCAAGGGGAACGACGCCCTGCCCGCCGTCCCCGCGGTCGATGTGGACCGGGCCAAGAAGCTGGTCGCCCAGGCACGTACGAAGCGGCGGACCCTCACCGTCGCCGTGCCGGCGGGCGACCAGCAGTCCCAGCAGACCCTCACCTTCCTGCAGGCGGGGGCCGAGCGGATCGGCATCGAGGTGGTCATCAAGCAGCTGCAGCCGACGCAGATGTCGGGGCTGTTCTTCGACGCCTCCCTGCGCAAGGGCCTGGACGCGACCATGGTGATGGGTTACGTCGAGATCCCCGACCCGGTCTCCTACGCGCAGCTCCTCACGGCGCCCAAGTCCCTCTTCAACTGGACCAACTACCGTAATTCCAAGGCGACTTCGCTGCTGGATCAGGCCCAGGCCACCATGCGGCCCGCCGAGTCGGCCGCCTTGTTCACCCGGGCCCAGGCGCTCTACAGCAAGGACCTCCCCGTGGTGCCCCTCGCCTCGCCCCACGAGCGGATGTTCCTGAACAAGCGGCTCAGCGGCGCTCCCGCGTCCTTCGCTTACCTCAACATGCCCTGGGCGGCCTACCTCGGCGGCACCGGCAAGGACGCCTCGTGATCGCCCGCTTCGTCGTCCGCCGCGCGGCCACACTGGCGGTGACCCTGTTGATCGCGAGCATCGCCATCTACGGCGCGCTGTTCCTCTCCCCCGGCGACCCCGCGACCCTGCTGGCCGGCGGCGGCAAGGAGCCCGGCCCCGGACTGCTCGCCGAGATCCACCGCCAGTACCACCTGGACGACCCGTTCCTGGAGAGCTACTGGCGCTGGCTGACCGGCATGGTGCACGGCGACGCCGGCCAGTCGCTCAGCTACCAGGACTCCGTCACCCACCTGCTGGCCGACCGGGTCGGCAACACCCTGTTCCTCATCGGCTACGCCGCCGTGCTCATCGTCGTCCTCGGCGTCACCCTGGGCACCGTCGCCGCCCTGCGCGGCAGGTGGGTCGACACGGCCGTGACGGTGGTCTCCACCACCCTCATGGCGGTCCCCGTCTTCGTCATGTCCGTGCTGCTGACCTGGGTACTGGCGGTGCGTCTCGGCTGGTTCCCGGCCTACGGAACCGGCGTCGGCCTCGCCGGCCGGCTGGAGCACCTCACCCTGCCCGCCCTGGCGCTCGCCGCCTCGTGGCTCGCGTACGTCGCGCAGGTGTCCCGCTCCGCGGTCCGCGCCGAACTGGCCTCCGAACACGTCCAGACAGCGCGCAGCCGCGGCATCGGGGAGCGCTTCCTCATCCGCAAGCACATCCTGCGGAACGCCTCCGCGCCGATCGCCTCGGTCTCCGGGGTGGCCGTCGCGGGCTTGATCGCCGGCTCCTCGATCGTGGAACAGGCATTCGGCCTCAATGGCGTCGGCGCGCTGCTGATCCAGAGCGCCGCGAAGCAGGACCTGGCCGTGGTGCAGGCCGTGGCGCTGCTGACGGTGGTGGCGTTCGCCCTGATCAACACCGTGGTGGACGTGCTCACCGCCGCCCTCGACCACCGCGTTCCGCTGGGAGGAAGCCAGTGAGGCTCGAAGAAAGACAGTTGAGGCCGGGAGGAAGCCAGTGAGTACTTATCAGTTGGCCGCCGAGGCCGACGGCCGGCTGTCGCTCGGCCGCGCCCGCGTCCGTGCCCTCGCCCGCGGTCGAGGGACACTGATCGCCGCCGGAACCGTCATCGCCCTCATCATCCTGGCCGCCGTGTTCGCGCCGCTCCTCGCGCCGTACGATCCCAACGCCGTGGACCCCATGGCCGTCTCGCAAGGCGGTTCGGCGGCGCACTGGCTCGGTACGGACAACACCGGGCGCGACATCCTGTCCCGGCTGCTGTACGGGGCGCGGCCCAGCCTGCTCGCGCCGGCCCTCGTCACCGTGCTCGCGGGCACGGTGGGCACCGCGCTCGCGGTGTCGGCGGCCTGGCTCGGCGGCTGGTACGACCGGGTCGTCGCCGGCTTCCTCGACCTCGTCTTCGGCTTCCCCGGCCTCGTACTGGCCGTGGTCGGCGCCGCGGTCTTCGGGGCCGGCCTGGACATCGCCGTGGCCACCCTCTCCCTCGCCTACCTGCCGTACATCGCCCGCGTCGTACGCGGTGCGGCGCTGCGCGAGCGCGCACTGCCGTACGTATCGGCGCTGACCATGCTCGGCATGTCCGGCCGGCGGAGCTGCCTGCGACATCTCCTGCCCAACCTGCTGCCCCTCGTCCTGGTGCAGGCGACCACCTCCTTCGGCTACACGATGCTCGACGTGGCGGCCTTCTCCTTCATCGGGCTCGGCACCCAGCCGCCCACCGCCGAATGGGGCCTGATGGTGGCGAACGGCGCCCCGGACATCGTCGCCGGACAGCCCGAGCAGTCCCTCTGCGCCGGCCTGGTCATCGTCGTCTTCGTCGTCGCCTGCAATCTGCTCGGCAGCGGCCTGTCCCGCCGGCTCTCGGGAGCGGACCGATGAACCCCACCACCGTGCCACCCCTGCTGCGGTTCGACGGCCTGCACATCACCCTCCCTGTCCAGGGCGGGCACCGCGCCGTCATCCACCGGGTGGACCTGACCGTCCCGGCCGGCGGCGCCGTGGGGCTGGTCGGCGAGTCCGGCTCCGGCAAGTCGCTCACCGCGCGCTCGGTGTTGCGCCTGCTGCCTCCGGGCGCGCGCCTCAGCGGCGAGGTCCGCTTCGAGGGCGCCTCGATCGCCGCCATGGATCCGGCCGCGCTGCGTACGCTGCGCAGCCGCGACGTGGCGATGATCTTCCAGGACCCCCGGGCGCACATCAATCCCCTGCGCACGATCGGCGACTTCCTCACCGAAGGTCTGATCACCACGCGCGGCGTGCGCCGCAGGGCGGCCGAGGCCCGAGGCACGGAGCTGCTGCGCGAGGTGGGGATCGCCGATGCGCCGCGGCGGCTGCGGCAGCGCCCGGCCGAGCTCTCCGGCGGGCTGCTGCAACGCGTGATGATCGCGGCGGCCCTGCTCGGCGAGCCCCGGCTGCTGCTCGCGGACGAGCCCACCACCGCGCTGGACGTCACCACGCAGGCCGAGGTGATGGCCGTCATCGACGAGGCCCGCGTGCGGCGGGGGCTCGCGCTGCTCTTCATCACCCACGACCTCGCCCTGGCCTCGGCCGTCTGCGACAGCATCGCGGTCATGTACGCCGGCTCGGTGGTCGAAGTGCTGCCGGCCGGACGGCTGTACGAGGGCTCCTGCCATCCGTACACCCGCGCCCTGCTGGCCTCCCGGCCCGACCTCGGAGCCGGTGCGCAGCCGCTGCGGGCGATCGGGGGCAGGCCCCTGTCGGCGTCCGAGGCCGGCCCCGGCTGCGCCTTCGCGCCCCGCTGCCCGGCCGTCCAGGACATCTGCGCTGCCGAGCGCCCGCCGCTGGAACCCACCGGCGACGGCCGCACCGCCTGCCACTTCCCTCATCTGCCGCACGCCCAGCCGGACGACACAAGCGACACGGACAGGAGCGCGTACCATGCCTGACACCGCCGTGCCGCCCGCCCTGGAGGCAGTAGGTCTCCGCAAGGCCTTCGGTGACTTCCTCGCCGTCGACGACGTCAGCCTGACTCTTCCCGCCGGTGCCGCACTGGCCGTGGTCGGCGAGTCGGGATCGGGCAAGACCACCACCGCCCGCATGATCGCCGGGCTCGACGTGCCGACCACCGGCACCCTCCGGTGGAACGGTCACGGCCTGCCCGGCCGCCGGGCCCGCGCCGCCGAGCGCCGGCGCTTCGCCCGCGATGTCCAGATGGTCTTCCAGGACCCGTACGCCTCACTGGACCGGCACCAGCGCGTCGACGACTGCATCGGCGAGGTACTGGCGCTCCACACCGACCTCACCGGACGTGCGCTCACCCGGCGTACGGCCGAGCTGCTCGACCAGGTCGGGCTCGGCCCGCGGCAGGCCCGCTCCCTGCCCCGCGCCCTGTCCGGCGGACAGCGGCAACGCGTCGCCATCGCCCGCGCCGTGGCCGTCCAGCCGCGCGTCCTGGTACTCGACGAGGCGGTCGCCGCGCTGGACGTCTCCGTACAGGCGCAGATCATCTCCCTGCTGGCGGAGCTCCGCGAACGGTCCGGCATCGCCTACCTCTTCATCACCCACGACCTCGGCCTCGTCCAGCACCTCTGCGACGAGATCGCGGTCATGCACCGCGGCCGGATCGTCGAACGGGGTCCCACGGTCTCCGTACTCGAACGGCCCCAGCACGCGTACACCCGCGAGCTGATCGACTCGGTACCCCGCCAGGGCTGGAAACCGAAGCGCCGCGCCACGGCCTGACTCTCCGCGACCGCACCCCAACGCCCCTCTACACCACCGGAGTTACGCAATGTCCTTCTCTCCCGCTCTGACTTACGCGTTCGAGATCCGCGCGCACCTCAACGCGTCCCTGCACATCGGCCACGGCGACGGCGAAGTCACCGAATTCACCCCGATCGTCGGCGGCACCGTGGACGGCCCCCTGCTGCGCGGCAAGGTCCTCGCGGGCGGCGGCGACTGGAGCAGCACCCGCGGCGAGATCTGCCAGCTCGACGCGCGCTATCTGATCCAGGCCGAGGACGGCGCCGTCATCGACATCGTGAACCGCGGTTACTACCACCCCGCCCCCGACAGCCCCGACCAGTACGACGACGGCCTCCAGGTCACACACTCCGGGCACTACTACCGCACCTCCCCCGTCTTCCGCACCGACGCACCGGAGCACCGCTGGCTCGCCGAGACGGTCTTCGTGGGCCTCGCCCGCCCCGAGGGGGAGGACACGGTGGCGATCCGCATGTACGCGCTCAAGTAACCGCGCCCGTAGCACGGGTCAGAAACGCACCGGTGCTTGCCGGAGGGCTCCCATCCCGCGCAGCTGACGCGCCTTCATGCAGCTCTCCAGGTGGTCGATGAGGTCATCGGCCGGCCCCAGGCCGGTGCTGCGGTCGGTGACCAGGGTGTGGCCGTCGTGCACCAGTCGGTACTCGAAGCGGTCAGCGGAGCCCTCGGAGACGCTGCGGGAGGGAAGGGCAGCGAAGTCGACGGCGCCAAGCAGGGAGCCGAGCTTCTCGCGCTCGGCTCCCGTCAGGTCACGGCCCGGATGGCTGCCCTTCCAGTCGGTGAGCAGCACCGACCCGTCGGGCCGTACCTCGATGCCACGCCGGACCCCCGCGATCCCACCGCTGACGCTGAGACTCACCTCTTTGGACGCATCCCCGAAGTCGTTCCCGGACGCGACGGACTCCCCGCAGCCGACCAACAGCAGCACACCCGTGAGAAGGGCGAGGAACCGTCCGATGCGCTGTGCCATGCTTCCGCTCCCCTGGCTCGCCGTGCCGCCACTTTACTGAGGAGACCGGCTTTTCTGGTGGGACCAGCGCCGCGAGTCCTTCCCCGAGAGCGCTCTCACCCAAGTATTGACAGGGACGCGTCAGCACCGCTTCACTTCCTGAAGGCAGGTCCGGACCAATCGAGGCGGGTCACATGTCCCTTCGCATGTCCTTCAACGTGTCCCCAGGGAAGCGCCGGCGCCCTCTCCGCGGCATCTCCCTGGCCACCGCGGCACTCACCGCCGCACTGAGCTGGGCCCCCGGTTCCGCCGCCGCGGCGCCCCCACCGGACGCACCCAACGCGTCGATACTCGCCGCCACCTTCGAGGACACCTTCGACGGCCCCGCCGGGTCGGCGGTCGACGGCGGCAAGTGGCAGACCGAGGCCGGCGACAACGTCAACAACCACGAGCGGCAGTACTACACGGCGGGCAACGCCAACGCCGCGCTGAACGGCCAGGGCCAGCTGGTCATCACCGCACGCCGCGAAAACCCCGCCAACTACCAGTGCTGGTACGGGCGTTGCGAGTACACCTCGGCCCGGCTGAACACCTCGGGCCGCTTCACCTCCACCTACGGCCACGTCGAGGCCCGGATGAAGGTGCCGCGCGGCCAGGGCATGTGGCCGGCGTTCTGGATGCTCGGCAACGACATCGGCCAGGTCGGCTGGCCGAACAGCGGCGAGATCGACGTCATGGAGAACGTCGGCTTCGAGCCGGGTACGGTGCACGGCACGCTCCACGGCCCCGGTTACTCGGGCAGCGGCGGCATCGGCGCGCCGTACTCCCTCCCGAACGGGCAGGTCTTCGCCGACGCCTTCCACACCTTCGCCATCGACTGGGCGCCGGACTCGATCACCTGGTCCGTGGACGGCACCGTCTACCAGCGCCGCACGCCCGCCGATCTCGGCGGCAAGACCTGGGTGTTCAACAAGCCCTTCTTCCTCATCCTCAACCTGGCCGTCGGCGGCTACTGGCCCGGCGACCCCGACGGCTCGACCGCCTTCCCGCAGCAGCTCGTCGTCGACCACGTCCGCGTCACCACCTCGGACACGGCCGGCAGCGCCGGTACTCTCCGCGGGCCGGGCGGCAAGTGTCTGGACGTGGCCGGCGCCAACACCGCCAACGGCACGCCCGTGCAGCTCGCGAACTGCAACGGGAACGCGGCACAACGCTGGACGGTGGGCACCGACGGCACCATCCGGGCGCTCGGCAAGTGCCTCGACGCCGCCTCGGCGGGCACGGCGAACGGCACGCGCGTACAACTGTGGGACTGCAACGGCACGGGTGCGCAGCGCTGGTCGTACAACGCTGCCACCCACGACGTGGTCAACCTGCCCGCCGACAAATGCCTCGACGTCGTCGGCGGCAACCCGGCGGACGGCACGCCGACACAACTCTGGACCTGCACGGGCAGCGCCAACCAGAAGTGGTCACTGGCGCCGTGAGGCAGCGCCGGCGGTCTTCATCGGTTCACTCGTGGCCGAGGTCCACATCGTGGCTGATCACTCCGTGTCCATTCACGGTCAGCGGGTCGGCGGCCGGTGGGTATCCGCCGGCTATCAGCGTGTACTCGCCGGGGGTCAGGCCGTTGAAGGCGTAGTGGCCGTCGCTGCCGGTGGTCGCGGTGCCCGCGACATCGCCTGCCGCGTCGACCAGCGTGACCCGCGCGCCGGCCAGCGGGCCGTGGTCGGCGCCGGCCCTGACCGCTCCCCGGACGTGCGTACCGGCGGCCGGGCCGGCGGCGCCGGAGAGCTGGACGTCATGGCCGAGCGGCCCGTCACCGACGAGCACGGTGGACGCCTGCGGCCGGCGCCCGTCGGCAGTGGCGATCAGCACATAGCTGCCGGCGACGGGTACGGCCAAGTCGTACCCACCGTCCGGCCCCACCGGCATACGCCCCAACTGCCGCCCCTGCGGGGAAATCAGGGTGACGGTCGCGCTACCGACCGCTCCCCCTTCGGCATCCCGCACAAAGCCATGAACCCTGCTCCCTCCAGTACCGATGTGGCCCTCCGTGCCCGCGGCCTCCTGCAAGGAGTTGGCCGTCTTCAGCGGCACCTCCCTGATGCAGAGCGCCAGCAAAAATGCCATGCAGGCGAACGGAGCGGCGTACAGGAAGACATCGGCGATGCCGTGCCCGTAACTGCTCTCGACGACCCCGCGCACGGTGGGCGGCAGTGTCTTCAGGTCGGGGATGTCGCCCCCGCCCGCGTGCGGCATCGGTATGCCGAGCGAGGCGAAGCCGTCCTTCATGTACTGGCCGATCCGCGTGGAGAGCGCGGCGCCCAGGGCGGAGACGCCGATGGCGCCGCCGAGGGTGCGGAAGAACGTGACGAGTGAGCTGGCCGCGCCCAGGTCCTTGGGGGCGACCTGGTTCTGCACCGCGAGCACCAGGTTCTGTTGCATCAGGCCGATGCCGATGCCGAGTACGGTCATGTAGACGACGACCTGCCAGTACGGGGTGTCGTACCGCATCAGGCTCAGCGTGGCCGCGCCGCCGGTCAGGAAGAGCCCGCCGCCGACGAGGAATATCTTCCAGCGTCCGGTGCGGGTGATGATCCGGCCCGAGCCCATCGAGGCGACCAGCAGTCCCGCCACCATCGGGATGGTCGAGACGCCCGACATGGTCGGCGTCTTGCCGCGGGAGAGCTGGAAGTACTGGCTGAGGAAGACGGTGCCGGCGAACATGGCGACACCGACGAAGACGCTGGCGAGGGAGGTGAGTGTGATGGTCGCGTTGCGGAACAGGCGCAGCGGGATGATCGGTTCGCTCGCGCGGGTCTCGACGAACAGGAAGATCAGGCCCAGTAGCACCGCTCCGGGCACCATCACACAGCTCTGCCAGGACAGCCAGTCGTACGCGTCGCCGGCCAGCGTGACCCACACCATCAGCAGGCAGACCGCGGCGGTGACGAAGAAGGCGCCCAGCCAGTCGGCCTTCACCTGGCGCTTGACCACCGGCAGGTGAATGGTCTTCTGCAGCACGACCATCGCGATCACGGCGAAGGGCACGACCGCGTAGAAGCACCAGCGCCAGCCGAGCCAGCTGGTGTCGGTGATGACACCGCCGATCAGCGGGCCGGACACGGTACCGACGGCGTACGTCGCACCGAGGTAGCCGCTGTACCGGCCCCGCTCGCGCGGCGACACCATGGCCGCCATGATCACCTGCGAGAGCGCGGACAGCCCGCCCGCGCCGATGCCCTGCACCACGCGGCAGGCGATCAGCATCCCGGCGTTCTGCGAGAAGCCCGCGACGATCGAAGCGACGATGTAGAGCAACAGCGCGAACTGGACCAGGAGCTTCTTGCTCACCAGGTCCGACATCTTGCCCCACAACGGGGTGGTCGCCGTCACCGAGAGCAGGGCCGCCGTGACGACCCAGGTGTACGCGCTCTGCCCGCCGCCGACGTCGGCGAGGATGGTCGGCAGCGCCGAGGAGACGATGGTGGAGGACAGCACCGCAACGAACATCCCGAGCATGAGCCCGGAAAGCGCCTCCATGATCTGCCGATGAGACATGGCCGCGGCGTGCGCACCGTGTCCCCCGTGCCGGGCCCCGCCGGACTGCACACCCTCGGACGCTGTCGATGCAGTTGATGCCGTTGTCGTCCTCATGACCTTCCTCTTGCCGCCCCCTCCGGCCCTAGTTGGCCAACGCAACCATAATTAATTTGGTTGCTGCATTCAACTGAGCGTCGGAGGGTAGCGGCCTCGGAGGTCAGGACGGCTGACCGGCTCTTGGCTACTGACTACCGGCTGCCCCCAGCCGGCACCTCGGTCCTCAGTCGTACGTCGGTCAGGGAGCGGCCGGTTTCGGCGGTGTATATGCCGGGGAGCAGCCGCCAGTCCTGTGCCTGCTCGTCCCAGATCTCGGCGGCGCGGCGGGGGACGGGGATGCGGACTTCGGCCGTCTCGCCGGGGGCCGCGGAGACGGAGGCGAAGCCGGCGAGGCGGCGAGCCGGGCGGTCGACGGTGTCGGTGTCAGCGTCGGTGTCGGTGTCGGTGTCGGTGTCGGTGTCGGTGTCGGTGTCCGGGGTGGCGAGGTAGACCTGGATCACCTCGCGGCCGGGGCGCTCACCGGTGTTGCGCACGCGTACGGTGAGGGTGCCCAGTCGGTCCCCGTCAGCGGCGGGGGCGTAGGTGGCCGTCTCGTACTCCCAGTCGGTGTAGCCGAGGCCGTGTCCGAAGCAGTACGCGGGCTCGGCGGCTGCTTGCTGCCAGGCGCGGTAGCCGATGAAGACGCCCTCGGAGTAGGGGAGTTCGCCATCCTTTGGGGTGACGCGGGTGACGGGGGCATCGGCCAGTCGGGCGGGCCAGGTGGTGGGCAGCCGGCCGCCCGGCTCCTCGGCGCCGAGGAGGACGTCCGCGAGGGCCGCGCCGGCCTCCTGGCCGGGGAACCAGCTGAGCAACACCGCGGCCACGTCGTTCCGCCACGGCAGCTCCACCGGGGAGCCGGAGTTGACGATCACGACGGTTCGGGGGTTGGCGGCGGCGACCCGCCGGACCAATTCGTCCTGGTGGCCGGGGAGCCGGAGGTCCGTACGGTCGAAGCCCTCGCTCTCCACACGCTCGGTGGTGGCGACCACGACGACCGCGGTGCCGGCCGTGCGCGCGGCGGCCACGGCCTCCTCGATGAGCTCCTCGGCGTCGCGCCGGGGCTCGCGGTGGACGAGGGCGAAGCCGACGGCCTGGATCGGCGCGTCCGGGAGGTCGGGCACGGTGTGCAGAAGGCCGACCTCGACCGGCTGCCCCGCGGTGAGTTCCACCTGGCCGCGTTCCACGGGCGCGCCGAAGAACGCCTCGAACGGGTCGTCGTGGTCGGGGGTCTGGACGTCCTCGTGGAGCACGCGGTCGCCGACGGTGAGCCGGAAGCCGCCGATGCCCTTGGTGCCGAAGCAGTGCGCGCCGCTCTCGCGCGGGGTGAAGGTGCCGGCGATCTCGACGGTGTGCAGCTCTTCGTGGGTGACGCCCGCGGGCAGGTCGTCGCCGTGCCACTGGACCGCGCCGCTGGGCAGCGAGGTCTCCCCCAGTACCCGCCCGTGCCGGTCCCGGCAGACCGCCCGCAGCGTGAACCCCTGTCCTGCAGCGGCGAGTTCATCGCTCGGGTCGGCGCCGACGCAGTAGGTGAGGTCGCCTTCGGGGAGGGCGGCGCGCAGGCCGTCCAGCGGGGAGACGATGTGGTCGGGGAAGACCTGCGCGGAGCCGCCGCCGAGGACGCGGGCGTCGCGGGCCGCGGCGCCGATGAGGGCGACGGTGCCGGCCTGCGCGGGCCCGCCGAGGGGCAGGGTGCGGTTCTCGTTGCGTACGAGGACGAAGGCGCGGCGGGCGATCTCGCGGGCCAGTGCCGCGCCGTCGACCTGGGCCGGGAGGTCGGCGGGGGCGACGGCGGGCGGCGCGCCGTCGAGGATGCCGACGCGGGCGGCGAGCCGCAGGACGTTGCGTACCGCGTCGTCGACGAGGGACTCGGCCACCTCGCCCGCGCGGACGGCGGCGGCGAGCGCGCTGCCGTACACGGTCTTCGGCCCTGGCATGGCCACGTCGAGGCCGCCTTCGATGGCGCCCTTGGTGGACCTGGCGGCCATCCAGTCGGAGACGATGAAGCCGTCGAAGCCCCACTCGCCGCGCAGCACCTCGTTCTGGAGGTAGCGGTGTTCGGTCATGGTGGGGCCGTTGACGGAGTTGTAGGCGGCCATGATGCCCCAGGGGTGGGCGTTCTTGACGATCGTCTCGAACGGCGCGAGGTACAGCTCGCGCAGCGGCCGCGGGGCGACGGTGTTGTTGACGGTGAAGCGCTCGGTCTCGGCGTCGTTGGCGACGAAGTGCTTCACGGTGGTGCCGACGCCGCCCTCCTGTACGCCGGTGACGTATCCGGTGCCGATCGCGCCGGTGAGGTGCGGGTCCTCCGAGTAGCACTCGAAGTGGCGGCCGCCGAGCGGGGAGCGGTGCAGGTTGACGGTCGGGGCGAGGAGGACGTGCACGCCCTTGCGGCGGGCCTCCTGGGCGAGCAGGTGCCCGGCGCGGCGGGCGAGGGCCGGGTCCCAGGTCGCGGCGAGCGCGGTGGGGCTGGGCAGGGCGACGGAGGGGTCGTCGGCGGTCCAGCGCACGCCGCGCACGCCGACCGGGCCGTCGGACATGACCAGGGACCGCAGCCCGATCTCCGGGAGCGCGGGCAGCGCCCACATGCTGCGGCCGGCCAGCAGCCGGGTCTTGGCGTCGAGGTCCAGCTTGCCGAGCGCGTCCTCGATGGTCGTGTCGTACGGGGTCATGCGTGACTCCTTGGTGCGAAGGGATGGTGCGACGGGCGCGGGCCGGCTCATCGCGCGCCCTTGATACGGGTGACGAGTACCGAACCGATCAGCGCGGCGGCCGCGGCCACGCCGAACAGCAGGGGGTAGTTCCCTCCCCCGCCGATCGCCAGCACGAACGGCGCGATCATCGGCATCAGGGACTGCGGCAGCGCGTTGGCGATGTTGACGATGCCGAGGTCCTTGGCGGGGTTGTCGGGGTCGGGCAGGACGTGGGTGATCAGCGCCATGTCGACGGCGTAGAAAAGGCCGCCGCCGACGCTCATGACGAACTGGGCGACGACGATCCAGGTGAGGTCCGGGGCGAGGGCCAGCAGCGCGAGGCCGGCGGCGACGATGAGCCCGGAGGCGACGACGAAGGGCTTGCGGCGGCCGAAGCGGTCGGAGAGCCGGCCGCCGGCCGCGGCCGTGACGGACTGGACGGCGTAGCCGGCGGCGACCAGTACGGCCACGGTGCCCGCCGTGGCGGCGGCGCTCACGCCCATCCGGAAGGGCAGGTAGTAGGCCAGGTAGGTCATCGGCGCGACGGAGCCGAACATGACCAGGAACTTGGTGAGCCAGGCCCAGCCGAAGTCCGGGCTGCGGCGCGGGTCGAACACGAAGCTGCCGAGGAACTCCCGCACGGAGAACGGCTCGGGCGGCCCGGCCGGCGCGCGGTCGTCCAGCGTGAGCACGAACCAGCCGACCAGGGCGACGGTCAGCACGGCCGGCAGCAGGAACATCACCCGCGCGTCGGTGCTGAGCGCGGCGATGCCCGAGCCGGCCAGTACGGCGGCGGTGAGGCCGGTGCCGATGGCCCCGGAGGCGCTGCCCCGGGCGGCTTCGGGCACCTGGTCCGGGATGGTCGCCATGAGGGCCGCGTACACGGCGTTGAAGGAGGTCTGGACGACGGCCCAGCCGATGACGAGGGCGGGGACGGAGGGCACGAAGGCGATCACCGTCAGGCCCAGCAGGCCGCCGACGAGTCCGCCGACGAGCCAGGGCCGGCGGCGCCCGAAGCGGGAGCGGGTGCGGTCCGAGAGCCTGCCGAAGAGCGGATTGGCGATCACCGCCAAGACGGCGCCGACGCCGAGCACGAGGCCCAGTACCGATTCCTTGTCGCGGGGCGCGATGTCCGCGACGCGCAGCGCCATGGTGACGATGACGGGCGTCAACAGGGCGCTGTAGAGGCCGAAGTTGGCGAGGCCCAGGCGGAGTACGAAGCCCCGCGGGGCTCTTTCCGCGTCCGGGTCGGTGCTCGCGGGCTCGGCAGGCGTGGTGGCTGGAGCGGGGACAGCTGCCTGATCCACTGCCGTACCTCCTCATTGAGGTGAAGAAAGCGGCTCGAAGGCAGGGAGGAATCACGCCACGAGACGGCGGGCTCCCTGCGGTTCGCAGCATCGTGTCCCAGCCACCTGGTGAGCGGTAGGCTTTGTAATGTCTTCGTTACCTTCAGGGGTCCGGACCGTTTCGTCGATTAGGCTCGGGCCCGTGGCAGCGAACGAACGGTCCGTGGCGAAGGAACGGGAAGCGCGGCGCGGGTGGGCCGTGCGCGGCGAGGACCGCCGCGCGGAGATCCTCCGGGCGGCGCTGGAGGTGATCGCCGAGCGCGGTTACCGAGGCGCCTCGCTGAGCGCGGTCGCCGAACGGGTCGGCATCACCCAGCAGGGCCTGCTGCACCACTTCCCCACCAAGGAGGCGCTGCTCGTCGCCGTGCTGGAGGCGCGGGACGCGTGGGACACCGGCGGCGGCTCCCCGCGGCGCGGCGAGCCCTGGCCGCTGGACCTGTACGCCTCGCTCGTCGAGTACAACGCCATGCGCCCGGGCATCGTGCAGACCTTCTCCGCCCTGCTCGGCGAGAGCGTGACCGGGGAGGACCACCCGGCGCGGGAGTTCTTCGCCCACCGCTATGCGACGGTGCGCGAGTCGGCGGCCGCCACGCTGCGGGCCGAGTTCGGCGACCGGCTCCCCGGCGGCCGTACGCCGGAGGAGGCGGCGCCGCTGCTCATCGCGGTGATGGACGGCCTGCAGTTCCAGTGGCTGCTGGACCCCGCGGCCGTGGACATGCCGGCCGCCTTCCGCACGCTGGTCCAGCTCCTGGGCCGGACGGAGCCCAAGGACTGAGGCCCGGCTGCTCGTTCAGGTCCGCCGCCCCCGCCGCCCCAGCCACGTCTGGGCGATCACGACCACCGCGAGGAACGCGCCGCTGACCACCTGCTGATAGGCGGAGTCGAGGGAGCCGATCTGGTTGATGACGTTCTGGATGACCTTCAGCAGGAGGACGCCCACCAGCGAGCCGCTGAGGAAGCCGGAGCCGCCGGTCAGCAGCGTGCCGCCGATGACGACGGCGGAGATCGCCTCCAGCTCCATGCCGGAGCCGAGGATGGTGACGCCGGAGACCAGCCAGGCCGCGTTGAGCGCCCCGGCGAGCCCGGCGCACAGGCCGGACAGCGTGTACACGATGATCTTCGTACGGTCGACCGGCGCACCCATCAGCGCCGCGGCGTCCTCGTTGCCGCCGACCGCGTAGACGTACTGGCCGAAGCGGGTGCGGCGGAGCACCAGCGCGCCGGCCGCGAACAGCACCAGCGCGATCCACACGGGCACGCCGACCCCGAGCAGCCTGCCCTGGCCGAGCGTCGCGAAGAACGTGCCCTTGTCGACGAGGTACGTCTGCGATCCCTCGTCCGTGACGGCGAGCAGCAGGCCGCGCGCGCCGAGCATCGCGGCGAGTGTCACGATGAACGGGGCGAGCCGGGACCGGGCGATCAGCACCCCGTTGAGCAGGCCGATGAGGCCGCAGACGGCGAGCGGGAGCAGCAGCGCCACGGCCGTCCCGTACCGCGATCCCCACGCCGCGAGCACGCCGCCGAGCGCGAACAGCGAGCCCACCGACAGGTCGATGCCACCGGTGACGATCACGAACGTCATGCCGAGCGCCACGACCGCCAGGAACGCGGACGACAGCGCCATGTTCTGGACGTTGTCGGCCGTCAGGAAGGGTTCGAAGGTGAGCGCCGCGACGATCACGGCGAGTACGAGGGTGACCAGCGCGCCGTGCTGCTGGGCGAGCGCGCTGAGCCGCTCGGCGGGCCGCGGCGCGTCGACCGCCGCCTCCTCGGCCCCGGCAACAGGCGGCACCGGCACCGGATCGCGGACATCGGCGGTGGTCATCGCTTCCCCCGTTCCCTGGCCGCGTAGACCGCGAGAACGATCACCGCGGCCTGGGCGATCTGGGTCCATGACGGCGGCAGGTCGTGCTTGATGAGTGTGGCGGTCAGCAGCTGGATCAGGACGGCGCCGGCAACGGTGCCGCCGATGCGCACGCGGCCGCCGCTGAGCGGAGTACCGCCGACGACCACGGCGGTGATCGCGGACAGCTCCATCAGGGTGCCGAGCGAGGTGGGGTCGCTGGCGGTGAGCCGCGCCGTGGCCAGCACGCCCGCGATCGCGGCGAGCGCCCCGGAGGCGGCGTAGACGAGGATCAGTACGCGGCGTACCGGCAGGCCCGCCAGGCGCGCGGCCGGGCGGCTGTCCCCGATGGCGAGCAGCTGCCGGCCGAAGGTCGTGCGGCGGACGACGAAGGCGGTGAGCAGCGCGAGGCCCGCCGCGATCAGGACGAGATACGGGACGCCGAGTACGGCACCGGAGCCGAGGGCCGCCATGCCGGGGTCGTGCACCTGCTTGAGCTGGGGCAGCAGGACGAGTGCGAGGCCGCGTCCGGCGACCATCAGCGCGAGGGTGGCGACGATCGGCTGCACCCCGACGAAGGCGATGAGCGAGCCGTTCGCGAGGCCGACGACGATGCCGCCGACCACCGCGACGAGCAGCGCGATCCACGGCCCGTACCCGAGGTAGAGCGAGACGAGTGAGGTGGCCAGGGCCATCACTGAGCCGACGGACAGGTCGACGCCCTCGGTGCCGATGGCCAGCGCCATGCCGAGCGCGACGATCAGGACGGGCGCGACCTGCACGGCCTGGGTGCGGAAGTTCTCGGCGGAGAGGAAGTGCGGGGTGAAGAGGATGTTCACGAGGAGGAGTGCGGCGACGCCCGCGTAGACGCCGTAGTTCTGGAGGAGGCTGCGGAGCCGGTCGCGGTCGGCGGTGGCCCGGCCCAGGGACAGTGCGGTCATGCGGGGCCTCCCGCGGGTGCGGTCGCGATGGCGCGCATCAGGCGGTCTGCGGTGACGGCGTCGCCGGTCAGCTCCTCGACGACGGCGCCGTCCTTGAGGACGACGATCCGGTCCGAGCCCTCGATCAGCTCCTCCATGTCGGAGGAGATCAGCAGGACGCCCAGGCCGTCGGCGGCGAGCTCGTCGATGAGCCGTTGCACCTCGGCCTTGGCGCCGACGTCGATGCCGCGGGTCGGCTCGTCGAGCAGCAGTACCTTCGGGTGCATGGCGAGCCAGCGGGCGAGCAGCACCTTCTGCTGGTTGCCGCCGGAGAGTTCGCCCACCTTCTGGTGCGGCCCCGCCGCCTTGATGCGCAGCCGCTGGACGAAGGTGTCGACGATCCGGTCGATGCGGGCCTCGTCGACCAGGCCGAACCGGGACAGGCCTGGCAGCGCGGCGAGCGCGATGTTCTCCCGCACCGACAGGCCCGGCACGATGCCCTCGGCCTTGCGGTCCTCGGGGAGCAGGCTGATGCCGGCGCGGATCGCGGCGGGTGTGGAGCCGGTGCGGACGGGGGCGCCCGCCACCACGACCGTTCCGGAGTCCAGGGGCAGCGCGCCGGCGATCGCCTTCGCGGTCTCGCTGCGGCCGGAGCCGAGCAGCCCGCCCAGGCCGACGACCTCGCCGGGCCGTACGTCCAGACCGACGCCGCGGAGGTGGTGACGTACCGTCATGTTCCTTGCGGACAAGACTGGTTCGGTGTCCTTGGCGTGGTGGCCGCCGGTGAATTCGGTACGGCCCTCCTCGCGTACCTCGCCGGGATCGCGCCCCAGCATCAGGGAGACCAGCCGCAGCCGGTCGAGGCCGGTCATGGGGCCCGTGTGGACGGCGCTGCCGTCGCGCAGCACGGTGACCGCGTCGCAGATCTCGTACAGCTCCTCCAGGCGGTGGCTGACGTAGACGACGGCGATGCCGCGCTCGCGCAACATGCGGATCACGCCGAACAGGGTGCGCACCTCGCGCGGTTCGAGGGAGGAAGTCGGCTCGTCCATGATGACGACGCGCGCGTCCACCGAGACCGCGCGGGCCAGGGCCACCATCTGCTGCGCGCCGACGCCGAGTTCGCGCAGCGGGCGGCGGACGTCGACGCGTACGCCCAGTTCGCGCAGCGCCTCGTCCGCCGCGCGGTGCATCCGGCGGAAGTCGATCAGGCCGAGGCGGCCGCGCGGCTCGCGGCCGAGGAAGAGATTGCGGGCCACGCTCATCAGGGGGACGAGGTTGACCTCCTGGTAGATGGTGGAGATGCCCGCGTGCTGCGCTTCGAGCGGGGTGGCGAAGGCGACGTCCGCGCCGTCGTACGTCATCGTCCCGGCCCCCGGGTCCGGCCGGTACACACCGGTCAGGACCTTGATGAGGGTGGACTTGCCCGCGCCGTTCTCGCCGATGAGGGCGTGCACCTCCCCAGCGCGGGCGGTGAAGTCGACGCCGTCGAGCGCCCGTACGCCGGGGAAGGTCTTGCTGATGCCGGTGACCGACAGCACCTCAGTACGCCTTCGTGAGGTCGGCCTTGGCGTTGTCCTTCGCGTACGCGCTGTCCTTGATGACGATGTCCTGCGGCACCTTCTCGCCCTTGGTGAAGGCGTCCAGGGTCTGGAAGGCGAGCGGGCCGAAGCGCGGGTTGGACTCGATGACGCCGTCGATCCAGCCGTCCACGATGCCCTGGACGGCGCTGCGCGTGCCGTCGACGGTGACGATCTTGACGTCGCCGGGCTGCTTGCCCGCGCCCTTGAGCGCGTTGACCGCGCCGAGGCCCATCTCGTCGTTCTCGGCGTAGATCCCGTCGATGCCGGGCTTGGACTGGATGAGCTGCTCGGTGACCGACTGGCCCTTCTCGCGGGAGAATTCGCCGGTCTGCTGGAAGACGACCTTCAGGTCGGGCGCCTTCTCCTTGAGGCGCTGCTCGAATCCCTTGGTGCGTTCGGTGGTGACGTTGTTGCCCGCGGCGCCGAGCAGGATGGCGATCTCGCCCTTGCCGTCGGTCGCCTCGATCATCCGGTCGGCGGCGCGCTTGCCCTGCTCGACGAAGTCGGAGCCGATGAAGCTGACGTAGTCCTTGCAGGCCGTGCCGTTGATCTTGCGGTCGACGGTGACGATGGGGATGTGCCGGGCGCGCGCGGAGCTCAGTACCGGCTCCCAGCCGTCGGAGTTGAGCGGGGCGATGACCAGCAGGTCCGCGCCCTTGGCGATGAGGTCCTGCACGTCGCTGATCTGCTTGGAGAACTGCGACTGGCCGTTGGCCGTGAGCAGCTTGATGCCGCGCTTGGCCGCCTCGGCCTTGAGGGAGGCGGTCTCCGCGATCCGGAAGGGGTTCGCCTCCTTCTCGGACTGGGAGAAGCCGACGGTGGCGTGCTCGAGGTCGAGCTTCTTGCCGCCGAAGGCGTCAAGGGTGCAGGTCTTCCCGCCGGCACCGGTGCCCGACGCGGCGGCGGCCCCGCCGGAGCCGTCCTGCGCGGCGGGCTTCTTGTCCGCCGCGGCGTCGTCCTCGGACTTGGCGCAGCCGGAGACGAGCGCGAGGCTCGTGATGAGGCCGGTGGCGAGCAGGGCTCTCGCGGAGGTGCGGCGAAGAGAGGAGGTCGGCTTCATGGGGTCCCCAAATGGCACGGCCCCGGCGCGCGGAGCGCTCGCGGGGACTTCGGAACGTGCAGGCAACTGGTGGCTCAGGTGAGGGTTTTACATCGTTGAAAGAACGCTGACAACCCTCCGCGTACGAAATGCCGGGCGCCACCACCGATTCGCCCGCCTCGGCAACCACGGCCCGACGGCCCCGACTTGGTGCGGGATCAGCGGCGGCCCAGCGTGCTCTCCCGCTCCACCAGCCGGAACTCCGCGACCAACTCCCGCCCCACGGGCCGGTCCGCCCGGTTCTCCAGCGTGCGCAGCAGCGACTCGACGGCCAGCCGGGCGATGGACCGCTTGTCCGGGGAGACCGTGGTCAGGCTGACGGCACCGAACCGCCCCTCGGCGATGTCGTCGAAGCCGACCACCGCCACGTCCCACGGCACCCGCAGCCCCCGCTCGTGCAGCACCCGCATCGCGCCGATGGCCACCAGGTCGTTGTACGCGAACACCGCGTCGGGCCGCACACCGGCATCCAGCATCCGCGCCATCGCCTCGGCCCCGTCCCCCCGGTCCCAGCCCCCGGTCGGGCCGATCAGGCTGTCCGGCGCGGGCACGCCCGCCTCCGCCAGCTCCGTCCGCCAGCCCGCGAGCCGCAGGTGCGCGGGGCGGTTCGCCGAGTCGGTACGGGCTCCCAGGTAGGCGATGCGGGTGCGGCCGCGGCCGAGCAGATGGCGCACCGCCATGCGCGCCGCCGCGACATTGTCGATCGCGATGTGGTCGTACGGCAGGTCGTACTCGCGCTCGCCGAGCAGCACCAGCGGGACGTCGTCCTCGCGGCCCCGCAGGTCCTCCACTTCGAGCTCCAGCGGGCTGAGGATCAGGCCGTCGATGACGCCGGCCCGGAAACCCTGGCTGACCAGGACCTCCCGCTCGCGATCGCCGCCGGTGTGGTCGAGCAGCACGGTCAGGTCGTGCTCGGCGGCGACGTCGATGACGGCGCCCGCGAGCTCCGCGAAGTACGGGTTGCCGAGCTCGGGAACGGCGAGCGCGAGGATGCCCGTGCGGCCTTTGCGCAGGTGTCGTGCCGTCATGTTCGGCCGGTAGCCCAGCTCGTCGATGGCGGCCTGGACCCGGGCCCGCATCCCCGGGGTGACGTGCTGATAGTTGTTCACCACGTTCGAAACGGTCTTGATCGAGACACCGGCGCGTTCCGCGACGTCTTTCAGGCTCACTCGCAAAGGGATCTCCTCGGTATCGACGGTGCGCGCAGCGCTCCCCCGCCCGGCTGGTGTGACACTCTCCCGCCCGGCTTCTGTGCCGCACCTGGACAGGATCGGGGAGCCGTGCTGTCATGCCAACTGCCGTTCCTTCCAACGTTGTACAGACTGATGCAACGAGCCGCCACCCTTCCTCGACAAGGAGGATCCGTGCGCACCAAACGGTTCAGAGACAGACTCGGCCTGCTGCTCGCGGCCACGCTGGGCGCCGCGGGACTCGCCGCCGCGCCGTCCGCCACGGCGGCCGACGAGCCGCAGCCCGACGCCGTCCACGGCCTCAAGGGCGAGTACTACACCCAATCGGCGCCCGGGGCCTTCGACTTCCACGAGCTGAAGTCCACCGGAGTCGACCCCGACCTCGACTTCGACAACCTCGAACCCCGGCTCGGCTACGCCACCGGGCAGAACGACGATGTCAGCGTCCGCTGGACCGGGAAGATCGTCCCCGCGAAGACCGGTCCCACAACGTTCTCCCTCAGCGCCGACAACGGCTTCCGCCTGTGGGTCGACGGGAAGATCGCCATCGACCACTGGGTGGACGACTGGGACAAGGAGCAGACGTCCCGGCCGGTCGAGCTGACCGCGGGCAAGGCCTACGACATCAAGGTCGAGTACTTCGAGCACTTCGGCGGGTCCAACCTGCACCTGCGCTGGACCCCGCCCGGCAGCAACAAGGCCGCCGTCCCGCAGTCGGCGTTCCGGCTGCCCGACGGCTTCGACTACGACGGCGCGACCGCCGCCACCGTCCTCGGCGACGGCCGCACGCTCAAGCTGGACTTCCCGCAGCGACTGGCCGCACCGCCGGCCGGTCTGACGGACCACCTCGACGCGGTCATCGGCGGCAGCGCCTGGCCGCTGGGCGCCGCGAAGGCGGACCCGTCCGACCCCAAGGCGCTGCTCGTCGGGCTCAAGGAACCGGTCGTCGGCAACAAGACCGGTACCGCGCGCGGTGACGTCGAGCTCCGCTACGACGGCGAGGCGGGCCTGGCCCGCGCGGACGGCGAGCGGATCGGCCGGTTCTGGTCCAGCGGCGCCAACAAGTCCACGTACGAGCTGCGCACCAAGTGGGCCGATGACGTGAGCGAGAAGAACGCCCACCCCGAGTACCCGCGCCCGCAGCTGACGCGCGACGCCTGGCGCAACCTCAACGGCTCCTGGCAGTTCGCCGCCGCCGAGTCCGGCGAGCAGCCGCCCGTCGGCAAGAAGCTGGGCGAGAAGATCCTGGTGCCGTACCCGGTCGAGTCGCAGCTCTCGGGCATCGAGCGGCACGAGGACCGCATGTGGTACCGCCGCACGTTCACCGTCCCGAACGACTGGAAGGTGGGCGACGGCAAGCGGCTCCGGCTGAACTTCGGCGCCGTCGACTGGCAGGCCGAGGTGTACGTCAACGGCACCAAGGTGGCCGCGCACAAGGGCGGTTACGACAAGTTCAGCGCCGACATCACCGACGCGCTCAAGCCCGGCAAGACCCAGGAGCTGATCGTCGGCGTCTACGACCCGACCGACGCGAAGGGCGGCGAGAATCCGCCGCTCGGCAAGCAGCGCCTGGACCCGAGCGGCATCTGGTACACCCCCTCGTCCGGCATCTGGCAGACGGTGTGGATGGAGCCGGTCGCGGCCGACCACGCCGACTCGCTGAAGATCACCCCGAAGGTCGCGGACGGCACGGTCGCGGTCCAGCCGCGCGGCGTGCGGAACGGCGTGCCGGTCACGGCCACCGCGTACGACGGCAAGCGCCGGGTGGCGACGGTGAGCGGCCGCACGGGCGAGCCGCTGACGCTGAAGATCAAGGACCCGCACCTGTGGTCCCCCGACGACCCGTTCCTGTACGGCCTGAAGGTGAGCGTCGGCAGCGACCGCGTCGGCAGCTACTTCGGGATGCGCTCCATCGCCGTGGAGAAGATCGACGGCACCCCGCGCACCGTGCTCAACGGCAAGCCCGTCTTCATGATGGCCACGCTCGACCAGGGCTTCTGGCCCGACGGGCTGCACACGGCGCCGACCGACGAGGCGCTGGCGTACGACCTGAAGCTGCACAAGCAGCTGGGCTACAACTCCGTACGCAAGCACATCAAGGTCGAGCCCGACCGCTGGTTCTACTGGGCGGACAAGCTGGGCCTGCTCGTCTGGCAGGACATGCCGGCCATGACGGCGGGCACCAACCCGGACGCCGCGTCCCGCGCCGAGTACGAGCGGGAGATGAAGACGATGATCGACCAGCACGACAGCCACCCCTCGGTGATCATGTGGGTCACCTTCAACGAGGGCTGGGGCCAGTACGACGAGGCCCGGATCGCCGACCAGGCCAAGTCCTGGGACCCGACGCGCCTGATCAACGGCCAGTCGGGCCTCAACCTCGGCCGTGACGGCGGCACCGGCGACATCATGGACGAGCACGGCTACCCGAGCCCGGCCCTGCCCCCGCACCCCGACGGCAAACGCGCCCTGATCAGCGGCGAGTACGGCGGCCTCGGGCTCGGCGTGCCCGGACACGCGTGGTCGGTGCAGCAGTCGTACGTCGATGTCGACCCGGCGACGTACACGGACGACTATCTGAAGCGCCTCGCCGAGGTGCGCCAGCTGGCCTGCCGGGGCGGCAACGGCGCCGTCTACACGCAGATCTCGGACGTCGAGGGCGAGCTGAACGGCCTGGTGACGTACGACCGCAAGGTGGTCAAGCCGGATGTGAAGCGGCTCAAGGCCGCCCACCAAGCGCTGATCCACGACGCGTCGCAGGCGACACCCGCGGGCTGCCGCTAGGAAGCGGGCGGCTCGGGCCCCGCTCTGCCGGTAACCGTCAGACGGCTACCGGCAGAGCGGGGCCGTCCCGGGCTCCGTCCGGTGCCCGGGTATCGGGCAGCCGCAGCAGGCAGGCCAGGCTCGCCGCGCACAGGCAGATCACATAGGCGCCGGTCACCCAGGGGAGGCCGGTGCGGGAGAGGCCGGACAGCCAGCTGTCGATCAAGGGGGTGAGGGCGCCGCCGAGTACGGCGCCGAGGTTGTAGGAGAGCGCGGTGCCCGTCGTACGGATGCGAGCCTCGAACAGCTCGGGGATGTAGGCCCCTTGGACCCCGAGCGTGGTGATCAAGGTGAGCAGCATGACGGTGGTGCCCACCGTGAGCGCGATGAGACTCCCGGTCTCCAGGAGCGCCAGGTACGGGACCGTCCAGGCGGCCATGGCGGCGCATCCGATGATGCTGAGCCTGCGGCGGCCGAAACGGTCGCCGCACACCGCGGCGACGGGCGTGGCCACCGCCATCACCGTCATCGCGACCATGACGCACAGCAGCGTCCCGGTGGGGTCCAGGCCCACGGTCCGCGTGGCGTGGGAGATCGCCCACGTCGTCGCCGTGTAGTGGACGGCGTAGGAACAGGTGACCGCCCCGGCGACGAGCAGGACCCGGCCACGGTGCCGCCTGAGCACGAGGCGGACGGGGGAACGGGACAGGGCGCCCTCCTGGACGAGCGCCCGGAACGCGGGGGACTCGGTGAGCGAGGACCGGAGCAGGTACCCGGCGAGCGTCAGCACGCCCGCGCACCAGAAGGGCACCCGCCAGCCCCAGGTCCGGAACTGCTCCGCGCTCAGCGTCCCGGAGAGCGCCAGCATTGCGCCGTTGGCCAGCAGGAACCCGAGGGCCGGGCCGGTCTGCGGCAAGGAGGCCCACAGCCCGCGCCGCTTCACCGGTGCGTGTTCGGTCGCGAGGACGACGGCCCCCGTCCACTCCCCGCCGATCCCGACGCCCTGCAGGAGGCGCAGCGCGACGAGGCACACGGGCGCCGCCATCCCCAGTTCCTGGTAACCGGGGAGCAGGCCCACCCCGAGGGTGGCGCCGCCCGTGGTCAGTACCGTGCCCAGCAGCATCGCGCGGCGTCCCAGCCGGTCGCCGATCCACCCGAACACGGCCGACCCCACGGGTCGGGCCAGGAAGCCGGTGGCGAAGGTGGCCATGGCCGCCAGGGTTCCCGCGGCGGGCGCGAAGTGCGGGAAGAACACCGGGCCGAGGACGAGCGCGGCCGCGATGGCGTACAGGGTGAAATCGTAGAACTCGATGACGGTGCCGATCAGGCCGGCAGCGGTGATCCGGTTGAGGGCGGCTGTTCTGCTTTCCGGCCCGCGCCGGCCGTTCTTCCCGACGGACTTCATGGTCCCTCCTGCGACCAGAGACGGATCTTTTCGTCCAGCTCCAGGGCGGCGGCGAGCCGCCGGTTCCGGTAAGGGCCGAGTTCCTGGCTCATCGTCGCCACCACGTACCGCACCCGGGCCGACCGCACCCCGTCCATCAGCCGGAGCGCCTCGCTCCAGGTGGCGCACGCCTGCTCCACCCGTCCTTGTCGGCACTGCATGGTCCCGGCGTGGGCGAGGCTGAGCGCGGCGATGCGCCGGTAGTCGGCCCCCGTCCGGCTCCACACCGCCCGGCTGAAGTGCTGTTCGGCGATGTCGTAGGCGCCCATGTGCTGGGCCGTCTTGGCGGTATGGGTGCCCACGCAGGCCTGCGCCGATCCCCACAGCGCGGCCCAGTACGGCATCTCCCGCTCGTCGGCCCCGTCCACGAGCCGGGCCGCGCGGGCGGTTTCCGCGACCGCTTCGCGCCGTCTGCCCTCCATCGCCAGCGCGCGGGCCCGGGTGGCGACGTACAGCGCCTCCGTGGCCGGGTCCGTGCGTCCCTTGACCCGGTGCAGTGCCGCGTCGACGAGCGCCAGCGCGTGTTCGGCCCGGCCCGTCTCCATGCCGTGGTGTGCCAGGACCCGCAGCACGAACGCTCCGTGCAGGTCGTTGTCCGCTTCCCGGGTGAGCCGGAACGCCTGGAGGTAGTACCGCTGCGCCAGGCCCTGCTCGCCGGCGTCGTACGCCTTCCAGCCGGAGAGGTAGGCGACGCACGCGGCGGCCGAGAGGATCTGCCGCTTCAGTTCCTCGGTGCGGAACCGGGCCCGGCACAGGGCGGCCACATCACTGGTCAAGTACTGCACCAGCGCCGACCGGCCGTGCTGTCCGCCGTGGCGTTCGTCGACGGCGGTGAACAGCTCCGTCAGCTCCCGCACGGCGCGTACCTCGGGCTCCCCCGCGGTCCCGGCCTGACGCACCGCGGAAGCGTGCGCCGCCTCCTGGGCGTCGAGGTCCAGCGCGAGGGACGCGACCGCGACGCTGTACGGCGCGGCACGCGCTTCGGGGCGCCGCTCGATGTCGGCGCGGCCCAGCGCGGTCAGGACGTCGAGCGGGTCGCGGTCGACGTGCAGTCCGAACGCGGTGTCGGCAGACCCGCTCTCCGGGGAGCGCAGCCCCAGCTGTACGGGTGTCACGGGCCGCTGGAGCCGCCGCGCCAGGGCTTCGGCGATCAGACCGGCCGTGCTGTCCGCCGGCCGCGTGCCGGCGACCCAGTGCGCCACGGCGGAGGAGTTGGTGCGTACTGTCACGCCGCTCTCCGCCGCGACCGTACGCACCTCCCGCGCCAACTCCGCGTAACTGCAACCGGCTTCACGAATGGCCCGGTCCAAGGACTCGTTCCTCGTGCGCACCACGCCTCCGAGGGGTTTAAGCGATCTAAGCGGCTTGCCGACAGGAGGAGGCTATTCACCGCGGGCGAGGTCGAGTTGAGTGACTGCCGGAACATCGCTCTCTTGGGTGAGGAGCCCTTGACATGCCTGAGCACGACCCCGCCGTACGGTATGAAGCGGAAGACCGCCGCTCGGCGGAACGCGAGCTGGAATTCGAGCTTCTGCTCGCGCCCCGGTACGTGGTCCGCTCCCCTGTGGCGGTCCCCGCCCGGCTGCGCTACCTCGCGCGGGACCCGTTCGCGGTCCGCCTCTCCTTCCACATCGACACTCCCCACCCCGTCCACTGGACCTTTGCCCGCAGCCTCCTCATCGACGGCCTCTTCCGCCCCAGCGGGTCGGGCGACGTGCGGATCTGGCCGGCCCGTAGCGATGCGGACCGCGCCGTGGTCTGCCTGTCGCTCACCGCGCCGGCCGGCCTCACCATGCTGCGCGCGCCGGCCCTGCCGGTCTCGGCGTGGCTGGAGCGCACCCTTCGCATGGTGCCACCCGGGGACGAACGGATGGAGATCCCCGTAGTACCGCTCACGTCCGGGCCGTTGCGCGCGCCGTAGGCCCGGGCCGCCCGGCCGCCGGCTACGGCTCGCGGCGTCCGGCAGTCGTGCGGCGGATGCCGTACACGGCCGCGCCTGCCGCCAGTACCGCCGTGCCCGCCAGGACGGAGGACACGGGCAGGGCGAAGGCCAGGGTCAGACAGCCGGCGAGGCCGGCCGCCGGGACGACGCGGGGCGGGCGGCCCTCGGCGGAGGTGAGGGTCCACGCCGCGGCGTTGGCCACGGCGTAGTACGCCAGCACCGCGAACGAGGAGAAGCCGATCGCGCCGCGCAGGTCGGCCGTCGCGGCGAGGACGGCCACGACCGCGCCGACCGCGAGTTCGGCGCGGTGCGGCACCTTGAAGCGCGGGTGGACGGCGGCCAGGGCGTGCGGCAGGTGGCGGTCCCTGGCCATGGCCAGGGTGGTGCGCGACACCCCGAGGATCAGTGCCAGCAGCGAGCCGAGCGCGGCCACGGCGGCGCCGGCGCGGACCACGGGCGCGAGCCAAGCTGCGCCGGCGGTCCGCGCGGCGTCCGACAAGGGCGCCGCGGCACCGGCCAGTCCGCCCGGGCCGAGCACCATGAGAACGGCGACGGCGACCATGGCGTAGACCACCAGCGTGATCCCGAGCGCGATCGGGACGGCCCGGGGGATGGTCCGCGCGGGCTCGCGGACCTCCTCGCCGAGCGTGGCGATGCGCGCGTATCCGGCGAAGGCGAAGAACAGCAGGCCCGCAGCCTGGAGCAGCCCGCCGCCGGTGATGTCCGCGCCGAGCACCAGCCGGTTGGCGTCCGCCTCGCCGGAGAAGAGCACGGCGGCCACCACTGCGGCGAGCACGGCCAGGACGACGGCGACCACGGCGCGGGTGAGCCGGGCGGATTTCTGCACCCCGGCGTAGTTCACGGCGGTCAGTACCACCACAGCGGCGACCGCGACCGCGTGTGCGTGGCCCGGCCAGAGGTACGCGCCCGCGGTGAGCGCCATGGCGGCGCAGGAGGCGGTCTTGCCGACCACGAATCCCCAGCCGGCGAGGTAGCCCCAGAAGTCGCCGAGCCGCTCGCGGCCGTACACGTACGTGCCGCCGGAGGCCGGGTAGCGGGCGGCCAGCCGCGCCGAGGAGGTCGCGTTGCAGTACGCCACCACCGCGGCCAGTGCGAGGCCGAGCAGCAGCCCGGAACCGGCAGCGGCCGCCGCCGGGGCGAGGGCGGCGAAGATGCCGGCGCCGAGCATCGACCCGAGGCCGATCAGCACGGCGTCCGTCGTGCCCAGGCGCCGTTGCAGTGCGTGCGGGGCACCGGTGTCGGCCGTCGGCTTCTCCATGGACTCCCTCCTCGGCGAGCGCGGCGGCCAGCATACGGAATCCCGTGCCCCGGGGCCGTGCTCAGGTCAGCGCCGCCGCCACCAGCTCGGCGGCCTTCGCGACCAGCGCGTCGTCCGAGGGCCCTTCGGGTGCGTGCGTGGTGGTCAGGACGGACAGCAGGACCGGGGGCCGGCCGGGAGGCCAGGCGACGCCCACATCGTTGGCGACGCCGTACTCGCTGCCGCCGCCGGTCTTGTCCGCCGTGGTCCAGCCCTCGGGCAGACCGGCGCGGAAGCGCTTGGTGTTGGTGGTGTTCGCGACCAGCCAGCCCGTCAGCCGCTTGCGGTCCTCGGCGGCGAGGGCGCGGCCGACGACGAGGCGGCCGTAGGTCGTGCCGATGGCGCGGGGCGTGGTCGTGTCCGTCGTGCGCCAGGGTTCCGCCGAGTTCAGCTGCGGTTCCCACCGGTCGAGCCGGGTCGTGCCGTCGCCGAGCGAGCGGCAGAAGCGGGTGACGGCCGTGGGGCCGCCCAGCTCGCGGAGGAGGAGGTTGGCCGCGCCGTTGTCGCTGTGGCTGACGGCGGCGGAGCACAGTTCGGCGACGGTCATGCCGTGTGCGATGTTCCCGGGCTCGCTGCTGATCGGCGCGTAGCCGGCGTCCGTGACGTACTTCTTGGAGTAGTGGATGCGACGCGCCAGAAACTCGCCGTCGTGGTCGAGGTCGCGCAGGACGGCAGCGGCGGCGAGGCCCTTGAACACCGAGCACATCGGGAAGCGCTCGTCCGCGCGGTACCGCACCGTGCGGCCGGTGGCCAGGTCGCGGGCGAACACCCCCAGCCGCGCGGCGTGCTCCTGCTCCAGTCGCTTCAGCTGCCCGGAGAGCCCCTTGCCGTGCGGTGTTCGGGCGGATGCCGACGCGCAGGCGGGGAGCGCGGCGGCCACTGCCGTGCCCGCGCCGAGGGCCAGCACCCTGCGGCGGGACGGGCGTACTCGTGTGGTGTCCATGGCCAGGAAGTGAACCCGGCCCCCCCTCCCCATGTCGAATATGCTCTCGGCCTACGATCGATTCACTCGCCATATCACCGCACGCCACAGGAGTGGAATGCTGACGGAACGGCACTTGGAAATCTTCGTGGCGCTGGCGGAGGAGGAGCACTTCGGGGCCGCCGCGCAGCGCGTGGGGATCACCCAGCCGCCGCTGTCGCAGGGGCTGCGCCGGCTGGAGGCGCTGCTCGGGGTGCGGCTGTTCGACCGCACCCGTGGCGTGGTCCTGACCGACGAGGGCGCGCTGCTGCTGCCGCACGCGCGCAGGGCGCTCGCCGCGCTCGGGGAGCTGCGGGAGATCGGCGCGCGGGAGCACGCCGACGGCCGTCGGCTCCGGCTCGGGCTGGCGCCGGAGGTGCCGGCGGGGCTCGCGGCGGCCGTGGCGGCGGCGCCGGTACGCGCGGGGGAACAGAACCGCATAGGCGTACTGACGGCACCGACCGCCACGCTGCTCTCCGACATCGCGGCGGGCCGGCTGGACCTCGCGGTGATCCGGCATCCGGCGGTGCTGCACGGTCTGGCCGCGGGGCCGGTGGTCCTGTTCCCGAGCTGGGTGCTCTCCCCCGCCGGCCCGCACGGCCGGACGCCGACCGGTGGGGTGCCCCGGCAGCTGCCCGTCGCCGTGCGGCCCCGCGAGGAGGCGCCCGCGGCCCACGACCTGTTCGTCGACACGCTGGCCAGCCGGGGCCGGCGGGTGGAGACCGTCGTGGTGTCCGACGAGCGCGCCGGGCTGGCGCTCGTCGCGGCGGGACAGGCGGTACTGGTCACCGCCGACGCGACGCTGACCGCCGACGGCGTGGAGCGGAGACGGGCGACCGACCCGGCGCTGCCCCTGCGGCTACGGGTGGTGTGGGACCCCCGGCGGCCGGACGCGGCGGACACCGCGGACACGGCCCGGCTACTGGTGGACACTCTCGAACGGCAGGCGGCGTCATGAGCGGGACGCGGCGGGGAAGCGGTGTGGAGCGCACGATCCGCGAGATGTTCGCCGACGCGGGCGTGCGCGGCTGGCTGCACGTGGCGGAGCTGGACCGGCCCTCGGCCCGGGTGACCATCGATCCCGACGAGGCGGTGCCCATGGGCTCCGTGTACAAGGTGCCGCTGATGGTGGCCTGCTGCCGGCTGGCGGACGCCGGAGAGATCGACCCGCGCGAGCGGCTGACCCTGGAGCCGCCCGACCGGATCGCCGGTCCCACCGGCATCTCGATCCTGCGGGACGCCGTCACGATGTCGCTGCGCGACCTGGTGGTCATGATGATGAGCGTCTCCGACAACACGGCGGCCGACGCGCTGCTCCGCACGGTCGGCACCTCGGCGGTCGACGAGGTCTGCCGCGATCTGGAGATGCCGGACACGCGTATCCACGGCGGGGTCGCGGGGACGTGGGACCGGCTGCTCACGGAGACCGGTACGGACTCGCTGCCGGCCGCGATGGCGCGGCTCTCCAGCAACGACGACACCGTGCCCGAGGTCGTCTACAACCCCTTGTCGAAGGCCGCCACCACGCCCGCCGACATGGCGCGGCTGCTGCGGGCGATCTGGACCGGGCGGGCCGCCTCCCCCGAGCGCTGCGCGTTCATGCGCGAGGTCATGGGCCGGCAGCCGTGGCGGCACCGGCTGGCGTCCGGTTTCCCGTACGACGACGTGACCGTTTCGGGCAAGACCGGCACCTTCGGGTCGATGCGGCACGAGGCGGGGGTGGTCGAGCTGGCCGACGGCAGTACGTACACCGCCGTGGTCTTCACCCAAGCGGCGCGCGCGGACAACGTGTTGCCGCGGGCCGACGCGGTGATCGGCGCCGCGGCACGTACCGCCGTGGAGGAACTGCGGGGGAACGCGGGCACGTGACGCTTCAGCCCGCGGGGGTGTGCGCCCGGGCGCTGACGTGCGGGGGCGGCGCGATGCCCGCCGGCAGGAGGGGATCCGCTTCCGGTTCGCCCCAACTGGCGTTGAGCGGAAGGACACCGGCCCAGATCCCGAGCGCGGCGTCGGGCCCGTCCCCGTCGTCGGGGCCGCCGGTGCGTATCTTCACCGACGCCTCCGCCAGCGACAGCGCGAGCAGCGCCGTCGCCGCCATTTCCTTCCGGCTGGGCTGCCGGGCGTAGTCCCACTGCCCCGGTGCCGCGCGCTCGGTCAGACAGCGCAGCCCGGCCAGCTTCTCGTCCGGGTCGGTGACCGCGCGGGGCACACCGTGGATCATGGCGCTGCGGTAATTGACGCCGTGCTCGAACACAGACCGGGCCAGGACCAGCCCGTCCACGTGCGTGACCGTCACGCACACCGCCGCCTCGGGGGAGGCCACCAGGCTGCGGCTCGCGACCGAGCCATGGAAGTACAGCGTGTGCCCGTCGCTCCCGTACACGGTCGGCACGACCATCGGCCGCCCGTCGACGATCACCCCGAGGTGGCAGACGAACCCCGCTTCGAGGATGGCGTCCAGCTCCGCACGGTCGAGGCTCCCCTGCTCCCGCAGTCGGCGGTGCCGGGTGCGCTCCGTCTCCGGCAGCGTGGCAGGCAGTGGGTGGTCGGTCATGGTGCTGTCCCCCGTGAGTGTCCGGCGCTCGATGTGGCTGGCCGTACGCTACCGATATCGCCGTGAATTCGCTATCGATCAACGGAATCAGTCACCAATAGGCTGCACAGCAACGGAATCCGGTGCAAACCGGCAGGCGCCGGCGTCTCCACGAGACGCCGGCGCCGTCGGATCGACGTGTCGTTGTGTCGTCAGCAGGTGGATCAGAGGTCGGACTTGAAGAGCAGGCGGTTCGGGGTGCCGCTCGGGTTGCTGATGACGTTGGTCGTGGCGTTGCTGGTCAGCCAGTCGTTGATGGTGGAGGAGGCGGCGTCGCCCTTGTTCGACTTGTACAGGGCCGCGACGCCGGTCGCGTGCGGGGAGGCCATGGACGTGCCGCTCATCTGGGTGGTGCCGCCGCCGAGGCGGGTGGACGTGATGGAGACGCCGGGCGCGAACAGGTCCGTGCAGCTGCCGTAGTTACTGAACGACGCCTTGCGGTCGGAGCTGTCCGAGGCGGCGACGCTGAGGACACCCGGCGCGCTCGCGGGCGAGGTGTTGCAGGCGTCGGCGTTGTCGTTGCCGGCGGCGACGGACAGGAAGACGCCGGAGTTGTTCAGGGCCGCGGCCGCGTCGTTCACGGCGGAGGAGTAACCGCCGCCGATCGAGGCGTTGGCCACGGCGGGCTTCGTGGCGTTGTTACGCACCCAGTCGAAACCGGCGATGATGCCCGAGTACGCGCCGCTCCCGTCGCAGCCCAGGACCCGGACGCCGCGCAGCGCCACGCCCTTGGCCACGCCGTACGTGTTGCTGCCCACCGTGCCGGCCACGTGCGTGCCGTGCCCGTGACAGTCCTGGCCGTTGCCGCCGAGGGCGTCGTACACGTTGCGGGCGCGGCCGCCGAAGTCCGGGTGGCTGGTGTCGATGCCGGTGTCGATGATGTACGCGGTGACACCGGAGCCGTTGCGGTTGTAGGTGTAGGTGCCGCTCAGCGGGCGGTTGCGCTGGTCTATGCGGTCCAGGCCCCAGGTGGCGTTGGACTGGGTGGCGGCGGCGGTGACCTTCTGGTCCTCCTCGATGGCCTTGACCGACGGGTCGCCGCGCAGCTCCGCGAGCTGGTCGGCGGAGAGCTTGGCGGAGAAGCCGTTGAGGACGCCCTTGTAGACGTGGCGGGTGGTGATGTCCTCTCTCTTCGCCAGGCCCTTGGCCGTCGTGCCCGGCTTGAGGGTGACGATGTAACTGCCGTTGATGGCCTTGCTGTCGGGGGCCTGCTCGACGGTCACGAGCCGGGGGGACGCGTCCTGTCCGGAGGCGAGCGCGGTGCCGGCGGCCGGGACGAGCGCCGCGGGCACCGCCAGCAGCAGGGCGGCGAGGTGGGAACGCTTCATGGAACGGCGGACCTTTCACGAGGGGGGTGTGGCGAGTGGTCACACCCTCGGTCCGCCGGCCGGCCGAAACAATCCGTAATTCGCTAGGTAGTGCGTGCATAGGTGGTGGTGAACAAGTAGGTGGTGGTGAACAAGTAAGTGGTGGTGATCAAGCAGGGTCGCGACCGGCCGGCTCCTCGGCGGTGGCCAGCCGGCCCAGCAGGGACCGCAGCTCGTCGAGGGCTGCCGCGGTGTTCGCCGCGTCGCCGAGGGTCAGCTGGTGCAGGACGAGCCCGTCCAGCGCCGCGAAGACCAGGCGCGCGAGGGCGGGGCTGGGCTCGTGCGGCAGCATCCGGGACAGCTCGCGCGCGGAGGCCTCGAAGTACGCGTCGTACAGGCCGCGCACCTGGGGCAGCAGGTCCGGGCGGCGGCGCGCTTCGAGCAGCAGCTCGTACTGGAACGCCTGCAGATCGGGGCCGGTCTCGACCATGGCGGAGACGCCGGCCGCGAAGTCCTCGGGCCTGCCCGTTCCCGGCTCCAGCAGGCTGCTGCTCAGGCTCTGCCGCACGACGTACCCCAGCGCCTCCTCGATCAGCGCGTCGCGGGAACCGAAGTGGTGCACGACGAGGCCGTGGGTGACGCCGGCCTCCTCGGCGACCGCACGGTAGGTCAGCTTGCGCAGGCCGCCCCGCGCCACGACCCGGACCGCCGCGTTGAGCAGGGCGTCCCGGCCCTCGCCGTACCCCACCTCCCGGTGGCCGCGGCGGCCGCTGCCCTCCTTGGCTGCTTCCGTCATGCCGGCCAGCCTATCCCCAGGTCACAGCCACCGGAGGGCCCGCCGAGCCGGTCATCATCCGCGCTTCGGCGGGCGGATGCCGCGGAACTCCCAGTCGCCGCCGAGCGCGGTGGAGCGGACCTCCTCGGACTCGGTGGGCTGGGCGCCGACGTCGCCGCGGATCGCGGTCGGGCCGGTCACGATGTGGTTGGTGAGCCGGCCCAGCCCTTCGGCCTCGACCTCCACGACGTCGCCGGGCTGTACGGGGCGGGAGTTGGCGGGCGTGCCGGAGAGCAGCACGTCGCCGGGGTACAGGGTGATGGTGCGGGCGATGTCGGCGACGAGGTAGTGCATGTCCCACTCCATCTCGTCGGTCGAGCCGTCCTGGACGAGCTCGCCGTTGACGTACGTCCGCAGGTACTTGCCGCGGAAGTCCCAGTCGGTGACGAGGCCGGGGCCGAGCGGGCAGAGGGTGTCGGAGCCCTTGACGCGGAGCATGGAGCCGGCGTCGGTGTCGCGGAAGTCGTGCAGGCCGTAGTCGTTGGCGACGGTGTACCCCGCGATGTACTCCCCCGCCTCCGCCTGGGAGATGTTGCGCGCGGTCTTCCCGATGACGATGGCGACCTCGCCCTCGTAGTTCAGCCACTTGCAGCCCTCGGGGCGGACGATGGCGCCCTGGTGGGAGTTGAGCGCTGAGGTCGGCTTGTGGAAGTACGTGGGGGTCGGCGTCAGCTTGATCTGGAACTCCGCCACCCGGCTGCGGTGGTTCAGGTGCACCGCGACGATCTTGGAGGGGACGACGGGCGGCAGGTGCCGGGCATCGTCGATCTTGACGCGGCGGCCGTCGCCGGCCACCAGTTCCTTGCCCTCGCGGACGGTCTCGACGACGGCGCCGTCGAGGAGGATGCGGCGGTACTCAGGCATGGGTGGTCTCCTTGGAGGGGCGGGGGCGGGGCGCGGTCCAGCCGTTCTCGGGACGGTCGAACCACAGGTGGACCTGGCCGGTGCCGACGGAGTTCTCATACTCCCCGTACTGGCGCCCGCGGGCGGTGCAGCCCGCCTCGCCCAGCGCGCCGGCCAGCATCAGGTAGTGGAAGAACTTCGCCTCGGGCTTGTACGTCCAGAAGTCCGGCATGGTGCGCAGCACTTCGTCGTGGCGGCCGTCCTTGAACCAGGCGATGCGCTGCTCGTCCGCCGCGCGCGCCTCGGGCGTGAAGATGTGGACGGGGTCGCTGGCCTCGTGGTCGCGCAGCTGCCGCAGCGGCCAGAAGGTGTGCGAGAGGGCGCCGGAGGCGATCACCAGGACCTTGCGGCCCTCGGTGGCGGCGATGCCGTCGGCCAAGGCGCGGCCGAGGCGCAGGTGGTCCTCCATGTCGCCGGTCTGGCAGACCCCGATGGAGATCCACTTCTTGTCGGGCAGGCCCTCGCCGAGGTGCTTCCAGAGGTTGATCGTGGCGTAGTAGATCGGCAGGTAGTCGTCGTCGATCGGGGTGATCCAGGTGCCGTGCTTGTCGGCGAACTGGGCGATGTTGGCGGCCAGTTCGGGGTCCCCGGGGAAGTCGTACGGCATCCGGCACATGCCGCGCGGCAGCTCTTCGGAAGTGAAGAGGCCGGCCCGGCGCTGCTGGGCGGTGACGACGAATTCGACGGTGGTGGCCCAGTGCGAGTCCAGGACGACGACGGTGTCGTAGTCGGTGGTCTCGAAGACGTCCTTACGGAGCTGTCGCAGGCCGGTGACGAGGGTGATCTCCTTGCCCTCGTTCAGCTCCCGCCGGGTCTCCTCCGGCAGCACGATGGTGGGGACGTGGGCGAGCAGCCCGGCGCCGACGATTTCACCCATGGTCGCGCCAGCCTTCCCCAAGCTCTCGGCTCCGCTCGAGCAGGGGAGACCCCAATGGTGCGGTGACGGTGTTCTTGAGGTCGCAGTAGAAGTCGAAGCTCCAGGTGCCGCCTTCGCGGCCGACGCCGGACTCGCGGGAGCCGCCGAAGGGGGCCTGGAGGTCGCGGACGAAGAAGCAGTTGACCCAGACGGTGCCGGCGACCAGCGCTCCGGTGACGCGCTCGGCACGCTCGGGGTCGCCGGTGGCAACGGTGGCGGCGAGGCCGAAGCGGGTGTCGTTGGCGAGCCGGACCGCTTCCTCCTCGGTCTCGAAGGTCTGCAGGGTGAGGACCGGGCCGAAGACCTCCTCCTGGACGATCTCGGAGTCCTGCGCGACGTCGGTGAGGAGGGTCGGCGCGTAGTACTGGCCCTCCTTGCGGTGTCCCCCGATGACCGCGCGAGCGCCGGCCGCGAGCGCCCGCCGCACGAAGCCGTCGATCTTCTCCAGCTGGCGGGGGTGGATGTTGGGCCCGATGTCGGTGGCCTCATCGCGGGGGTCGCCCTGCGTCAGCTGCGACGCCTTCTCGACGAACCGGCGGGTGAACTCCTCGGCGACCGAGGACTCGACGAGGAGGCGAGTCGCCGCGAGGCAGACCTGCCCTGCGTTGTCGTACTGCTCCACCGCCAGGTCGACGGCGAGGTCCAGGTCGGCGTCGGCGAAGACCAGCAGCGGGGACTTGCCGCCGAGCTCGAAGCTGGTCGGCACGAGGTGCGCGGCGGCCGCGGCGGCGATGGCCTTCGCGGTGGGTACCGAACCGGTGAAGCTGATGCGGCGCACGTCGGGGTGGGCGACCAGGGCGCTGCCCGCCTCGGTGCCGTACCCCTGGACGACGTTGAAAACGCCGGCGGGCAGGCCCGCCTCGTGCGCGATGTCGGCGAGGAGCGAGGCGGTGAGCGGGGTCCACTCGGCGGGCTTGAGGATCACGGTGTTGCCCGCGGCGAGCGCCGGGGCGATCTTCCAGGTCGCGAGCATCAGCGGCGCGTTCCACGGCGTGATCAGTACGCAGGGGCCCGCCGGGTCCCAGGAGACGTGGTTGGTGTGGCCCCTGCCCGCGGCGGAGCCGCTCGTGTACGTCGTGAAGTCCTCGTGCTCCAGCTTCAGCAGCCAGTCCGCGAAGAAGCGGAAGTTGTGTGCCACGCGGGGCATCACACCGCGCCGGTGCGAGCGCAGCAGCGCACCGTTGTCGCTGGTCTCGACGATCGCGAGCTCTTCGATGCGCTTCTCGACGCCGTCGGCGATGGCGTGCAGGATGCGGGCGCGTTCGGCGCGCGGGGTGGCGGCCCAGCCGGGGAACGCCTCCTTCGCTGCGGCGACGGCCACTTCGGCCTCCGTCGCGGTGCCGCGGGCGATCTCGCCCAGGGCCGCGCCGTCGAGGGGCGAGACGTCGGTGAAGGTGGCGGCGGAGGCGACGCGCGCGCCGCCGATCCAGTGCCGGGTGTCGACGGCGACGCCGGCGACGGTGGTGCGGTGTGCGGTCATGTCCGGTCTCCCAGAGGTGAGAAGGTGTCGGTCACTCGGCGGCGGAGGTGCCGGACTCCAGGAGGGTGCCGCCGTTCCAGACGACGCCGACCTGGCGGTAGTACGCGGCGATCGGCTCGCGGATCTCGAGGCGGGCCAGCTCCTCGGTGGGCGCCTCGAACAGCTCCAGTTCGGCGTCGCCGCGCCAGGCGGGACCGGCCTCGAAGGACGCGGCACCGCTCTCGACCAGCTCGTCCAGGGCGAGGCCCTTGCCCGGCTCGATGGAGGGCAGCCAGCGGTGGTGGGCCATCGGGTGGCCGTTGACGAAGCCGTTGTTCTCCGATTCCGCGCGCAGCGTCACGACGGCCTGCGCGAGGCGCCGGTCGGCGGCCGCGAGCGTGGCGCCGAAGCGGGCGCCCGCCTCGATGCGCGGCGCCGGACCGTAGGGGTGCGGGCGGGTCTGGTGGATCGAGCCGAGCTTCTTCGGATAGCCCTGGTGCAGGCCGCGGGCGATGGCGAAGTCCTTGTCGACCCAGATGTACACGCAGCGGGAGTACGTACGGCCCTTGTAGGAGCAGCGGACGACCGCGAAGACTTCCTTGTACTGGGCACGCACGGGGTCGAGCAGTTCCTCCCCCGAGCCCGCGCAGGACTGCCAGTCGGCCCAGATGAGGGCGACGGCGCCGGGGTCCTCCTCGGCGAGTCCGAGCGGTTCGGGCAGCAGTTCGCGGACGCGTGCGGGGTCGGTGCGGTACTCGACGGTGAGGAGGTCGCCGGAGTAGTGCCAGGGGGGCGAGGGGATGAGCGACGAGGAACCGGTCGCCGTCTTGGGGTGGAAGTAACCGCGGACGCTGGCCATGGTGGTCGGACTCCTTCAGGCGTGCTGGGTACTGGGGGCCGGCTGCTGGAGCAGCTCGGCGCGGTAGCGGGCGGCTCCGGAGGCGGCGGCCGGGCCGCCGAGGGCGAGGACGCCGACCAGTCGGCCGTCGGCGTGGTAGCCGACGACCACGTCACCGTCCGGATCGCCGTCCGGGTCCCCGTCCAGGACGCGTACGTCGGTGAGGCCGAGGGACGGGGCGCCGAAAGACTGCAGCCGGAAGTCGTGCTGGTCGCTCCAGAAGGTGGGGAGCGGCGCGAAGGGGGTGGGGTCGGGCTCGGCGCCGGCCAGGTCGGCCGCGAGGGTTTTGGCGGCGCGCTTGGCGGTGTCGCCGGGGATCGACCAGTGCTCGACGCGGCGCGGGACGCCGTCGTAGCGGGCGTTGGGGAAGCGGGCGACGTCCCCGACGGCGACCGCGTACGGCAGGCCGCCGGCCCGCAGCAGTGCGTCGGTGAGCACGCCGTCGGTCAGGTCCAGGCCGTTGCCGGCCAGCCACTCGGTGTTGGCCACCGAGCCGACCGCCTCGACCACGACGTCGGCAGGCAGCACCTGGCCGTCGTCGAGCACGACGCCAGTGACGCGGTCCCCGCCCTCGAAGGCGGTGACGCCCGTACCGAGGGCGAAGCGTACGCCGCGTTCCTCGTGCCGGCGGTGCAGCAGGCGGGCGGGCAGTTCGCCGAGCGGGCGCAGCATCGGCAGCGGCTCGGGGTCGACGACGGTGACCTCGGCGGCGCCGAGGCCGACGGCGGTGGCGGCGACCTCGCAGCCGATGAAGCCGGCGCCGACCACGACGACCCGGGCGCCGGGGCGGGTCAGCGCGGCGCGCAGGCCCTGGGCGTCGGCGAGCGTACGGACGGTGTGGCGGCCGGCGGCCGGGCCGGGGCAGCGCAGCCGCCGGGGCCGCATACCGGTGGCGATCACCAGGCCGTCGAAGGCCAGTCGCTCGCCGTCCGCCAGCTCCACGGTCCGCTCGGCGAGCCGGGCGGCGGTCACACTGGTACCGAGGCGCCATTCCACGTCGGCGACGCTCGCGCGGGGCCGGAAGGCGAGGGACTCGAAGGGGGCCTTGCCCGCGAGGACTTCCTTGGAGAGCGGCGGGCGGTTGTACGGCATGTGCGGCTCGTCGCCGGCCAGGGTGATCGCGCCGGTCCAGCCGGCGGCGCGCAGCTGCTCAGCGGCGCGCAGACCGGCCATGGCGGCGCCGGCGACCACGATGCGGGCGGCCATCGGTCAGTCCTCGATCCGGATGGCCTGCAGCGGGCAGACGTCGGCGGCTTCCTCGACGTCCTCGCGCAGCGCGTCGTCGGGCTCGCCGACGTAGCCGAGGTGCCCGTCCGCGTCGAGCTGGAAGACGTCGGGCGCCGCGAAGACGCACTGGCCGTGGTCCTGGCACTTGTTCATGTCGACGACGACCTTCATGGCCGGCCTCCTGGTGGTGGAACCCATAAGTCGCTTGGAACTCGTTTGGCTTCAAACAAGATAGGAAGACGGCGACCCCTGGTCAACACCTATCCACGTGGATAAATTTTTTCGCCCGGCCTCTTGCGGGCGCCCCTGCCGTTCCCTACCGTTTGGCGTCAAACGATCACTGGACCGCATCCACCCCGCGGCCCCCGGTCGTCCTCCGCCACCGTTCAGCCCGTCCGAGGAGACACAGGTGAGCGCTCACGATTCCGCCCAGCTCCAGCAGCAGACCCAGCTCCGGCAGCAGATGGACGCACTGGCCGCCGACGGCATCGACGTCGTCCGGGTCGCCTATCCCGATCTCATCGGCACCGACCGCGCCCGCGACGTCCTGCTGGATCACCTGCCCTCGGCGTGCGACCACGGCCTCGCCTTCTGTCGGGCCGTCTACCACACCAGCCCGCAGGGCGACGTCGTCGAGGTCGCGGGCGGCCTGGACGCCGGCCTGCCCGACATCGCCGTCCGCCCGGACCTGAGCACGCTGGTCCCGCTGCCCTGGGAGCCGGGCGTCGCCTGGTGCCTCGGCGATGTACTCGACCCCGCCACCGGCTCACCCGCCCCGGAATCCCCCCGCGACCTGCTCCGCCACGTGCTCGCCCAGTGCACCGAGGAGGGGCTGGCCCCGGTGGTCGGCCCCGAGCTGGAGTACTTCCTGTGCGATCCGGACCCGGGCTCGCCCTCGGGCTGGAAGCGGTACGCCGAGGCCCCCGGCAACGTCTACACCGCGGGCCGCCGCGGCGACCCGGACGGCCATCTGCTCCGTACCCTGCGGCAGCTGCGCGACCTCGGCATCGGCGCCAGCATGGGCAACCACGAGTTCAGCCCGGGCCAGTTCGAGATCAACCTGACCCACTCCCCCGCGCTCGACGCCGCCGACCGGGCCTTCCGCTTCAAAGCCGCCGTCAAGGAACTCGCCCGCGTCGAAGGCCGGCTGGCCACCTTCATGGCCAAGCCCTTCAGCGACGAGGGCGGTTCGGGCTTCCACGTCCACGTCTCCTGTCTGGACGGCGAAGGGCACAACACCTTCGACGACCCCGCGGCGCCCCACGGACTCTCGGCCACCGCCCGCCACGCGATCGCCGGCGTCCTCGCCCACGCCCCCGCGCTGACCGCGCTGCTCAACCCCACGGTCAACTCCTACAAGCGGTTCGGGCCCGACACCCTCGCCCCCTGGCTGATCGACTGGGGGCTGGACAACCGCAGCGCCATGGTCCGCGTCCCGCCCGAGCGCGGCGCCGGCACCCGCTTCGAGCTGCGGCTCGCCGACGCCGGCGCCAATCCGTACCTCCTGCTGGCGGGCGCCCTCGCGGCCGCGCTGCTCGGCGTGCGGGCCGGCCAGGAACCGCCCGCGCCCCTGGAGGGCTACGGCTACGACACCACCAAGGCCGCCACCCTGCCGATGACACTGCCCGCGGCGCTCGACGCCTTCGAGGCCGACACCGCGCTCACCGCGGTCCTCGGCAAGGGCTTCGCCTCGGCCTTCCTCGCCTACAAGCGCAACGAGGTCGCACGCTTCCAGCAGTACGTCACGGACTGGGAGTTCACCGAGTACGCGTACCACCTGTGACGCCCGCGCCCACCCGTACGCGCAAGACCCGCAAGGAGCCACCGATGACCAGCACCCAGCCCGACGTCCACGAGCCGCTCCCCCTGGACGAGGTGAACCTCGCCGACCTGGACAACTTCACCGACGGCGTCACCCCGTGGCGGATGTTCCACACCCTGCGCCATCAGGACCCGGTCCACTGGCAGCCGGAGGAGGCGCCCAACTCCGGCTTCTGGTCGGTCACCCGGCACGCGGACATCGCTCGCGTCGACCGGGACGCGGACACCTTCACCTCCACCAAGTTCGTCAACCTCGAGGAGGTCGACGAGGATCAGATCAAGAAGCGCGCCTCCCTGCTGGAGCTGGACGGCGTCCGCCACCGCGCGATGCGCAGCCTGCTGCAGCGCCAGTTCGGCGCCGGCGTCATCAACCAGTACGCGGACTTCCTGCGCGGCCTGACCGCGAAGACGCTGGACGCCGCGCTCGCCAAGGGGAGCTTCGACTTCGTACGGGAGGTCTCCGCCGACTTCCCCATCAACGTCCTCGCCCGGCTGCTGGACGTGCCGCCGGAGGACAACCAGCAGCTCATCGACTGGGGCAACCGCATCATCGGCCACACCGACCCCGACTACGCCGACGTGCTGCTGGAGAGCGAGGAGAGCGAGCAGTACCGCGACCTGCCATTCCGCTCCCCCGCCTCCCTGGAGGTCTTCAGGTACGGGCGCGAGCTGGCCCGGCAGCGGCGCGGCGGCGACGGCACCGACCTGATCTCCCGGCTGGTCAACCAGACCCCGCGCGACGGCGTACCGCTCTCGGCCCAGGACTTCGACAACTACTTCCTGCTGCTCGTCGTCGCCGGCAACGAGACCACCCGGCACTCCATCAGCCACGCCATGCTCGCGCTGATCAACAACCCCGACCAGCTCGACAGGCTGCGCAAGGACCCCTCCCTCATCCCCACGGCGGTCGAGGAGTTCCTGCGCTGGGCCTCGCCCGTGTACCACTTCCGCCGCACCGCCACCCGCGACGTCGAGCTCGGCGGCAAGCACATCAAGGAAGGCGACAAGGTCGTCATGTGGTACGCCTCCGGCAACCGCGACGAGCAGGTCTTCGGCAACCCCTACGACTTCGACGTGGCCCGCGAGAACAACGACCACGTCACCTTCGGCAAGGGCAGCCCGCACCTGTGCCTGGGCAACCTGCTCGCCCGCACCGAGATGCGCATCATGTTCGAGGAGCTGATCCCGCGGATCGCCGACATCCGCGTCACCGGCGAAGTCCCCCGTGTCCGCTCCAACTTCGTCAACGGCATCAAGAAGCTCCCCGTCGAGGTCACTCTCGCCTGACCGCCGCGCGCCCGAATGCCATCCGGGCCAGCAGCCGGTCACGCAGGACGAGGGTGTGGAACAGCACCGCGCACGCGTGCGCCAGGAAGGCCGCGAAGAGCAGGTACGCCAGTACCGTGTGCGCCTGTCGCAGTACCGCGTACAGGGCCGGGTCGGACGGCAGAAGGCCCGGCAGGCGCACCGGCCCGTACAGCACGATGGGGTACCCGGCCGCCGACAACATGCCCCAGCCGATCAGCGGCAGCGCGAACATCAGGGCGTAGAGCAGGTACTCCGAGCCCTTCGCCGCCGCGCGTTCCCACCGGCCCATGGTGGGCGGGAGGCCCGGCGGCCGGTGCCGGAGCCGGTTCACGAACCGCAGCGCGGTGAAGACGAGGATCAGCATCCCGAGCGGCCGGTGAATGTCCTGCAGCGTGTCGTAGGCGGTCGGGGAGGCCACCATGGCGGCGCCGATGAACAGCATGGCGACGACCATGACCGCCATCCCCCAGTGCAGCAGGCGGGCGAGAACGCCGAACTTCTCCGTTCCGCTCATCACTGCTCCTTCACGACGTGGACGGGGCTCGGGGTCTTCTTCTCGCCCGATCTCCGGGTGAACGACTGGGAGTAGACCGCCGAACGGGCGCTGAGCAGCGGGTCGTCCGAGGCCGATATCCCGTCCGGGAGGATCAGCGGATCGAAGTTGACGTCCCGGGCGTTGCCGGCCGCCTCGGTCTGTACGGAGTCGATCGTCAGCGTCCCGGCGTCGATCGTGCGCCGGTCGGCGGGCCACGGCCGGGTGGCGTCGTCCGTCGGGTCACCGGCCCTGCCGACCGTCAGCACCAGGCGCCAACGCAGGGGCTGCTGCGCGACCTTGGCGATCAGCGCGTCGAAGAGGTGGTCGCGGCCCGGCGGGGCGGTGGTACCGCCCGGCCGGACCGGCTGCACCGGCTTCAGCGACCAGCGCACGGGGACGGTGTCGCCCGCATCATTGGTGCAGCGGAAGGCGTTCAGGCCGTTGTAGGTGCTGTCGTCGAAGCCGGACGTGGGCGGGTGTTTCTTGACGACGGCCATCGCCCTGGCCGTTTCGGGGTGCCCGGCGAGGAAGGCGGCCATCTTCTCCGGGTCCGGCTTGCCCGTTCCCGGCAGCGGCTTGGCCGCGAGCATCCGCGCGAAGAACCCCTCCGGGGTGCGGTCCAGGAAGACCGGGAGGTTGATCATCGCGGTCCGCCACTGCTCGCCGTCCGGCAGGTGGAAGAGCAGCGCGAGCCCGCGCACGGTGGGCGTGGCGTCGGGGGCGTCCGGCAGCCCGCCCGAGAGCGAGAACCGGCCGGTCACGGGGGTACGGCCGGATGCGAACACACTGGCCCTGGACACCTCGGCGCCCGCCCCATTGGCGGTGAAGTACCCGGAGACGCTCACGCCCTTCGCGTGGTTGCGCCGGAATCCGGCATGCTTCCCGTACACCTCCTCGAAGCGGTCGGCGAACTTGGCCGGGGTCAGCCGCTCGGCCGGATACCAGCCGCCTGCGTAGGCGAACCCGCCGACGCCCGCCGTGCCGACGCCGCCGATCGCGGCGAGCCCGAGCAGCGCGCTTCGCCGGCTGAGCCGCGGGCGGGGCGGCTCAGCGGGTGGCATGGGGGCGTCCGTCATGACGCACCGTCAGCGGACGGGTCGATCACCACGGCGTGCCATACGCCCTTGACCCCCTCGCCGGTGGTCTTGCCGGGCGCGGTGTCCTTGGCGAAGCGGTACAGCGCGTGGCCGTCGTACGTGGCCTGGGTGGTGCCGTCCGGGCGCTCCAGCGTGCCCGGGTCCTCGGGGAGGCCGGCGCCGGCCTTCGGGGTCCCGGTCACCGGCGGCCAGAGCGCGGCGCACTTCCCGGTGCAGGCCGAGGACTTCGCGGTGTCCTTGTCGAAGGTGTACAGGGTGTAGCCGCGGCCGTCGGTCAGCACCTTGCCCAGCCCGGTGGTCCGGGCGGACAGCCGGGCGTCCTGCTTCCCACCGGCCTTCCCCTCGGCGGATGGCGCGCTCGCCGAGGGCTTGGCCGACGAGCCCTTCTTCGCCGCGTCGCTCCCCGCTTCCCCGCCGCCCCCGCACGCCGCCAGCAGCAGCGCCGCCCCGACGCCCACCGCCAGGCCGAGCCCGGCCCGCGCGATTCCCCGGCGCCCGCCCGTCCGCCGGCTCCCCTGCTCGCCCATCGTCGCGACCGTCATCTCGCCCGTCATCTCGCCCGTCGTCTCGCCCATCGACGTACTCCGTCCGTGTCTGCCGTGTCCTGTCGTGTCGTGCTGGTGCGCGCGACGACGGGGGATACGGGGCGGACGCGGCGAGTGTTTTCCGGAGGACGGGTGAGCCACGTCACAGGGTCCGCGGCGGCCGGAGGGGCTACCGCGTGGGCAGCGGCGGCCAGGTGGGGCGGTGCTCGGCGGGGAGCGAGGCGACGGCCTGGCTGACGGTGGTGTGGAGCGGGAAGAGCTGGTCGCTGCCGGTGTGGCGCAGCAGGTCGGAGAGGCGGCGGCCGGCGCACGCGAGCAGCAGCGCGCCCTCCCGGCGGCGCAGGAGCCAGTGGAGGGCGAGCAGGCAGTTCAGGCCACGGGAGTCGCAGAACGTGAGCGCGGCCACGTCCAGGACGAGATAGCGGTACCCGTCGGCGAGGACGACGCCGGTGGAGGAGAGAAACGCCTCCTCCGAGGCATGGTCGAGCTCGCCGCGGACGCGCAGCACGGCACATGCGTCGCACTGCGTGAGAACGGTGACGGCCAGCCGTCCGGTGCCCGTGGACATCGCTCCTCCGATCACCTGTCGCACGGACATCCACGGACGATCCACGGACATTCCCTGGTGGTGGCCGCTCGTCGGCTCCACGCTGTGAACTACAGGCATGTGATACAAGACGAGTGTCCCACATAGGCGGATACATGACGGAAATGTCGCGGCCGACGCACGGTGACAATACGATCGCGCTGCACCCGGACGGGTGAACCTCGGGCGCGGGCCTCCCTCGGCGCCCGGGAGCGCGGCCCGAGCGGGAGGCGAGCCGGGGGGGGACGAGCCGGGGAGGCGAGCCGGGGGGCGTCAAAACCACGCACCACAGTGCTTGTGCCCGGGCCCGCGCGGGGTGGACGCTGACGACGCCACGTGGCCGGTGCATCGAACCATCGGACCGGAGTGGGACATGCCGGCTCAGGAGCGGCACGGTACGGCTCGGAGGGGGCGCTGCGAGATGGTGGAGAGCACCGTCAAGGACTTGGTCGCCGTTCTGGCGCAGGGCCACGAAGGAGACTTCGCGGCGCAGTGGGCCGGGGAGGCGGCAACCGCGCTGGGCCTGGACGGGCTCGCCGCCTCGCTGCTCATCGAGGGACCGGAGCTGATCTGGTTCAGCGAGGAGGTCAGCGCACGGCTGGAGGACCTGCAGTTCACGCTGGGCGAGGGCCCCAGCCTGGAAGCCGCGCGGGCCGGCGCGATCTGCCTGGTGGCCGATGTGTCGTCGGCGCCGGGGGCGCGCTGGGCGGGCTTCCTGCCCGCCGTCACACAGCTGGGCGTCCGGGCGGTCTTCGCCTTTCCGTTACGGCTGGGGGCCATGAAGGTGGGCGCCCTGACCGGCCATCGCCGCCGGCCGGGAATGATGAGCGGGGAGAGCATCGAGCACGCGCTGACGCTCTGTGACGCGCTGACCGACTTCCTGCTGCGCACGCGGCTGCCGCAGGCGGCCCCCGGAGACGCGGCCCGCACCCCGCCGAGGACCGCCGGCACGGTGAACCTCCACCGCGCGGAGGTGCACCAGGCCACCGGCATGATCGCCGTCCAGCTCGGCATTCCACTGCCGGCCGCGCTGTCCCGGCTGCGCGCGGAGGCGTTCGCGACAGGCCGCGACATCACCGAAGTAGCGGGCGCGGTACTCCGCGGCGAACTCCGCCTCACCGCGAACAAGGGCCCCATTGACTCCGTGTGACGGCCGGTCCGTTCCGGCCAAAGTCGGAGTGCAGGGTGGGGTCAGACGCGCGGGCATCCGTATCTCTGGTCCCGTCGGCGGCTCGCGTCGGTCCGTTTGTTCACAGTGGGCGTCTCCTGGCGGGCGGGCTACTGGCCGACAGCCTCCGGGTGCCGGCGGGTGGCGGGCGCGCGACGTTCCCGTGCTCCGCGCCCGGGTACGCGTGCGCCGCAGCCGGCGACCGCCGGATGACCCACGTGAGAAAGCAGGCGCACCATGACCGCCGCTTCGTCCCCCGGGTACTCGGAATCCGGCATGCCGAGGAGTACCCATACCGCCGTGCGACCCGCCCCCACCGAGACCAAACCGTCCTTCAAGACCACCGAGTTCTTCGTCTACGTGGCCGCCGTGGTGGCCGTCCTCGTCGCCTCCGCCGTGGTGGGCAGCGACACCCGCCTGGACCCCTTCCCCGCCGACCGGGCATGGCTGTACGTCACCCTGCTCAGCATCGGCTATCTGATCAGCCGGGGTCTGGCCAAGAGCGGCAGCCGCGAATCCGCCGACCACACCCACGGCTGACGTACCTCTCCTGTCTCCACCCCCTACGGGCCCCGCCACGACCGCGGGGCCCCTCGACACGTCCCTCTCCCTTTTCTCCGCAGGAAGATCCGCGTACCTTCTGACTCCGACGTCGGGATCACTACGGGGGAAGACGTGGACTGGGGGACGCTCGCCGCGGCGGTCAGCGGCGGTTCCATCGCTATCGCCGGCACTGTGCTGGCCGACCACCTGCGCCATCGCCATGAGGTCGACCGCAGTGCCGGGGACCGCCGACGGGCGGTGTACATCGAGTTCATCGGCGCTGCCGGCGAGTGCCACGCGCGGCTGCGGCAGCTCGCCGAGGACCCGGCCGCCGGACCCGGCCTGGACGCGGCCACCCGCGCGGCCCTGAGCGATGCCGGGGTCTACGAAGCGCGCGAGCGGCTGTTCATCGAGGCGAGCACGGCCGTCGCCGGCGCCGGGCAGGCGATGTTCGAGCAGCTCCGCAGCCTGCAGCGGGCCGTCGCGGCCGGCGCTTCGCTGTCGTCAGCGGCCTTCCACGACGCTTACCACCCGTACATCGGCGCGGTGTGGGGGTACCGGGTGGCGGTACGCGAGGAGCTCGAGGGCCGGTCGCTCTCCCCCGCGGCCTTCGGGTGGGACGGGTGGGACGGCACGGACCGGTGTCCGATGTGCCGCCAAGCGGCCCCGCAGGAAGCGTGAGTGGGGCCGGCCGGGCCCGGGACGCTGTGGCCCCGGGCCCGCCCGGCCGCAAGACCGGAGGACCCGGCCGAGAGACCGGGCGAGCGGTCAGAGCGGGAGGAACGCGTCGGTCTCCTGGTCGTGTGCCATGACCAGGCCGGTGTGCACCTCGTAGAACCAGCCGTGCAGCGCCACCTCACCGGCGTCCATGCGTTCGCGGACGCAGGGGTAGCCGCGCAGCCGGTCGAGCTGTTCGCGCACGTGGCGCTGGACGGCACCGGCCACCGCCGGGGTGTCGTCCCGGGGCAGCTCGGCGGAGAACTGCTCGGCGAGCCAGCCGCGTACGGCGGGCACGTCGGTCAGGTCCTCGGCGCGTGCCCGGGCACCGACGGCGCCGCAGTGCGAGTGGCCGCAGACCACGATGTCGGCGACCTTCAGGACGCGCATCGCGTACTCGATGGTCGCGGCCTCCGCACAGGCGGTCATGCCTTCCTGGTAGGCGGGGACGGCGTTGCCGGCCGTCCGCAGTTCGAAGAGCTCGCCGGGCCGTGCGCCGGTGATGAGAGACGGTACGACCCTGGAGTCGGAGCAGGTGATGAACAGGGCGAGCGGTGACTGGCCGGCGGCGAGGCGGCCGAAGCTCTCCCTTTCGTCAGGACGGTCGGCGATGCGGGCGTTGAGGCCCCTGGCCTGCTGGATGAAGGTCTCCACGAGGAGGTCTCTCCTGTTGGTGAGGGTGCCACTGAGGGCGTGGCGGAAGCGGATCGCGGGTGGGTCGTTGCCGTGCGGAGGCGGTTCGGGGACGTACGAAGCGGCCGGTGGCGAGCGCGCGCATGCGCGGTGCGGCCGAGGCATGTCACGGGCTCCCCTCGGGCACTGCGGGGCGGCGCCGTGCGGTCAGCGCCAGTACGGGCACGATCGCCAGCGCCAGCGCCCCGCCGGCGAGGGCCAGCAGCGGGAAGCCGCCCGCCATGACGACCACGCCGGAGGACAGCCCGCCGGTGGCCCCGGCGACGGCGATGGCCACGTCCAGCAGGCCCTGCGTACGGGCGCGGGTGGCCGCCGGCAGCGCGTCGGTGACCAGCGCGGTACCGCTGATCAGGCCGAAGTTCCAGCCGAGGCCGAGCAGTACGAGCGCGGCGGCGAGCGCCGGTACGGAGTGGGCGGGCGCCAGGGCCGCCACGGCGCCGGCCGCGCACAGCGTCACGCCGGACGCCGCCGCGACCGGCAGCCGCCCTGCCCGGTCGACGAGGAGCCCCGTCAGCGGGGACGGCAGGAACATCGCCGCGACGTGCAGGGCGATGACCAGCCCGGCGGCTCCGGTGCTGTGGCCGTGCGCCCGCATGTGGACCGGCGTCATGGTCATGATCGCGATCATCGCGAGCTGGCTGAGGACCATGACGGTGGTACCAGTGAGGAGGGCGCGCCGGTCGGGACGGGCGGTGTCGGGCCCTGCCGTCTCGACTCCGGCGGCCCCAGGGGCGGCCTCCGCCAAGGCGCGTGCCAGCCGCAGCGGGTCGGGGCGCAGCAGCGTGCCGAGGAGGACGGCGGCCGCCGCGAAGGCGACGGTGGCCAGGGCGAACGGGCCTGCCAGGCGCGGGATGCCCCACGCGTGCGCGGCCTCGCCCGTGGCGGTCACCAGCAGCGGGCCCGCCACCGCGCCGAGCGTGGTGGCCATCAGTACGGTGCTCACCGCCCGGCCGCGCCGTTCGGGCGCCGCGAGGTCGGCCCCGGCGTAACGGGCCATCAGATTGGTGGCCGTTCCCGCGCCGTAGACCGTGAGCGAGACGAAGAGCAGGACCGGGTCGGCGGTGGCGGCGGCCACGACGACGCCGAGGCTGCCGAGCGCGCCCGTGCCATAGCCCAGCGCGAGGCCGGGGCGCCGGCCCCAGCGCTGGCACAGCCGGCCGACGGCGACGGCCCCGACGGCGGACCCGCCGGTGAACAGGGCGCTGGGCAGGCCGGCCGACCCCGTCGAGCCGAGCATCTCCTCGGCGAGCAGCGCGCCGACAGTGATGCCCGCTGCCAGACCCGCGCCGCTGAGGATCTGGGAGAGCACCAGGACGGTCAGTATGCGGCGTTGCGCGGTGGCCGCCGCAGTGGCCGCGGGCGGCGCGGCGAGTACCGGCGGCCCGTGTGCCGGGGAGATCCCGGTCCGTTCGGTCATGGATTCCTGCCCTGCGCCGGTTCCAGCGCGGAGATGTCCGGCAACGGCATGTCCAGCCGCTCGTGCAGGAAGCGGACGATGGTCCAGTGCGGCAGCGCGCCCTCGTCGAAGGGGCCGAATTCCCGGCAGTACAGCGGAATCCAGCGCAGCGCCTCTTCGATCGCCTGCTCGCGCCCCGGCTCCTGCTGGTACTCCTCGTAGCCGATGCTGCGGTGTTCGATGAAGAATTTCCCCGGCAGGCGTTCCTCGCACAGGGTGCGGTATTCGCGCGTCTGCAGGATGAGGTAGTGCCAGAATTCGTCGATCTCCTGCTCCACGGGGAGGAAGAGCCCGCTGAGTTCTTCCGGGTACTTGGAGATCAGGTAAAGGTACCGCAGGCATTCCAGTGCCTGGCGTTCGGTGTACGCGCGCGGGGCGTCGGTGCCGGCCGCGAAGTGCCCGACCAGTTCCGCGTACAGCGTGGGGCCGAGCAGTGCCGTGAGGTCGTCCTCCGTCACGAACGTCTTCGTGGTCATGGTCCCTCTCACTTTCCGTCCGCGGCGAGCCAGGCGTACTTCCCCGACTTTCCGATGGGAATGTGGTCCCGGTGGTCGAGTACGCAGCGCCGGCCGGTCAGTTCGCGTACGCCGCGTCCCAAGGTGGCCACTCGGTCGGATTCGAGGGGCTTGCCGTCGAACGTGGTGTACGCGAGCACGGCCTCGGCGGGGCCGAGGACCCGCAGCTGGTGGACGAAGACGCGGGGCGAGACGGAGCCGACGAGCGCGTCCAGATCTCCTTGCGACACCGGGCCCGCGGGGGAATCCAGCAATTCCTTTTCGCGGCCGCAGAATTGCGTGATTTTCGCCGGGTCCGGCGTGCCGTCCAGCGTGCGGGCGCAGTCCCCGGAGCGGTAGCGGACCAGCGGCATGTGCGGGTTGCGCAGGCTGGTGACGATGAGATGGAAGAGCCCGCTGCCCTCGGCCACCGGCGCGAGTTCGACGCTCATGTCGTCGAGGTAGGGGTGGTAGCGGCCGCGGCGGTCGCTGTAGAAGAGATAGCCCAGTTCCGTGGAGCCGAACAGGTCGATGATCGGGCACGCGAAGTGCTGCTGGAGATACCGCCGCACATTGACCGGTGTGTATTCGTAGGCGTGGATGATGCTCGCCGGTGGCGAGAACGCGTCCCACAGCCCCCAGGTATGGATTTTGTGCAGCAGATGCGCCAGGTGGTAGCCGGAACAGTCCAGGTGGTACCAGCCGCGCGGATGCGCCTGCCGGGCCGCTTCGATTTCGGCGAGCATCCGCTCGACGTCGGCGCGCTCCCAGAGTGCGGGGTCGAGGCGGAGATTGAGGTAGCAGGTGCGGGCGTCGAGCCGGCGGTCCTCCACGCGCGGCACGGGCGGCGGCTCCTCGCCGCGTTTCCTGGCATTCACCCGGGCCACGTGTTCCGTCGCGAGCACCGTCGTCAGCGAGACACGCCGGCAGTCCGCTTCCCAGGTCTCCCGGATGTCCGGGTGCTCGCTCCACAGCCGGTAATAGGAGCGGAGGAGGAAGTACGGAGGCCGGATGAGCTGCATCCGGGCATGGTTGGTGCCCGTGGAGAGCACGAATTCCGCCTCGCCGGATGCGAGCGCCGTCGCGAGCGCGGGCGTCATCCAGTTGTCCGGGAAGCCGCGCGCGATCTCGGTCTTTTCCAGTACCGGGAAATGGCCACGCGCCAGCGCGTCACGGTAGAGCGGAATGTCCTTGACGCGCGCGATGACCTCGGCCGTCGGCTGACCGTCCGGGGAAACCTTCAGCTGACCGTCCGGGGAAACCTTCAAGGGAAACCTCAACAGTGCTCGTGGGCCGGTCCTGGAATGCCGGGCGGCGACGGGTCAGGAGATGCAGCCGGTCTTCGTCGCGCTGATGCAGCCGGACTTGGGGGACGCACTGATACAGCCGTCCTTGTCCGCCTTCTGGGCCGAGTTGGCGGCGACCCAGCCCTGCCAGACGTCGTCCTGGGCCATCTTCTTGATGAGCTGTTCCATGCGAGCCTCCGAGAGGTGGGGGATGGAGCCGGCCGTGCGACACACGCGGCGCTGACGTGCGCGTTTTGCCGCACGGAACGAAGGTAAAAGGTTGACCAAGTGGATGTCAACGAATGGCAATGGCCAAAGGTCACGAAGGGCGCCGGGCGCGCCAACTTTTGGCGGGATCGCATCGCGGCGATCGTGACGAGGGGCCGGCTCCCGTGCGGAGGCGTAGTGGGGCCGTGCGAGGCACGATGGCCGTATGCTGCTGGCCCACCTTGCCCGCGTGTCCCAAGAAGTCGCCGCGACCTCCGCGCGCACCAAGAAGGTCGCGCTGCTGGCCGGGCTGTTCCGCGAGGCCGCGCCCGAGGACGTGCCGGTGGTCATCCCCTACCTGGCCGGACGGCTGCCCCAGGGGCGGATCGGCATCGGCTGGAACGCGCTGCGCGACCCGGCTCCCCCGGCCGACCGGGCCGTACTGACCGTACGCGGCGTCGACACGGGGCTCACCGCGCTGTCCCGGATCACCGGGGCCGGCGCACAGGCCGAGCGTCGGCGGCTGGTGCAGCAGCTGCTGGCCACGGCCACCGAGCCGGAACAGCGCTTCCTGACCGGCCTGCTGACCGGCGAGGTGCGCCAGGGGGCGCTGGACGCGCTCGCCGTCGAGGGGCTCGCCGCCGCGACGGAGGCGCCCGCGGCGGACGTGCGCCGGGCCGTGATGCTCGGCGGGCTGCAGGAAGTGGCCAGGGCGCTGCTGGCCGAGGGCCCGACCGCGCTGGCCGGGTTCCGGCTCACCGTGGGCCGGCCCGTCGGCCCGATGCTCGCGCACAGCGCGAAGTCGCCGGCCGAGGCGGTCGGCAAGCTGGGCGCCTGCGCCGTGGAGGAGAAGCTCGACGGCATCCGCGTACAGGTGCACCGCGACGGCGACGACGTGCACGTCCACACCCGCACCCTGGACGACGTCACCGACCGGCTCCCCGAGGTCGTCGAGGCCGCGCGGGCCCTGCCGGCCACCCGGTTCGTGCTCGACGGCGAGGTCATCGCGCTGGACGCCGACGGCCGCCCGCTGCCCTTCCAGCGCACCGCCGGGCGCTTCGGCTCCCGCGTCGACGTGGCCGCCGCGCACGCCGCGCTGCCGCTCTCACCGGTCTTCTTCGACATCCTGGCGGCGGACGACCGGGACCTGATGGACCTGCCCTTCGCCGACCGCCACACGGAGCTGGCCCGGATCGTGCCCGAGCCGATGCGGGTCCGCCGGGTCGCCGTCCAGGACCCGGCCGATCCGGCGGCGCAGGAGGCGGTGGCGGAGTTCTGGACCGCGACGCTGCGCCGCGGGCACGAGGGCGTCGTGGTCAAGGCGCTCGACGCGCCCTACAGCGCGGGGCGGCGCGGCGCCTCCTGGCTCAAGGTGAAGCCGGTGCACACCCTCGACCTCGTCGTGCTGGCGGCGGAGTGGGGGCACGGCAGGCGCGCCGGCAAGCTGTCCAACCTCCACCTCGGCGCCCGCGGGCCCGACGGCTCGTTCGTCATGCTCGGCAAGACCTTCAAGGGGCTGACCGACGCCACCCTCGCCTGGCAGACCGAGCGACTGCGGGAACTCGCCGTGGAGGAGCGGGGGCACGTCGTGACCGTACGCCCGGAGCTCGTCGTGGAGATCGCCTACGACGGCCTCCAGACATCCACCCGCTACCCTGCGGGCGTCACCCTGCGGTTCGCCCGGGTGGTGCGGTACCGGGAGGACAAGTCGCCGGAGGAGGCCGACACGGTGCAGGACATCCTGGCGGCCCACGACACGAACGACGACGCGGAATCATGACGGCGAAACGGAGCGCCGGGCTGCTGCTGTACCGCCGTACGCGCACCGGCGTCGAGCTGCTGCTGGCGCACATGGGCGGGCCGCTGTGGGCCCGCCGCGAGGCCGGCGCGTGGACGGTGCCGAAGGGCGAGTACGTACCGCCGGAGGAGCCGCAGGCGGCCGCCCGGCGGGAGTTCGAGGAGGAGTTGGGGCTGCCGCCTCCGGAGGGACCGTACGTCTCCCTGGGCGACGTCCGTCAGTCGGGCGGCAAGACGGTCACCGTCTGGGCCGTCGAGGGGGACCTCGACCCGGCGGCGGTCGTGCCGGGGACCTTCGAGATGGAGTGGCCCAGGGGCTCCGGCGTCCTGCGCGCCTTCCCCGAGATCGACCGCGTGGCGTGGTGCCGCCCGGAACGGGCCGGGGAACTGCTCGTCACAGCCCAGCGCGCCTTCGTGGACCGGCTCATCGGCCACCTGACGCCGTGCACGCCGCCGCGAACAGCGCCTCCGCCTCGGTGACGGCCGCCGCGAGGCTCTTCGGATCCGGCCGCAGCCCGGTGAGTACCGTGTCGATGCCGCGCAGCCCCGCCTGCTGCAGGAGCCGCTTCTCGTTGGTGGTCCACTCGCCACGTGCCGCGAGGACCGCGTGCGCGGTCTGCAGGGCGGCGGTGGCGAGCGCGCCGGCGACCTCGGTGGCCTGCCCGCGCGGCACGTACGCGCCCTTGGCGTACCGGAGCGTGAGCTCGGCCCGCCCGCGCCATACCGGTGGGGCCGCCGCGCGCAGCGGCTCCGGGTAGGCGGGGCGCGGCAGTTCGCCGCGCAGGACCCGGTTGACGGCCAGCTCCGCGACCACGAGGTAGCTGGGGATGCCCGCGAGGTGGAACATCAGCGGCTCCCAGTGGAAGCGGCCCTCCCCGGCCTCGGCGAGTTCGTGCTCGACGACGTCGAGGTCGCGGTAGTGGACGTCGACGTGCCGGCCGTCGATGACCAGCCAAGCACCGCCGTTGAAGACGCCGCCGCCCCATTCGCCGAGCCCGGAGACCTCGCCGTCCCAGCCGACGGCGCGCAGCTCCGCCGGGTCGAAGGCGCCGCGGTAGTACAGGGCGAAGTCCCAGTCGCTGTCGGCGGTGTGGGTGCCCTGGGCGCGCGACCCGCCGAGGGTGACGGCCTGTACCCCGGGCAGCCCCGCGAGCCGGTCGGCGACATGGTCCAGGAACTCCTGGTCGGTCATCACAGCCTCTCCCATGCCGCCGACCTTATCCCCCTGCGGCATCCCCCTCACCGAAGCGTCAGCGACGCCCGGGAGTTGAGTTCCTGCACGTCGCTGCCCGTGGCCTGCCGGTAGGTGTCGGTGATGCGGGCCAGGTCCTGCGGGGTCCGGCCGCCTGCCCGGTGCATCTCCCGGTTGGCCCGGACGACGGCCGTGGTCGCGTCGCGCCGCGCGTCCTCGTAGCGGGCCAGCCCGTCCGGTACGCCGGCGGACCGCGCGAGTTCGTGGGCGAGCACGCGGGCGTCGACGACGGCCTGGGACGCGCCGTTGGCGCCGACGGGGTACATCGGGTGGGCGGCGTCGCCGAGCAAAGTGACCCGGCCGCGGCCCCAGGCGGGCAGCGGGTCGCGGTCGACCATGGGGTACTGCAGGAGCAGGTCGTTGCCCGCCAGCAGCGCGGGCACGTCCAGCACGCCGAGCGTCCAGTCCGCGTAGTACGGCAGGACGTCGGCGAGCCGGCCCGCGCTGTTCCAGGCCGCCTCCTCGGTGAGCGGCTGCGGCTCGGCCACCCTGACCTGGCAGACCCAGTTGATGCGGCCACGGCCGATCGGGTACGCGATCAGTTCCGCGTCCCCGCCCGGCACGAGAACCGCCGAGGCGCCGGTGAGGAAGGGTGCGGCCACGGTCACGCCCCGCCACATGCGGATGCCCGACCACTGCAGCGGGCCACCCGCCGGATGCAGCCGCGCCCGGACCACCGAGTGCAGGCCGTCGGCGCCCACGAGCGCCGCGGCATCGTACGTCTGCGTCTCTCCGGTCGCCCGGTCGAGCAGCCGGGTCCGGACCGTGCCCGGCCGCTCCTCGAAGTCCACCAGCCGCGTTCCGGTGCGGACCGCGCCGGCGCCCAGTCGCGCACGGACCGCCGCGAGGAGCATGAGCTGCAGTTCGCCGCGGTGGAGGGAGTACTGCGGCCAGTGGTAGCCCTGTGCCCGGCCGCGCGGCTCGGCGAAGAGCCGCCGGCCGGACCGGTCGTAGTAGACGTTCTCGGTGGTGGCGACGCCGAGGGCGGCGAGCTCTTCACCCAGGCCGAGTTCGGTCAGTTCGCGCACGGCGTGCGGGAGCAGGTTGATCCCGACGCCGAGCGGCCTGATCCGGCGGGCGCTCTCCACCACGACGGCATCGATGCCCGCGGCGTGCAGGCTCAGCGCGGCGGTCAGCCCGCCGATGCCCGCGCCGGCGATCACTACGGTCATCGTCCGGCCGCCGTCCCCGGAGTCGCGGGGGCCTCGGGGCGGTCCATGACGCGCAGCCAGCTCCCGTCCGGCTGCCGGCGCGCGACCTGCACCCGGCCGCCCGTGCCGTCGGCGGGCTTGGTCGAGGTCAGGGCGAGGTCGCCGTACCGGACCGTCGGCAGCGGCTCCTCTTCGACGAACGGCAGGGGCGCGTGCGCCACCAGCCGCTCGCACACGGCACGGATCGCGTCGCGGCCGACCGTGACGGACCCCGGCGGGTAGGCGAGCACGGCGTCGGGTGCGTACAGCTCGGCCAGTCCCTCGGCGTCGCGGGCGTTGGCCCGTGCCACGAAGAGCCGGGCCAGGTCCTCGGGGGTGGCGGCGCGTTCGCGGGTCTCGGTCATGGGATCCCTCTTTTCCGACTGGCTGTTCCCTGTGTCTTCACTCTCGGCCCGCGCCGGCCAGAAGTCCAAGAGATGGTAATTATCCGAACGAGAAGCAATGCTTCTGGGTCGCTAGAATCGCTGCCCATGGAGCTTCACCAGTTGCAGTACTTCGTCGCCGTGGCCGAGGAGCGGAACTTCACCCGCGCCGCGGAGCGGCTGCACGTGGCCCAGCCCGGGGTCAGCGCGCAGGTCCGCCGGCTGGAGCGGGAGCTCGGCCAGGAGCTGCTGGACCGCTCGGGCCGTTCGGTACGGCTGACCGAGGTGGGCGCGGCCGTCCTCCCGTACGCGCGCGCGGCGCTCGCCGCGGTCGACGGCGTCCGGCTCACCGTGGACGAGCTGACCGGGCTGCTCCGCGGGCACGTCGCCGTGGGGACGGTGACCTCGCACAGCGTCGAACTCCCGGACCTGCTGGCGGAGTTCCACGACGCGCACCCGGCGGTCGAGATCACCCTGTCCGAGGCCAACTCCGACCAGCTCCTCGACGGTCTGCGGACGGGCCGGCTGGACGCGGCGATCGTCAGCGTGGGCAGCGGGACCCCGGCCGGCGTCGAGATCGAGGTGGTGGACGACCAGCCGGTCGTCGCGGCGGTCGCTCCTTCCCATGAACTCGCCGTCCACCCGGTCATCTCACTCGACACCCTGCGCGGCCGCCCGCTGATCAGCCTGCCGCGCGGCACGGGGCTGCGCGCCCGGCTCGACGAGGCGTGCGCGGCAGCCGGCTTCACGCCCGACATCGCCTTCGAGGCCAGCAACCCCGAAGTGCTCGCACAGCTGGCCGCGCGGGGGCTGGGCGCGGCGATCCTGCCCGGCGCGTTCGCCGCGGCGCGCGGCGAGGAGCTGCGGACGCTGACGATCGATCCGCCCGCCCTGCGCGGCCGTCTGGTCCTCGCCTGGCGGGCGGCCGGGCCGACCAGCCCGGCACTCGTCGCCGACATCGGTGGTGGCGAAAAGGGCCGCCAGCCGGTCCTGTTCCGCCGCGTCC